>NZ_JBKFTO010000005.1:0-339701 GCF_050432925.1 Pseudomonas sp. 18175 | reverse complement strand
TGCTGACGCGGCTACCGACACAGCGGGCGAGTGAGATTGACCAACTGCTGCCGCATCAGTGGGTATCTGCCTGAGTCATGCAAGGTGACTTCGGCAGACGCTTACATTTAAGCTTGCTCCTCACGTCATAAGCTCGACTAAAAGCCTTCCTCCCTGATCAACTCAATCAACGCCCTCAACCCCGCCGACACATGACGCCTTCCCGGGTAATAGAGGCGCAGCTTGTCAAACGATGGTGTCCATTCTTCTAGTACGCGCACCAAGGTTCCCGACGCAAGATCCGCAGCCGCATTCCACTCTGTCAGATAGGCCAACCCAAACCCAGCCCGAGCCGCTTCAAGCATCAGGGTAGGGTTATCCAATGTCATTGGCCCCTGCACATCCACGGTAGTGGCTTCACCGTGTCGCTCGAACTCCCAGCGATAAATAGCACCGCTCGGCATCCGGCAGCGGATGCATTCATGACCGTTCAAGTCCAAGGGACTCAGCGGGATGGGGCGGCGGGAAAAATAAGCAGGACTGCCCAATACCGCAAAGCGCTGCCTCGGGCTGATATCAACAGCGATCATGTCCTGAGGGATGCTATCACCCAAGCGAATCCCCGCATCGAAACCCTGGGCGACGATATCGACTAGCCGCCCCTCAGTGACGATATCCAGCTTCATCTGTGGATAGCGGCGCATGTACTCCAGCAACAGCGGCATCACCTGTTTGGCGGCCCCTGCTGACGTATTGAGGCGCAAGGTACCGCTTGGTAGCGCCTGGCGATTGCCAGCCTGCTCAAGCGCAACACGGATTGTCGAGAGGGCCGGCGTAATAGTGCTGACAAACTCCGCGCCCACTTCCGACAACGACACACTGCGCGTTGTCCGATTGAACAAGCGCACGCCCATCCGCGCTTCCAGCCCTGCAACCGAATGGCTCAGTGCCGAGGTCGACACATTCAACTCTGTCGCCGCCGCACGAAAACTCCGATGGCGCGCCACTGCCAGCACGGCTTCCAATTCATTCAGCCCAGATGTATTCATTGTCCTGAATCGCTCATCAGCTCATGCCGGTTTGTACGGATTATCAGGCCAATCATAGTGGCTTACCGTAGCGCCTACTACCTGAGCGCCTTCGGAGGCCCCATGCAACAGATCAATCAGATCTACATCAACGGCCAATTTGTCGCGCCCCATGGCATGGAGTTGTTCGACCTGCACAACCCCGCGACGGCCAAGGTCATCGCCCAAGTCAAATTGGCCGACGAACAGGACGCGCTGGACGCAATCCAAGCCGCTAAGCAGGCCTTTCCTGGGTTTTCCCGCACTTCCAAAGCCACGCGAGTCGACTACCTCAAGCGCATGCATGCGGCAGTCGCCTCTGTAGAAGCAGAACTCACTGCCGCCATCATCGAAGAATACGGCGCACCTGTTTCCCGTGCAGCCTGGATGGCCAAGCATGCGGCGAATGTCTTGCTGGAGGCTGCGAATGTGCTGCAGGACTATGACTTCACCCAGCGTATTGGTATTGCCGACGTGACCATGCAACCGCTTGGCGTCGCCGGGCTCATCACGCCCTGGAACAGTAACGCGGGCTTCATCTGCGGCAAGCTCGCCGCTGCACTTGCAGCGGGTTGCACAGCGGTGATCAAGCCCAGCGAAATGAGCGCCCTGCAAACCGCCATCGTCACACGGGCGTTGCATCAGGCTGGCTTGCCTGCAGGAGTTTTCAACATCGTCACCGGGCGTGGCGAAACCGTAGGTGCCGTCCTGAGTACGCACCCCGACATCGCCAAGATCTCATTCACCGGTTCCACTGCCGTGGGTAAACACATCCTGCGGGCCGGTGCTGAGACCTTGAAACGCATCACCTTGGAATTAGGTGGGAAGTCGCCCGTGCTGATTCTCGATGATGCCGACTTGAAACAAGCGATCCCCATGGCACTTCAAGCGGGCTTCATGAACAGTGGCCAAGCCTGCATCGCCGGCACCCGCATCCTCGTCCCGGCAAACCGTTTGGCCGAAATTGAAGCGATGTTCGTCGAGCACGCCGCCAACATTCGCGCAGGCGATCCCCAAGACCCCAACACCAGCGTCGGCCCCATGGTCAGCTTCAAGCAATGGCAGCGTGTTCAGCGATACATCCACCTCGGCCTGGAAGAGGGCGCTCACCTTCTGGTGGGTGGGCCTGGGCTGCCTGATGGCATCGAAGCCGGTTGGTTTGTCAAACCTACCGTATTCAGTCGCGTCACCAATCAAATGACCATTGCCCGTGAAGAAATCTTTGGCCCAGTGCTTTCGATCATTACCTACAAGGACGAGGCCGAAGCCTTGGCAATTGCCAACGACACGCCCTACGGCCTCCAGGCCTATATCCTTTCCTCCAACCTGCCTAAGGCCCGCGCGCTGGCGGCTTATATCGACGCCGGTCGGGTATTGATCAATACCCTTGCCCACGAACCCCGCGCCCCCTTCGGCGGCTTTAAGCAATCCGGCATCGGCCGCGAATACGGCACCTTTGGCCTGGAAGCCTTCCTGGAGCCGAAATCCGTGCTTGCCTGACAAAACAGCATGCCGTTGGGGAAATCGATGCAAAGTGTTTCTGCATTTTTGGTATGGTGCAGCACATTTTCACAGGGATTGACCTTTCTTCCGCAGGACGCGGCGTCGACCTTCTTCAACGAGATGCTGTAGAAATGCCAGAACCCATACCCATCAAGGATCACGAAAAAGAGAACCGCCTGGTCAACAAGCGCCTGCTCGCCTGCGCGTTGTTGGTGATCGGCATCACCTGCGCGCTAGTGGGGCGCATGTATTTCCTGCAGGTCGTACAGTTCGACTATCACTCCACTATTTCCGAAAACAATCGCGTCCACGTATTGCCGATTACGCCGACACGCGGCCTGATCTATGACCGCAACGGCGTAGTGCTGGCCGATAACCGCCCCAGCTACAACCTGACCATCACCCGCGAGCGCACCACCGACCTCAAGGGTGAGCTGGACGCCATCGTCAATCTGTTGCACCTGCCTGCCGAAGATCGCGCTGTCTTCGATAAGGCGTTGAAGCAGGCACGCCACCCCTTCGTCCCCGTGACGCTGTTTTACGAGCTGACCGAAGAACAGATCGCGCTGTTGGCCGTCAACGAGTTCCGCCTGCCAGGTGTTGATGTCGAGCCGCAATTCGTCCGCCACTACCCCCTGGGCGCGCACTTTGCCCACTCCATCGGCTATGTGGGGCGGATCAACGAGAAAGAATCCAAGGCCCTCGATTCGGTGGAGTACCGCGGCACGCAGTCCATCGGCAAGACCGGTATCGAACGCTTCTACGAGTCTGAGTTGCATGGCCATGTCGGTTATGAAGAAGTCGAGACCAACGCCCAGGGCCGCGTACTGCGGGTACTCAAGCACACTGACCCGATCCCCGGCAAAAACATCGTATTGAGTCTCGACGTGCATCTTCAGGAAGCGGCAGAGGAAGCCTTGGGCGACCGCCGTGGTTCGGTGGTGGCCCTCGACCCGCAGACCGGCGAAGTACTGGCCATGGTCAGCAAACCGAGTTTCGACCCGAACCTGTTCGTCACCGGTATCAGCTTCAAGGAATACGCCGCGCTGCACGACTCCATCGACCGGCCGCTGTTCAACCGTGTCCTAAGAGGGCTCTACGCACCGGGCTCGACCATCAAGCCCGAAGTGGCCATCGCCGGTCTCGACAGTGGTGTCGTCACGGCCCAAACCCGCGTGTTCGACCCCGGTTACTACCAGCTCCCCGATTTTGATCACAAATACCGTAACTGGAACCACAGCGGCGACGGCTGGGTAGACATGGACGCTGCCATCATGCGCTCCAACGACACCTACTTTTACGACCTGGCCCACAAGCTGGGCATCGACCGCTTGCACGACTATCTGGCCGAATTCGGCCTCGGCCAAAAAGTCTCGCTGGATATGTTCGAAGAATCCGCCGGCCTGATGCCCTCCCAGGCCTGGAAGCGTGCCACCCGACGTCAACCCTGGTTTCCCGGTGAAACCGTGATCCTCGGGATCGGCCAGGGCTACATGCAGGTCACGCCGTTGCAACTGGCCCAGGCCACCGCACTGATCGCCAACAAAGGCGTGTGGAACCGCCCGCACCTGGCCAAGACCATCAACGGCGTGCCACCGGTGGACGAAAACCCGATGCCCAATGTGGTCCTCAAGGATCAGCGTGACTGGGAACAAGTCAACCATGGCATGCAGCTCGTGATGCACGACCCACGTGGTATCGCCCGTGCTGCCGCGCAGGGTGCGCAATACCGTATCGCCGGCAAGAGTGGTACCGCGCAAGTGGTGGCGATCAAGCAGGGCGAGCGCTATGACCGTAACAAAACCCTGGAGCGTCATCGTGACAACGCGTTGTTCGTTGGCTTCGCGCCTGCCGAACACCCGAAAATCGTGATCTCGGTGATGATCGAAAACGGCGAGGCCGGCGGCCGCGTGGCAGGCCCGGTGGTACGCCAGATCATGGACGCCTGGCTGCTTGACCAGGAAGGTCACCTTAAGCCGCAATACGCCACGCCGGCCAAAGCGCCAGGAGACCCGAAGGTTTAAGTCAAACCTTCCATTCGTCCCATTGCTCTACACCTTCATAGGCCAGCCAGGGCATAGCGTGGGCCGTCCAGATGTGCGAAGTGGGTCTGACGCCTGGATCATCATCCAGCGTCGCCACTCGCACTATCACGTGGGGTTGATGCCCACGTTCGGCCATCAGATGTGTGCCACAGCGCGAGCAGAAATGCCTGAATTTACCCGGCGAAGATTCAAGTGACGATAGCAGTGCATCGCCCTGGGTCCAGCGAAAGTGCTCGCGCATCACGCCCGCCGTTGAAACGAAGGCTGCTGCATGGACCTTGCGGCAGCTTTGGCAATGGCAGTGGCTGATGGGCATATCCAGGCGGTCCAACTGATACTGCACGGCCTTGCAGAAACAACTTCCATGTAGCGGCTGAGTCATGGTGAATCACCTTGGGGGAGAGGTAGACAATCTACCGCTCGCGGCCACACTGTGCACCACACAGATCAACTACTCCGGGCCGTAAAAGATCCCGTAGCCATGCCAATGCGTGACTGAAAGGTTGCGCATTGGTCGATGTCGCCTACTGTCATTGGAGGAGGTGACTTATGCATGTTTTGGATCGCATCGAACGAAAAGTCCTGCTCAACGCGTCACGTAAACAGGTGTGGGAGGCACTGACCGACGCCGAACAATTCGGCAACTGGTTTGGCGTCGCCCTCAAAGGCAATACCTTCACGGCGGGTCAAACCCTTGAAGCGCCGATCACCTATCCAGGTTACGAACATGTGATTTGGAAGGCCAAGATCGAACGCATCCTGCCGCAAACGCTGTTCTCGTTCTGGTGGCACCCCTTCGCGGTGGAGCGGGGCGTCGACTACGACCAGGAAACCCCGACGTTGGTGGAATTCACGATTGAGGACCGCGCCCCAGGCATTCTGCTGCGGGTGGTGGAGTCCGGCTTTGACACGGTGCCCGAAGCGCGTCGGCAAAAAGCGTTCAAGATGAATTCCCGTGGCTGGGATGAGCAAATGGGCAACATCGAAGCCTACCTGAGCCAGGCGTGATTCAAAGACTGTTGTGGTGAGTTCATCGGCCCGTGTTTTAGCGATTGCAATGCGTCACGGTCTACGCAGATAATGAGATGAATTATCATTAACGTCTGGCAGTTTGCGTGTCCACACCCACTGATCCCAAGGCCTTGCTCGCCGCGCTCTATGACGATAACCATCGTTGGTTGCGCGCGTGGCTGTATCGCCAGTTGAAGTGCCCCCAGGATGCCGCCGACCTGACCCAGGACACCTTCATCCGCGTGCTCGATGCGCGCCAGCTCACCCAGCTTGAGGAGCCGCGTGCGTTCCTCAGCACGGTGGCGCGGCGGTTGCTGTTCAGTTTCTGGCGACGCAAGCGCCTGGAGCAAAGCTACCTCGACAGCCTGGCCCTGCTGCCGGAGCGCTACAGCCCTTCGGAAGAAGACCTGGCGCTGGTGCGCGAAGCCTTGGAAAGCATCGACCGCCTGCTCAATGGCTTGCCTGCGCGTGTGCGCCAGATCTTTATCCTCAGCCGCCTCGAAGGCTTGTCCCAACCGATGATCGCGCAGCAATTGAACGTTTCCCTCGCCACCGTCGAACGTGACCTGCGCCGGGCGTTCCTGCATTGCCTGGCCGAATCGGCAGACCTGGCATGACCCACGCCAAGGTCGACGCTACCACCCGCGACGCTGTCGATTGGCTGCTGCGCCTGGAAGCCGCTGGCGAAGACCCCAGCCTGCATCAAGCCTTCGAAGCCTGGTTGCGCGCCAGCCCGCAGCACGCCGCCGCCTGGCAGCGCGTGGGCAGCCTATTGCAACAGCCAATTGCCGATTTGCAGCGCATCGAGGCCCAGAGCCCCGGCCAGTTGCGCGCGGCCTCCAAGGCGTTGATGACGCCGGATGCCGTATCGCGCCGCAACGTGCTGCGCGGTGGGCTGGCCTTGATGGTGTTTGGTGCCAGCGGTGCTGCCGTGCTTGATCGTATCCAGCCACTGAGCGGTGTGTGGGCCGACCGGCATACGGCCACCGGCGAACGTCAAACCTTCGAACTCTCCGATGGCACGCGCCTGAGCCTCAACGCCCGCAGCTCGGTGGATATCCGTTTCACCGACCAACGCCGCGTTGTGCACGTGCGTGAAGGCCAGGTGTTTGTAGACGTGGCCACCGACACGCGCCGCCCCTTTGTGATCACCACTGCCCAGGGCGAGGTCCAGGCCCTGGGTACGCAATTCATGGTCAGCCAGGAGGCGACCGGCAGCCTTACGTCGGTGCAGTTGCACAGCGTGCAGGTCACCACAGTGGGCGGCAACCAGCGACGTGTGGAGGCGGGGCAGGCCGCGTGGTTCAGCGAGAGCGTGGTGCGTCCTGTGCCGCTGTCGGTGGCCGGGCGGGTGGATTGGCGTGACGGGCGCATCGACATCCGCGACGAGCCTCTCGGTATGCTGATCGATGCCTTGCGCCCCTATCGCCGGGGGGTGCTGCGCATCAGCCCGCAGGCGGCCGCGATGCATGTCTACGGGGTGTACCCGCTGGACGATGCCGAGCGCACCCTGCAATCCCTGGCACAGACCTTCCCGCTGCGCATCCGGCACTACGGCCCCTGGTTGACGCTGATCGACGTGCGTTAACCGATTATTTTCAAGCACCGTGAGGGGATCGCTCGTCTCGCGAGTCAGGGTTAGAGAACGCCCACCTGACAACGAGTATCCACCCCTTATGGCACCCTTGATGATCCGTCCTTGCCTGTTGACGCTGGCCATTACCCTGGCTGTTATCGGTCAGCCCGCCGCGGCCCAGGACACCACCCAGTATTTTGACCTGCCGGCGGCTTCCCTCGGCGAGACCTTGAGTCGCCTGTCCCGCGAGAGCGGGCGCACGTTGTCGGTTACCCCGACGCTGTTGCAAGGGCGCCGCGCCGCGGCCGTGCATGGCCAGTTGACGCCCGAGCAAGCCGCGCAGCAGGCGCTGGCAGGCAGTGGTCTGGGGTTGATCGTCACCGACAATGGCACCTGGAGCCTGTACCCGTTGCCCGAAGGCAGTGCGCTGAACCTCAGCCCTACCAACATCACCGGGCAAGTGAGCGAAAACGCCTGGGGCCCGGTGGACGGTTATGTCGCCACACGCAGCGGCACGGCCACCAAGACCGACACCCCGATCCTCGAAATCCCGCAGACGGTCAACGTGGTCACCGCCGACCAGATCGCCGTGCAAGGCGCTCGCAACCTCACCCAGGCGTTGCGCTACACGCCGGGCGTCGACACCAACGGCTACACCGACCGCAACACCATCGCCGATGAAGTCGCCAGCCGTGGGTTCGCCCCGACCTTGCTGTACCTCGACGGCGCCTACCTGCCGTACGCCGGCAGCCTGGGCGGCGCGCCGCAGATCGACCCCTACACCCTGGAACGCATCGAAGTGCTCAAAGGCCCGGCATCGGTGCTCTATGGGCAGAACCAGCCCGGCGGCATGATCAACATGGTCTCCAAGCGCCCGACCACCGAAGCCCGGCACCAGGTCAAATTCGGTCTTGGCAGCTACGACCGGGTCAATGGTGCGCTGGATTTCAGTGGCCCCATCGACGAAGCCAAGACCCTGAGCTATCGCCTGATCGCCCTGGCGCGCAACGGCAACGAGATGGTCGATCACGCCACCGACAGCCGCACCTTGCTTGCCCCCAGCCTAACCTGGGCACCGAACGACGACACCGCACTGACCGTCTACGCCCAGTTGCAGCGCGACAAGTCCCTGGCCGACTACCAAGCGCTGCCCGCCATCGGCACGCTGTACCGCAACGCCCAGGGCAAGCACATCGACCGCGATACGTTCCTTGGCGACTCGGATTGGAACAACTACATCCGCGATCAATACGTGCTGGGCTATGACTTCTCCCACGCCTTCAACGACAACCTCGAATACCGCCAGACTGCGCGCTATACCGACGTCAACGACCGCTATAAAGGCTTCTACCTGAACCGTTTCGTCACCCGTGCCGACGGCAGCACCGACGACACCCGCGCCACCCGTACCAAGCTGGACTGGAACCAGCACAACTCGGCGTACACCATCGATAACAACCTGCAATTCAAGTTCGCCACCGGCGCCCTGGACCACACCCTGCTTACCGGTGTCGATTACCGCCAGTTCACCCGCAAGTACCAGGGCTACAACCTGTACGGCGTGGAGGTCATCGACCTGTACAACCCCACCAACTACCACACCCTTGGCCAGCCCCCTCTTACCACCAAGTGGGACAACACCATCAAGCAGACCGGTTTGTACGCGCAGGATCAGATCAAGTTGGACCGCTTCATCCTCACCGTCGGCCTGCGTGAAGACTGGGCTGAAGTGGAAAACCGCGACCTCTTGGCCAACAGCACCGTCAGCCAGAAAGACAAGAAGCTCACGCGCAGGATCGGCCTGACCTACCTCACCGATTTTGGCCTGGCGCCGTACGTGAGTTACGCCGAATCGTTCTTTCCCAGCATCGGCAGCCAGGCCCCGCAGCGCGGTGCTTCGGCGTTCAAGCCGGTGGAAGGTGAACAGTACGAAGCCGGCGTGAAATACCAGCCCAATGACCGTTCGTTGTTGACGTTATCGGTGTACCAGATCAAGCAAAAGAACGTGCTCACCGGTGACATCGAGTACCCGGAATACCAACTGCAAGAAGGTGAGGTGCGCTCACGCGGCGTCGAGTTCGAGGGCAAGACGCACATCGGTCAGTTCGAGGTGATCGGCGCGCTGGCCTATCTGGACTCGTTCTACACCAAGAGTACCTATGGCAACCAAGGCAACCGTAACGAATCCCAGGCGCCATGGTCGGCCAGCACCTGGGTTGATTACCACTTTGCCAGCGATGCCCTGGTTGGTCTGACCGTTGGCGGTGGTGCGCGTTATACCGGCAAGAAGTACGGCGACTCAGGCAATACCTTCAAGACGCCATCGTTCGTGGTGTATGACACGACCATCAGCTACGACCTGGGGCGCGTCAGCTCCACGCTCAAGGGCGCAGAAGCCAGCCTGAACGTACAGAACCTGTTTGATCGCGAGTACGTGTCGTCGTGCAACTACGCGTTTGGTTGCTACTACGGGCAGGAGCGTACGGCATCGTTGGAAATGTCTTACGACTGGTAACCCACAGCGGGTGGCCGCCTTGGCCGCCACCCGCGGATGATCAGAAGTCCACGGTGGCCGACAGCTTGGCCACACGCGGATCACCCTGGGTCAAGTAACCGCCCAGCGCCGATTCCCAGTACCGGGTGTTGGCGACGTTCTCCACGGTGGCGCCCAGCGTCACGTCACGCTGATCGACCTTGAAGTTATAACGGGCGCCTACGTCGAAGCGGTTCCAGGTCGGCAGGCTCAAGGTGTTGGCCGCGTCGGCATACTGGCCGCCAGTGCGCAGCATGCGCCCGTTGACGCTCACGCCTTGCAGGCCCGGCACATCCCAATCCACCCCGGCGTTCAGTTGGAACGTCGGCACGCCAATGGCGCGGTTGCCGTCGTTGGCGCCGCCGGCGGTGCCGCTGACTTCGGTGTGGATCACCGTCGCGCCGCCCAGCAAACGCAGGCCCGGCAACGGCTCACCGAAGACATTGAGTTCTACGCCCTTGTTGACCTGATTACCCTGGAACACATAGGTCGTGCTGTTATCCGCATTCAGTTGGGAGTAACCCTGGGTCGGTTGCTCGATGCGATACACCCCCAGTGTCGCGCCGTAGCTGCCCATGTCCACCTTGACCCCGGCCTCGGTCTGCTTCGAACGGGCAGGGGCGTAGGTCTGGCCATGGTTGGTCAGTGTAGTGCCATTGGCCGCCGTCTCCGGCGCAGTCGGGCCCGAAGCCAGTCCTTCGATGCGGTTGGCATAAAACGACACGTGATCCCACGGCTTGAACACCAGGCCATACACCGGCGTGGTGATCGACTTGTCGTAGCTCGCGTTACGCTCACCCGTGCCGTAGGCATAACCCTGCACCACCAGTTCCTGGCGACGCAGGCCTGCAGTGAACAGCAAGCGGTCATCCATAAAGCCGAAGGTGTCCGACACCGCCGCGCTGCGGGCGAAGGTCTTGGCGGTGATGCCTGGGTCGTTCATGTCGCCGCCGGTGGAGCTGCCCTTGACCGGTTCAGCCACCTCGACCGGGTTGTAGATATTGCTCGCGTGCCCGGTGAAGTCGAAGTCATAGGCGTTGCGCGCCTGGGTCCAGATGCCGGTCAAACCGAAGTTCAACTTGTGGCTGACCGGGCCGGTCTGGAACTTGCCGTTGAGGCCGGCCATCAGGCTCGTGTTGTCTTCCTGATGGGCGATGCGCGAGCCGGTCACCGTAGCGTTGCCGGCGGTGTCATTCAGCGTGGTGGACGAATAGCGGCCAATCTCGTTGGTGTGCTTGGCGCCGCCTGCGACATAGGCGGTCCAGTTGTCGTTGAGGTCGTACTCGCCACGCAGCATGCCGAAGGTGTCTTCCAGGCTGGTGGTGGCCCAGCTTGGCGCGTAGTTGGTGTCGGCCGAGGGCGCTTTGGGGATGCTGGTCAGGTTACTACCGAGAAACACCGAGTTGCGCCCGCCGTTGACTTGCTGCTTCTGGTACACAAAGTCACCCGACACACGCAGCGCGTCGCCGCGATAATCCAGGCCCACCGAAAACAGTTTGGAGCGCTGGCTTTCGTGGTCTGTGCCGGTATCGCCTTCGCGCTGGGAAATATTCACCCGTGCGCCAAAGCGGTTGTCTTCGCCAAAGCGCTGGCCGATGTCCAGGTGTTCGCCGACCCGGCCGTCGTTGCTGATGTCGGTGCTGAAGCGGCGCAACGGCACATCATCGGCGCGCTTGGCTTGCAGGTTCACACCGCCACCGATGCCTGACCCGCCCGGGGTCACACCGTTGATAAAGGCGTTGGGGCCCTTGAACACTTCAACCCGTTCCAGGGCGTCGGTGGACATCAGCTGGCGCGGCAGGATGCCGTACAACCCGTTGAGGGAAATATCGTCGCCATTGAGGGGCAGGCCACGAATCACAAAAGCCTGCGACTGGTTGCCATAGCCCGAGGCCTGGCGCACGGACGCATCATTGAGCAGCACATCGCCGACGGTTTCGGCCTGCTGGTCGCGGATCAGTTTCTCGGTGTAGGAAGACATGCTGAACGGCACGTCCATGATGTCCTGGTTGCCCAGTACACCCAATTGCCCGCCGCGTGCTACCTGGCCGCCGGCATACACCGGGGGCAGGGCGCTTGGCGTGGGGGCGTCGGCGTTGATGGTGGTGGCACCCAATTCCAGTGTGTTGTCGTCCTGACTGTTGTTCGCATCCTGCGTGGTGACTGGGGTTGCGGCGTGAGCAGTAAGGCTCAGGGAGCAGCAAAGGGCGAGCAAGGTCGGGCGCAACGGCACAGCGAATGGCGTACGGGTGGGCATGGTCGATCCTGACGGTGAACCGTCAAAGTGAGGAATAGGGCAACAAACGTTGCGCGTCCTCGCTGCGCGGATACGACTCCGGCGCGAATGATAGTAATTGTTATTAACATCCCGCAACAAATATTTACCTGTGCGGTCTTCACGCGCGCATAGCCGAGTAGAATCACGCCCTGAAAGCGATTCCTGAGGTGCGGTACGGTGGATTTACAGCAGGGTTTTGTCCTGACCCGGCATTGGCGTGATACCCCGTTGGGCACGGAGGTCAGCTTTTGGTTGGCCACCGACACTGGCCCAAGGTTTGTCCGCCTCCCCATGCAGACCTCCGTGGTGTTTATCCCCGAGGCTCATCGCAAGCCGTTGGACTGGCTGCTCAAGGGCGAGCGCGAGATAGAATTGCGCCCCTTGCAACTGTGCGACTTTCATCATCGCCCCGTCCTCGGCCTCTACACCCGCCAGCACCGCCAGTTGATGGACGTGGAAAAACGCCTGCGAGCCGCCGGTGTGGATGTGTACGAAGGCGACGTGCGCCCACCGGAGCGCTACATGATGGAGCGTTTTATCACCGCGCCCGTGTGGTTCGGCGGTACTGCGGACGCTGATGGCACGCTGACGCAAGCCCAGATGAAACCCGCGCCCGGCTACCGGCCGCCGCTGAAACTGGTGTCCCTGGACATCGAGACCACCGCCCAGGGCGACCTGTATTCCATCGCCCTTGAAGGCTGCGGCGAGCGCCAGGTGTACATGCTCGGCCCGCCGAACAAACCCGATGCAGTGGACTTCAAGCTCGACTACTGCGACACCCGCGCCCAACTGCTTGAACGCCTCAACCAGTGGATCGCCACCTTCGACCCCGACGCGATCATCGGCTGGAACCTGGTGCAGTTCGACCTGCGCGTACTCCACGAACACGCCCAACGCCTCAACGTGCCGCTGCTGCTCGGCCGTGGCGCCGAGCCCATGGCCTGGCGCGAACACGGCAGCCGCAGCCACTACTTCGCGGCAGCGGCCGGGCGGTTGATCATCGACGGCATCGAAGCCTTGCGTTCGGCCACGTGGAGTTTCGAATCCTTCAGCCTGGAAAATGTCGCGCAAACCCTGCTGGGGGAGGGTAAGGACATCTCCACGCCGTACCAGCGCATGGACGAAATCAACCGCATGTTCGCCGAAGACAAGCCCGCGCTTGCGCGCTACAACCTCAAGGACTGCGAACTGGTCACGCGGATCTTCACCAAGACCGAGCTGCTCACGTTTTTGCTGGAACGGGCCAGCGTCACCGGCTTGCCGGCCGATCGCAACGGTGGTTCGGTCGCCGCGTTTACCCACTTGTACATGCCGCTGATGCACCGCCAGGGCTTTGTCGCGCCGAACCTGGGGGACAAACCGCCCCAGGCCAGCCCCGGTGGTTTCGTCATGGACTCACGCCCTGGTCTCTATGAGTCGGTGCTGGTGCTCGACTACAAAAGCCTCTACCCGTCGATCATCCGCAGCTTCCTCATCGACCCGGTGGGCCTGATCGAAGGCCTTAAATACCCCGATGACAGTGACTCGGTAGAAGGCTTTCGCGGCGCGCGTTTTTCCCGTACCCGACATTGCTTGCCGTCCATTGTTGCGCGGGTTTCCGAAGGCCGCGAAGAGGCCAAGCGTGAACACAATGCGCCGCTGTCCCAGGCCCTCAAAATCATCATGAACGCCTTCTACGGCGTGCTCGGTTCCAGCGGTTGCCGGTTCTTCGATACGCGGCTGGCGTCGTCCATCACCATGCGCGGCCACCAGATCATGCGTCAGACCCGCGAACTGGTCGAAGCCCAGGGCTATGAAGTGATCTACGGCGACACCGACTCCACCTTCGTCTGGCTGGGCAGTGCCCATTCCCAAGAAGACGCCAGCCGTATCGGCCGGGCCTTGGTGCAGCACGTCAACGACTGGTGGCGCGAGCACCTGCGCAACGAACTCGGCCTGCAAAGTGTTCTGGAACTGCAATACGAAACCCATTTCAGCCGCTTCCTGATGCCCACCATCCGTGGCGCCGAAGAGGGCAGCAAAAAACGCTACGCTGGCCTGGTGACGCGCAGCGATGGCAGCGAAGAAATGGTCTACAAGGGCCTCGAAACCGTGCGCAGCGACTGGTCGCCCCTGGCCCGGCGCTTCCAGCAGGAGCTGTACCAGCGCATCTTCCATCGCCAGCCGCACCAGGACTACATTCGCGACTACGTGCGCCGCACCTTGAGCGGTGAGTTCGACGAATTACTGATCTACCGCAAGCGCCTGCGCCGCCGCCTGGACGACTACGAACGCAACGTGCCACCCCACGTGCGCGCCGCACGCCTGGCCGATGACTACAACGACCGCCTGGGCCGCCCGCGCCAGTACCAGCGCGGTGGCTGGATCAGCTACGTGATCAGCGTCAACGGCCCGGAGCCACTGGAGGTGCGCCAAGCGCCCATCGACTACGATCATTACGTGACCCGGCAACTGCAACCGGTGGCCGACGCGATCCTGCCGTTTGTGGATGACGATTTCAGCACCCTGGTGGGCGGGCAGATGGGCTTGTTTTAAAACGCTTGATTTACCCCATCCAATCTCGGCCCCCTTTGGTTGTAGTGAGCGGGCTTGTCCCGCGCCGCATAGGTATCTACACAACTGAGCATTGCTGCCGGACCTGTGGCGAGGGAGCTTGCTCCCGTGACTGCCTGGCAGTCGGGCTATTTTTACTGGGTGTAAATCGGTTCAAGTGTGGGAGCGGGCTTGCTCGCGAAGGCGGTCTATCATGCGACTAGGTTCTACCTGGAAGAATGCATCGACCGAGTTAGGGCCGCTTCGCAGCCCAGCGCGGGACAAGTCCGCTCACTACAACAGGATCAAGCCCCATGTACACCCTCTACGGTATCGACGAATCCGGCTCCTGCATGATCGAAATCGCCCTGCAGCGTTGCGCAGTGCAATGGCGGCGAATAGACGCGGCTTCATGGGCCGAGGGCGAGGGCAGCGACGAACTGGCGCGTATCAACCCGCTCAAGCAGGTGCCGACGCTGCTGACGCCCGATGGCCAGGTGCTGACCGAAAGCAGCGCGATCCTCATCCATCTGGGCCTGAAATACCCCAACGCCGACCTGCTGGCCGGCAACCGCGCGCAGATCATCCGTGGCCTGGTGTACATCGCGGCCAACTGCTACTCGGCCATCGGCATCATCGACTACCCGCAACGCTGGCTGGGGGACGTCAATAAAACAGTGCAGGCGCAACTGGTCACCGGTACCCGGCGTTACCTGCATCAGGCCTGGGTGGTGTTTGCCGATCAGTTCGCCGAGCAGTTGTTTGCGCCCAGCGGTGTGCCCAATGCATTGGGCTTGATGGCGGCGGCGGTGTCGCGCTGGGACGAAGCGCGTGAGGCGTTGAGCGGCTTGGCGCCAGGCTTTGCGCAGACGCTGGCGCAGGTGGATGCCGACCCCATTGTGGCCCCCGTGTTTGCGCGGCATTGGCCTGAGTGGAAGGTCTCATGATGTTTCCGTAATCAGTGGAAACAATCACCGCCGCCACCACTCAAGGCCTTGCGCAGCGGGCGTCCTGGCCTACGCTTTCTTGAACCGCTGTAGGAATCATCCTTGAATTTGGCTGTCGCAGACATGAAACTCAAGAACCCTGCATGGAATTCAAAGGAGGTGCGCATGCTCATCCGGTCGCTGACCCTGGCTACCTTGATGGCTTTTACGGGGCCGCTGTTGGCCGCTGATGATATCAACCCGCTCAAGCAGGACCTGGGCAAGGCCCGTCCGCTGGTGGTGGTGGAACTCGACGCTGGCAACCCCACGCTGGCCACCCTGAAAAAGCAACTGGAAGAACCTGCCACCAAGCAGTCCTTTGAAGAACGCAATATGGTGTTCTACACCGTGTCGTTCGGCAGCATCGGTGCCGAAGGCGAAAAGCTCGCCAAGGACCCGAAGGACAACAAGAAACTCACCCCACCGGAAACCAACGCCCTGATCCGCGCCCTCAAGCTCGGCGCCGGCAGTGGTACCAAAGTGATCCTGGTGGGCAAGGATGGTGAGAAGAAACTCGAGAAGACCGTACCGCCGGATACCCTCGACCTGAAGGCGTTTTTTAGCGCTATCGACCAGATGCCCATGGCCGAAAAAGAAGCCGCTGCCGCCGCCGAACCGCAACCCGTGGCACCGGCGCCAGCCAAGGGCGCCAAACCGGCTAAACCTGCCAAACCGGGGAGCAATCCCGCCCCGCAACAACTGGACGACTGAGCCACGCCAGGAGCCGTTCACCCGGCTCCTTGAGCAGAAAGTTGCAGTGATGGCATTGCGCAGCATGTGATAACCGTTATCATTTGCGCATCATTCTTCGCGCGCGCCCACCATGTCTTCGACTCCAACGGTAAGCCCTACTGACCTGGCCACCCTGTACCAGCAGCAACACCGCTGGTTGCAGCAATGGTTGTGGCGTCGCTTGAACTGCTCGCAAAGCGCTGCCGATTTGGCCCAGGATACGTTCCTGCGGCTGTTGGCCAAGAACCAGCCGATTGAAGTGCAAGCGCCCCGCAGTTTCCTGGCGAAGGTGGCGCAAAGCGTATTGTCCAACCACTTTCGCCGGCAAAAGCTGGAAAAAGCCTACCTGCAAGCCCTGGCGCTGTTGCCCGAAGCGTCCGCCCCCAGCGCCGAAACCCAGTGGATCCTGCTGGAAACCCTCACCGCCCTCGACGAAGCCCTCAGCCGCCTGGCCCTGCCGGTGCGCCAAGCGTTCCTGTGGTCGCAACTTGACGGCCTCAGCCACGGCGAAATTGCCGAACGCCTGGGTGCCAGCATCACCACGGTCAAGCGCTACATCATCAAGGCCGGTGCGCAGTGCATTCTGCTGGACAGCCAACGCCCATGACCGTCTCCCTGGAAGCCGCCGAGCAGGCGATGCACTGGCAGTTGGAATTGCAGGCGCCGGATGTCAGCGAGCAAACCCGCGCCGACTGGCAGCGCTGGCGTGAAGAAGACCCGGCCCATGAACGGGCCTGGCAGCATTCCCAACGGTTTTTCCAGCGCATGCAGGATGTACGCGCGCCGGCCCATCAAGCCCTGGTCAGCGCGGCGTTGCTGCCGGCGTTGTCCCGTCGCCAAGTGGTCAAGCACCTGGCTGTACTGCTGGCGGCGGGCACCACCGCCTGGAGCGTCAAGGACACCGAACTGCTGCAACACTGGACCAGCGACTACAGCACCACCGTCGGCGAGCGCTGGCGCATCGACCTGGCGGACAACACCCAGGTGCAGCTCAACACCGACACCGCCATTGATGTGAAGTACACCCCGAAGCTGCGCCAGATCCACGTGCTGCGCGGCGAAATCCTGGTGGACCCCAACCCCAGTGAAATCCGCCCGTTGTGGGTCAAGACCGCCGAAGGCCTGACCCGCGCCGTCAGTGGGCGTTTCAGCGTGCGCCAGCGCAGCGGCTTCACCCAATTGGGTGCCGACCACGGTGCGCTGTCGGTGCAAATCCCCTCCCGCAGCCTGGTGTTGCAAGGGGGCGAACTGATCAGCTTTGATGCCCACACCTTGCTCGCCCGCCGCCCGCAACGGGACGGTGAATTGGCCTGGAGCCGCGGCATGATCGTCGCTCAGGGCATGCGCCTGGACGACTTCCTTGAGGAGCTCGGCCGCTATCGTCGCGGGCGCCTGTCGTGTGACCCGGCCGTGAGCGGCCTGCGAGTATCCGGCACCTTTCCGCTGACGGACACCGACCGCATCCTGGCGGCGCTGGCGCACACCCTCAAGCTGGATGTGCAGCACTTCACCCGCTTCTGGGTCACCCTCAAGCCCCGTCAGAGCATGGTTTGAATTTATTTCGCGCCCAGGTGGTCCGTTTGCCCATCTCACGAGACTTATATCCCCAGACACTACCTTCACTGGGGAAACAGGCATGCAGCCGCGTACAACATTAAAAACATCACTGGCCCTGGCCGTCATCCAAGGCATCGCCAGCCTCACCGTCACCGCACCTTGGGTGCTCGCGTCGGCCTGGGTGCAGGCGGCAGAGCAAGTGGACTTCAACATCGCCCCAGGTTCGTTGGCCGGCGCCCTCAACCAGTTCGGCCAGGCCAGCCAGATCCTGTTGTCCTACCCGGCCGCGCTCACCGACGGCAAGACCAGCCCCGGCTTGCAAGGGCGCCATGACCTGGACACCGGCCTGGCGATCCTGCTGAGCACCAGCGACCTGCAAGCCGTGCGTGGCAGCGGCAATACCTACTCCCTGGAGCCGCGGCCCACCGGTAGCGCGCTGCAACTGAGCACCGTGTCCATCTCCGGTAAGGCACCGGGCTCGACCACCGAGGGCACAGGCTCCTACACCACGCAATCCTCCAGCAGCTCGACGCGCCTGAACCTGACCCCACGGGAAACCCCGCAGTCCCTTACGGTGATGACGCGCCAGCGCCTGGACGACCAGCGCCTCACCAACCTCAGCGACACCCTCGACGCCACCCCCGGCATCATCGTGCTGCGTGACGGCCAGGGTTCGGAGAGTGATGGTTATTTCTCCCGGGGCTTCCAGATCCAGAACTTCGAGATCGACGGCGTGCCGACCGCCACGCGCATGGACAACTACACCCAGAGCATGGCCATGTACGACCGTGTCGAGGTGGTGCGCGGCGCCACCGGCCTGATCAGCGGCATGGGCAACCCGGCGGCCACCATCAACCTGATCCGCAAGCGCCCGACCGCCGAAGCGCGGGCCAGTGTCACGGCCAATGCGGGCACCTGGGATCGCTATGGCAGCGGCGTCGATGTCTCCGGCCCCTTGACCGAAACCGGCAATGTGCGCGGCCGCCTGGTGGCCGACTACAAGACCGAACACTCGTGGATCGACCGCTACAAGCAGGACACCCAACTGCTCTATGGCATCACCGAATTCGACCTTACCGAAGACACCTTACTCACCATGGGCTTCAGCTACCTGCGCACCGATGTCGACGCCCCGGCGCGTTCCGGTTTGCCCACCCGCTTTACCGATGGTTCGCGCAGCAATCTCAACCGCTCGCTGAACACTGCGCCCTCCTGGTCGTATAACGATCATGAGCAGACCAGTTTCTTTACCGCCCTTGAGCAGAAATTCGACAACGGCTGGAGCGCCAAGGCCGAATTCACCCACACCGAAAACCAGTTCGACGAGGTGTTCAACTACGTCAACGGCAGCCTCAACAGCGATGGCAGCGGCACCACCCAACTGCCGGTGCGTTTCTCTGGCACGCCACGCCAAAACAACCTCGACCTCTACGTGACCGGCCCCTTCAACGCCCTGGGCCGCGAACATGAGCTGATCGCCGGCGTGACCCTGTCCAAATACCGCGAGAGCGTGCCCAGCTATGGCAGCTGGAACTACGACTATTCCAGCTCACCCGCTGGCGCCATCGACAACCTGTTCAACTGGGACGGCCACTCGGCCAAGCCTGCGTTTGACGTCACCGGCAAATCCTCAGTGGATGAGCGCCAATACGCGGCCTACCTGAGCACCCGGCTGCGGGTCACCGACGACCTGAGCCTGATCCTCGGCAGCCGCGTGATCGACTGGCAGCGCGAAACCGAGAGCAGCACCTACGGCGGCGCCACCTCGCGCACCGACGAGTCGGAAACCGGCGTCTACATTCCCTACGCGGGCGTGGTGTACGACCTCACCGACAACTGGTCGGCGTACGCCAGCTACACCAAGATCTTCAACCCCCAGGCCATGGGCGTGCATGACATCAACAACAAGGCGCTGCCGCCGATGGAGGGCAAGGGCTATGAAGTGGGGCTCAAGGGCAGCTTCTTCGACGAACAACTGAACACCAGCCTGGCGCTGTTCAAGCTGGAACAGGACAACCTGGCGATCTGGATCGACACCCCCGGCGGCGACACCTACCGCAACGAGAAGGGCACCACCACCGAAGGCATCGAGCTGGAACTCAATGGCCAACTCGCCGAAGGCTGGCAGGCTTCGGCTGGCTACGCTTATGCCGTAAGCACCGATGCCGATGACAACCGCATCGTCACCACCTTGCCGCGCCAGAGCCTCAAGACCTTCACCACCTACCGCCTGCCAGGTGCACTCGACAAATTCACCGTCGGCGGCGGGGTGAACTGGCAGAGCAAGGTTGGCGAGGATTTGCACACCTTCAGCCAGGGCAGCTATGCGGTCACCAACCTGCTGGTGCGCTACGACGTGACGCCCCAACTGAGCACTTCGTTGAATCTTAATAACCTGTTCGACCGCGAGTACCTGAGCTACGCCGGCAACCACGGCATGTACGGCGCACCGCGTAACCTGATGACCAGCGTCAAATACGATTTTTAACCCAACCCTGGTCCACCTGTGTGCGGGATCTACTGTGGGAGGGGGCTTGCCCTAATGCCAGTCAGCTAAGGAAACAAGAGGCGACCATACTCTTGTGGTGAGCGGGCTTGCCCCCGATGGCGGAGTGTCAGTCAACAACTGATTGGCTGATACACCGCTATCGCGGCGTAGGTATCTCCACAACGATTGGACCTGACCAACCCCAAAGCTCTGGCTCTGGCTCTGGCTCTGGCTCTGGCTCTGGCTTTTGATTTGGCTTTTGATCTTGATCTTAAGCNGCTCTGGCTCTGGCTCTGGCTCTGGCTCTGGCTCTGGCTTTTGATTTGGCTTTTGATCTTGATCTTAGGCGCCCCGTTAAACCACGCTGGCCGAACGCAGGCTTGAATCCGTGGGTAACCCGGCAGGACGCCGGGTTAGCCGTCCTGGGCCAAGGATGGCCCATGACGGCGGCCCACGGATTCAAGCCGGAGAGAGGGCACACCGAGCCTAGGCGAGGTGCCGAGTGGTGGGGCAAGAGCCCTTTTGGTTACTTTTGGGGCTCTTTTCCAAAAGTGACCCGCCGTAAGGGCGGAACCCATATCAGCCATCACCTAAATAACGGATATGCACTCCGACCCAAACCCTCCAGCGCCTAACACACAGCCATCGCAGGCAAGCCCGCTCCCACATGGGTTCACTGTTGTTCTTTAGGTTGCTTGCGCACCGGAAACGGAAAGTAGAAGAACCGCAAAAACGCCACCCGCTTGATCACTTCCCCAATCAACAACGGCGCCACCACCGCCACCACCAACCCCACGCACGCCGCCACAAACGGATGCAGCCCCACACGCTCCATCAAGTCGAAGGTCTTGTGCTGGATTTCCCCATGGAAGATCAACAGGATCAACGTGGACTGGCCAATGTAGGTCATGGCCCGCGTCAACACACTCGATACCATCAGCACTCGCGCCAGCGCCCAGCACAGGTACACCCCAATCACTGCCAGCAGGCTGGTCCACAACCAGTGGTCATAGCGTCGTTGCGCCAGGTCCATGGTGTCGCCGCGCCAGAGGAACACCGCTGCAAACAGCAGCACCGAAATCACTAGCGTCAGCAGCGAACCTTCATGCCGACGCAGCCAGTCCCGCAGCAGGTAGCCCAGGATGAAACAGGCGCTGCTGATCAGGGTGATATCAATGCTGAATGGCAGGCCCGGCAACACCCAGGTGTGCCCGCCAATCGTCACCGGCAATTGCCAGAACAAGGGCAGTACCCAGGTGCCCATCACCCACATCAGCGCCATCAAGGCGCAGTTCACCGCCAGTGGCAGGCGTTGGATCAGCCGCAGTACCGCCCAACTGAACAGGATCACCACCCAGAAGTGCGGTAGAAACCACAGCGCTTGCCACGGGATGGTGTCGACCGAGGCATACAGCACGCCGCCGATATCCGGCAGTAAGGGCTGGCCGCGCAGCACATCGCGCACGATCACATACAGCAGCAGGGTGAAGAAAAACGGCTTGAGCAGGCCATCGGCCTTGCGCACCGCCATCTCGCCGAAAGGTTGTTCCGGCTTGAACAACACCCCGGACAGAAAGAAGAACAACGGCAACACGAACGAGGCCAGGATCGGGTACATCAGGTCCAGGGACGTGGCGACGAACCAACTGTGGGCGTACACGATCACCAGAATGCCGATGCCTTTGGCGATATCCATTTGAATCCAGCGATTTTTCACCTGACCACCCCTCTACAAGACACCCGGCTCCCTGTAGGAGCGGGCTTGCCCGCGAAAAACTCACATCCAGCGCGTTCATCCAGAATGCCCGCGTCATCGTTAACGACCTTCGCGGGCAAGCCCGCTCCCACAGGGAAGTGCGTCATGCTTTGCGCCATGGCTTGAGCCACAGCCCCATCCCCAGCAACACCACAGCGCCGGCCAGGGTGCTCAGGCCCAGTTGCAACCACACGCCTTCAATCCGGAACAGCGCCAGTGCCGCCAAGCCCATCAGCACGGCGCTGAGCAACCAATGGCGCGCCCACGGCAGGGCATCGAGCAGGGCCTGGCGTTGCATCAGCAGCAAGGCGGTGCAGATCACGCCCGCCAAGGCTGCCAAGGGGATACCCGCCAGGCCGAACACAAAGGGCAGGGCGCCCAGCAGCAGCACATTGACCAAGCTGCCGAGCAGTTCGCAGCGCAGTGGCTGGCGTGTGTCGCCAGCGGCGTAGGCATAACGGGCGAGCAAGGCGTTCCAGGCGCCGAAAACCAGTGGTACGGCAAACCAGGCCAGCAGCAGCGGCAGTGGCGAGTCCGCCGATTGCTTGGGCAGCAACAACGCCACCAGGCTCGGCGCTGCCGCCACCAGGCCGACGCCGGCGGGCAGGGTCAGCACGCTGGCGGTTTCCAGGCCGCGCTTGAGCAAGGCCAGGCGTTCGTCGCCCTGGCGGCGGCTCATCATGCCCAGCAGTACTTGGTTAAGGCTCATCAGTGCAATCAGCGGCAGGTTCATCAGCTTGCGCGCCAGGTTCACCCAGGTCACCGCGCCTTCCCCCAGCAACGACGCCACCAACCGCTCGATCAGGGCCAGCCCTTGGCTGGCGCCGTTGCTCAGGAGCAAAGGGCCGATGCGCTGGCCCAGTTCACGCAAGGGGGCAAACGAAAGCTGCCAGCGCCATGGCCGCCAGCCCTGGCGCCACACCGCCGGCAACATCGCCAGTGGCATCAACAGGCTGCCGACCAGGCACGCCAGGGCCAGTGAGTGAGGTTGGGTCGCCGTGCCGGCCAGCGCGAGGTAGGTCACCGGCGGCAGGTTGAACAGCAGCGAGCCCAGCCCCGCCAGCACAAAACGTTCGCTGGCCTGCAGCGGGATGCTGAACAGCGCATGCAGCATCAAGCCCGGCACGCACCACGCGACGATCTGCAGATTGCTCGCCGCCAACGTCGTGGCTGTCGCCGCAAGCCCAGGGCCGAGCAACTGCACCAGCCACGGCGCCAATAGCGTCAGCAGCAGGCTGGTGACCAAGGCGATTACCATCAGCGCGGGAAACAACACCGCCAGCCAGTCCAACCGCTCGCCATCCTTGCGCGCCAGGTACAACGGCAACGCGGCAGCGCTCAGCACGCCGCCAGCGAGGGACATGCGCAGCGCCTCGGGCAAAAACAGTGCGATCAAGAACGCATCACTGCGCTCCCCCGCGCCCCAGGCCGCCACCAGCAGCCATTCCCGCGCAAAGCCCAGGCACAGGCCCAGCAGCGTCGCCAGGGTCAGCCAGACGGCGGAGCCAAGCATCAGGGGCGCACGCCATCAGGCAGCGGCTCGACCACATCCACGCGCTTGACCTGGCGCAGCCGCGCCGGGAACAAGCGCCGCGCCTCCAGCACATTGATCCCCACCATCAACCAGAACAGCGCCACCATCACCACCGCAAAGCTGAAATAGTGGTCGAACAGGCCGCTGACCAACGCCGACAAGATCCCCGCGGTACTGCCCAGCCACAGGGCGTTGTCCTTGGTCAGGCGGATCGGGCCTTTTTCCGGGCGCGCTTCACGCCACCAGCGTACGGTCACCGCCACAAAAAACAGCATGCCGACGATGCCGATCTTGTAGATGTAGTTCAGCCACAAGTTGGAGATCCCCAGTAGATGGCTGCCCGGCACCGGCGGGTCGACCTTGAAGCCGATGCCCAGCGGGTACGCCGCCACCGCTTGCGGGAACATGCGGTACTCGTCAAAGCGCACTTCGGTACTGGCGTTGTCCGAGGAAAAAATCGTCGCCAGACGCTCCTGCAACGGTGGATACGCCAGCACCAGCGCCACCGTCAACGCGGCGCCGATCATCAACAGGCGGCCGGTGTAAGGCACGCGCCGCGAGGCCATCCACAGCAACACCAACGCCAGGCTGACCATGGCGCCCCGGCTACTGGCCAACAGCAACGCCGCTGCCCCCAGGCAGGCCACGCCCAGGCCCAGTGCGCGTTTCCAGCCTTGCTCGGTCATGCCAAAACAGAAGGCCAGGGGCAGCAGCAACGCCATGATCCCGCCGATGGCGTTGGGGTGGGTCCAGGGTGAGCCCATGCGCGGGGACATGGCCTCCAGGCCGAATTTCAAGGTGTCGAAGTTGGCGTAGTTGAACAACCCCAGGATCGGCGCGATGCCCGCGCCCGAGCGGGTGTACACAAACACCGCAATCGACAGCACCAGCATCGCCAGGGTGCCCAGTAGCAGGGCAATCACCAGGGACTCTCTGTGCTTGCGGTCCACCAGCAACTGGGCGGTCAGGAACACTCCCGACAGGTTCAACAACCAGCGCAACCAGTTGGCCACGCCGCTGCTGTCGGCATGGGTGATGATCTGGCCGACAATAAATGGGAACACGCTGAACAGCATCAACCACAACAGCATCTGGTCGGTGGGGCGCCGGGCGAACTTCGTGCCATCGGGCATGCGCGACAAGAACCGATGCCACACCACGGCGCCCCAGGTCAGGGCCAGGATTGCTTCGCTGACGGTGGTGCGAATGCCCAGGTTGACCGTGGAATACGGCATGAACGTCGCCATCAGGGCGAACAGCAACAGGCCCCAGAACGGGAAGCGCAGGATGGTCACCGCGCCTGCCAGGCCGATCACCGCCAGGAAGGCCTTGGCCGGTGACAACAGCAGGGCCAGCGCCCCAAATGCCAGGCCGAGGAGGATCGCGACGAAGCTTGCCAGGTTCACTCTCACTTCAATTCCTCGATCAGTTCGGCCAGGCGTTGCCGGTAGGCGCGCGGGTTGAAGCGCTCTGCCCACTGGCGCCGTTGCTCGGCGGATTCTTCATCAGGACTCGCGCCCAGGCTGACCATCAATTGCACCAGCGCCGCCCCATCGGTGGGGGAAAAGCGCGGCGCCGACGGCGGGGTGATTTCATCCAACGAGGTGCCGCTGGCCACCGCCACCGGCGTGCCCACGCTCAGGGCCTCGATCACCGGCAAGCCAAAGCCTTCGGCATACGACGGCTGCCACAGGCGCGACGCCTGGCGGTATAGCGCGTGCAGTTCGGCATCCGACACCCCGCTCAAGGCCCGAATGCCCGGCAGTGTGCGCTGGGCCTCGGGCAAATGCTCAAGGCTGCCTACCAGTACCAACTCCGGCACGTGGGGCGATTGGCGCCGCGCCTGCTGCCAGGCGTCCACCAGGAACGGCACGTTCTTGCGCAGCTCCCGGGTGCCCACCAGCAACCAGTAGCGTTCGGGCAATTGGCGTGCACTGATGTCCGCCGCCAGTTCGACAAAGCCGTCTACCTGGTTGGGCAGCACCCGGATCTTGCCCGCCGCCTTGGGAAACAGCCGTGCGGTTTCATCGGCGCTGTACTGCGACGGCGTCCACACCCGGTCGGCGCTGTGCACGGCGTAGGCAATCGACAGGCGATCGCAGGTCTTGTAGATCAGCGCCTTCAAGCGGTTGGCGTGGTAGTTGTTCAAGGTGATCTGGAACAGGTCATGCAGCAGCACCACGGTGCGCAACCCCTTGGGTTTGGGCGGCAATGGCAGGCCCATATTGAAGGTGCTGATGTACAGGTCAATGTGCTGCTCGCGCAACGCACGGGGCAAGAAACCGGCCTCGAAACGCAGGCGGTTCTGCGGCTGGTGCATTGCCGTCTTGGCGCAGCCCCAGGCCGGGCAATGGGCCTGCAAGCGGGTCTCGTCGCCCAAGGGCGCCACGGTAAAACGCTCAAGCTCGATGCCCGGCAACGCCCGCAAGCCCGCCTCCAGTGCGTACACCTGGCGGCTGATGCCCGATTGGGGCGAGGTGCCGACGGTGCGGTAATCCAGGCCTACACGCATGCGGGCTCCTTTTGATTGAGCGGCGCCAGGGTCGCATACACCTGCTCCAATTGGCTGGCGGCGACGCTCCAGTCGTGGGCGCGGCGTACATAGGCGCGGCCGGCTTCGCCCATGGGGGCGGCGGCATCGGGAAATTGCAGCAAGCGCACCACGGCGTCTGCCAGGCTGGCGGCGGTTTGGCCGCCCAGGTAGTCCAGGCCTTCCACCAGGTCCAGGCCGGATACGCCTTGCTCGGTACTCGCCAGCGGCAGGCCGGCGGCCAGGGCTTCGAGGACTTTAAGCTTGGAGCCGCCGCCATGGCGCAACGGGGCCAGGAACACCGAGCAGCTCGATTGCAGGTTCAACAGGTTCGGGACAAAGCCCTGCCATTCGATGCGCGGGTCTTTCCAGCGCTCACGCCAACTGCCCGGCATGCCGAAGCCGCACACACTCATGCGCGCATCCGGGCAGCGCTCCCACACCTTGGGCAAAATCTCGTCCAAGGCCCACTCGATGGCGTCCACATTCGGCACGTATTCGTAGTTGCCCAAAAACAGCACGCGGCGCGCGGCAGGGTCGGGGCGGGCAGCGGCGAAGTGATCGCAGTCCACTCCATTGACCACCACCGACACCGGTTTGCCGGCGATCTTCGCCAGGGTTTGCGCGTCGCTGTCGGTGACCGCCACCACCTGTGTGGCCTGGCGCATCACCCGGCGTTCCCAGCGGGCGTAGCGCCACTGGTCGTAGCGCACAAACGGCAGCGCCCAGCCTGGCAACCGGTCATAGGTGGCCGCACCCAGGGCGGATTCGACGTTGTGTTCGGTCAGCACAAAGGGTTGGGAGTGACGCGCCAGCGCATCCTCATAGGGTTGGAAGCTGTAGCTGTGCTCGATCTGCACCACGTCCCAGTGCTCGCCCAGTAGCCAATTGAACGTGTCCTGCAGTTCACCCGACAGGCCATTCACACTGGCCAGCAGCGGGTAGGGGGCAAACAACCCGGCGACCAGGGTCTTGAGGCTGCGCAACGGGCGACGGGGCAGGATGATCAACTGCTCCAGAAACGCCTCCAGCACCTGGCGGTCGGTGAGCGACACTGGGTGTTTGTCGTGCAGCAGCAAGGTGATGCGGTGCCCCCGCGCCGCCAGGCTGCGCAGCAAGTGGTACTGGCGGGTCTTGCCGCCGCTGGTGGCGGGCCAGGGCGAGTAGGGCAGGATCCATAAAATACGCATGGCAGGCGCTACTCCCATAACAGAATTTGCAGGTTCGGTTTCACCGCTACGGTGAGCCCGTTGGTGCCGCTGACTGGGGTTTGCGTGCTGCGCAACGGGTCGTACAGCGTGGCGCTGGCGATGCCTGGCAAGTGGGCATTGCCGCCTTCGGCCGACCAGAAGAACCAGAGTTTTTTGCCGTCGGCGCGGGTCCAACCGATGCTGAACAGGCCGTCGGGCAAGTGGTCGGCCTGCGGAGGGTCGCCGGGGGTGAGTTGCGGCCCGCTCACATCGAGGAAGTTTTTCAGCGCGGTGTAGGCAGGCTTGGGGTTGGCGTCGATATCCAGCAGCCCGTAGAACTGGTCCCGCACGCTGGCGCGCTGGTCGAGGTCGCTCAGGGTGAACAGGAAGATCCGGTCGAAATCCATCGCGCTCATCAGCGCTACGCGCCGCACGATATAATCGGCCTGGCCTTGTTGGGTGATGATGTCCTGGGCGTCCTTGGGGCCAGGGTAAGTGGACCAGCCCCACTCGGTGCTCCACAGGGTTTGCACGCCGCCGTTGCGCAGGGCCAGGTTGAGCGCGGTGGTCTTGGCGATAAAATCGAGATTGGCTGGGTCGTTGCCTTCGGGCAGCTGGGTGTAGGGGTGATAGGAAATCACTGTGTTCAAGCTGGCCACGCCTAAGGCGCCGAGGGCGTCGAACATGGTCTGGCCGTTGGGCATTTCGCTGAAAAACGCCATGCCGGCGGCAACCACCGGTTTAGTCGGGTCTACACCGCGCAAGGCGCCCGCCGTGGCGGTCAACAGGTTGGCGAAACCTGCGGGGTCGGCCACCGGGCGCCAAAAGCCCAGCAAGTTTGGTTCATTCCACACCTGCCAGGCGTTCACACTGGGATAACGCTGGGACAACAACGCCATGCGCGTTGCGAATACATTCGGGTCCTTGGGCGGGTACTGGTCCTGATAGGGCGCACCGGGCGGCGCGGTGGTGGCGAAGGGCGCCGAGCCCACCAGGTAAAACACCGACTTGAGCTGGTTGCTTTGCAGGTTGCCCACCAGTTGGTCCAGGGTTGCCACCTGGTACTGGTTTTCCACCGGTTCCAATTGGTCCCAATGCAAATCCAGGCGCACCCACTCCAGGCCCAAGGCCTTGAGGCGGTCGATCTGCATCTGGTAACGCTGGGGGCTGAACCACAGGAACTGCGCGTTCACTCCCAAAAAGTCCTTCCACACCACCACCTTGCTGCCCTTGAGCACATGGTTCTCGGCGTCGGCCTGGCGCCCCCATAGGAAGGCGCTCAGGCCCAGTACGGCAACCACCGCCAACGTGGCAATAAACGTGGGTTTACGCGCCATAAGGGGCTCCTGCAATTGCCTGTTCAAAGAGTTGCTTGAACTTCTGCGCGGTCAGCGGCCACAGGCGTTCGCGGCCGATTTCGCCTGCGCGTTCGGCCCAATCCCGTGCCAGCAATGGCGTACGGGCCAGGCGCAACAACTGTTCGCCAAGCGCGTTCACATCCCCTTCGGGGTAGATGGCACCGTTGCCGCTGGCGACCTCTTCGGCAAACGCCCGCGCATCGGAGGTGATCGCGCCGCGCCCGCACGCGGCGGCCCAGGACAGCGCGCCACTGGTGCCACGCTGGCGCCCCAGCAGGCCGAGCTTTTTCGATTCGCGGTACGGCAGCACCATCACATGGTGGGCCTGGATTGTCTGGGCGATTTCATCGGCGGGTAGGTTCAAGCGCCAGTCGATGGCGCCCGTCAGCCCCAGTGCGGCGATCTGGCTGTTGAGTTGTTCCAGGTAATTGCCGCCTGCGCCAAAGGCCATTTCTGCGGCGGTGCCACCGGCCAGGGTCAGGCGCACGCGGTCGCGTAGTTCGGGGGCTTGTGTGAACACATTGGCCAGGGCCTGCACCAGATCCTCGATGCCTTTGCCCCGGTAGATAAACCCGAAATACAGCAGGCGCAGGGTATCCAGGGGGGGCAACGGCACGGGGGCAATCGCCAGGTTGGCGTGGTTGATCACCGCCACTTTGCCCGCCGGCAGCTGCATGCGCTGGCTCAGGCAATCGGCGCCCAGGCGGGTGAGGGTGATCAGCCGGGTCAGGCCTTTGGCGACCTGGCGCTCTTCGCGCAAGGTCAGTGGGTCGGCCAGCACCACCGCCGCCTGGGGCAATGGGCTGGGCAGGCGTTGCAGCAGGTTCAGCGGAAAGGGCAGGTGCTCACGGCGCCACACAATGCGCTCGGGGTCATGCACGGTGGCGGTCAGCGGCAGGTTGGGGTAGGCCTTGCGCAGTTCACTTAAGGCCAGGAATTCTCCCAGCCGCCCGCCGCCGAGTTCCGCGTGTACCAGGTCTACGGCCTGCCAGTTGAACGTGGCGACGGCCTGTTTGATCGCCTGGGAATGGCCCTCCACCCCAGCCAACGGCGTCAACACCGTCACGCCCAGTTGCTCCAGTGCCGTGCGGAAATGGTTCGCGTAGTCGGCGATCCCGTTTTTCTCCGGTGGCAGCGGGGCGAGCAGGGCGATACGCATCAGAACGCTCCCCGGTATTTGGCGATGGTGCGCAGCACCTTGGCCGGTACTTCGAGTTTGCGGCGGTTGATGATGATGCCGTCCACTTTGCCGAACGCGGTGTTGAGGATCGACAGCGCATGTTCCACCACCGGTACCGTGCTTTTGTGCGCCTCCACCACCAGGCCGATCAGGTCGGCGCGACGCAGGGTCACGAACGCTTCACGGTTGTCCAGCAGCGCCGAGGCATCCAGCACCACCACTTCGCCAGGCTCGGCCGGGTCCAGGCCACCGACGCGCACGTTCACGCCGTTTTCCAGCAGCAACTGGCGCAGGTGTTCCACCACAAACGTCACCCCTTCACCGTGCCGCGCGGAGGTGAGGCCAAGGGTCAGGCCGTGCTCGGCGATACGGTCCGGTTTGAGCAGGCTGTACAGCCGGTAGATGCTGGCGTTGAACGCGTTGGTACTTTGCGCCGTGGTGTTGTCCAGCTCCGGCAGGGTGGTCCACAGGCGCAGGCCGAACTTGCGTTCCACCAGGCCGCCGTCGTGAATCCGCTGGTCCAGCAGGTAGCACAGGTAGATCACCAGCAGGCCGACGACGATGGCAAACGGGATCGCCAAAAACAGCATCACCAGGGTTTTAGGGAAGATGCGGCCTGGGTTCAGGGTGGCTTCTTCGATCACGGCGATGTTGCTGATCTGGCTGTTGTCCAGCTCACGGTCGATGCGCGATTTTTCCAGGTTGTCCACGTACAGCGCGTAGTTGCGCTCGGCGGCGCCCAGCTCGCGGGAAAGGCGCGTCAGCTCCGGCTCGATCTCCAGGGCTTGCTTGCGTTGGGCTTCCAGGTTCAGCAATTGTTTTTCCTGCTGTACCAGCTGGGTACGCAGGGCTTTGTTGTTGCTGGTCTCATCCAGCAGCACGCGCTGCAAGTGGATTTCCAGGGTGTTGGGCGCACGGTTTTCCGAGGCCTGCACGGTGTTGCTTTCGCTGGCGACCATGGCCTGCATGGCACGGATCGACGCATCCAGGGCTTTGACCGGCGGCGCGTTGTCCGTGTAGGTGCGCATCATGTCGGCCTTTTCCAAAAACTTCTGGTTAAGCAGGCGACGCAAGTCTTGTTGTTGCGGGTTCAGTGCGATCTGGCGCACCGTGGTCACTTCCTTGGGCTGGGACTTGAGCTGGGTGCGGGTGCTGTCGATGGCGCTGTCGGAGGAGGCGATCAGCCGCGTGGTGTTGAACGTCTCGCCACGCAGCACGTTGATGCGCTCGGAGAGGTCTTCCAGGCGGTCGGTGATGCTGGCAGCACCGATCTCATTCAAGTGCGTGAGGATCTGCTCCTTGTAGCCCTTGATCTCGGTGGCGCTGGTGCTGACCTGCCCTTCGTAGAAGGCGTACAAGCTCTTGCGCCCCAGGGCCTGGGTGCGCTCGTTGACGTAGGTCTCGACCCAATCTTTGACCACCGCCTGGGCAATTTCCGGGTCGCCCCAGGTAAAACTGATGTCCATCACGGTGGAGCCAGCGGCGTGGCTCACTTCAAAGCTCTTTTCCAGGCTGGCGGCCAGGCGTTCCACGGGGGTGGTTTTCTCCAGCACGCCAACGCTTTCCAGCACCACGCGGATACCGTCGAACACCGCACCGACGCCGCTCTTGACGTAGTGCTTGGTGCGCTTCCAAAAGCCTTCCGGCGGCGGCGCGTTCTCGATCACTTCCAAGTAGTGCTCGGCCACCGCACGCACAATCGGCCGTCCCGTGAGCAAGCGCTCTTCATCCACAATCGGGTCACGCTGGGTGCTGGGCATCACCAGTGCCTGGCGGTTGCTGATCTCGATGGGCAGGGTGGAATCACGCCCCGGTTTCACCAGCAGGCGTGCGGTGGATTCGTACTTGGCCGGCAACAAAAATGCCCCCAGCAGGATGATCACCAGCGCCGCGATTGCCGCCAGTTTGAACTCACGCCGGAAGATGAAGAACAAGCGCAGAAGATCACGAAAAGAACGGATCTCGATCATGGGATGTCGCTCCTTTAGTTATTGCCGCCGCTGGTTCGGGTGTAGTTGTAGCCAACCCCGATGGACTTGGTGAACGGGATCAGTTGGTTCATGTAGGTATCCACCCCTTGGATGCGCTCGCCCACGTTGGATTTGGGCACAAACACCACGTCACCGCGTTGCAGGTGCACGGGTTTGCGCCCGTTGGGACCGGTCTTGAGCAGTTGGCTGAAATCCAGGAAGTAGGCGCGATAGGCGCCCTGGGCGTCTTCACGCAGCAGCGCGACCATGCTGGCATTGCCCGCCGGGCTCACCCCACCGGCGCCGAGGATGGCTTGTTCCAGGGTATTGGCGGTGGCGATTTGCACCGCCGTCGGGTTGTTCACCGCACCCCCGACGATTACCGCGTTGCCCGGCGCCTGGTTGATGTTCACCGTCACGCTCGGCTCGCGGTAGGTGTTGGCCAGACGGGTGGTCAGCTCCTTGGCCAGCTCTGAAGGCTGGCGCCCGGCGACCTGGATCGGCCCCAGGAACGGGTAGTTGATCTTGCCGTCGGTCTGCACCGTGTACAGCGTCAGCTCGTAGATGGTGCTGACGTTGAACGCCGACAACGTCGGCATCTCGCCGGCATCGCGCACGATGCGCAACTGGTCGCCGACGCGGATGCGCTCCACCGCCGGCGGCAATTGCGCCAGTTGGTCGAGGGCGCGCTTGCCGTCTTCGACCGTCTTGCCGTCTGGCGGCACGATACGCGCCGGTGTATTGCAGGCGGCCAGGGCCAGCATGGCCATGACGAGCAGGGTAGGTTTGATCAAGGGGGACTTCCTATAGGTCATGCTGCTCACCTCCAATAACCGGGAAACATGCTGATGCGCCGCTTGATAGCCAGCGGCAGGCGCCGCTCTAGATGCCCCAGGCGGTAACCGAGCAATTTGAATGCGCTGCGCACCAGCACCTCGGGCACGCGGTGCAAGGCGCCGGCCTTGCGCAACGCTGCCAGTTCAGCCAGCACGTAGCGCTTGCCTTCGCCGCCCGCGTCGCCAAAGGCTTGCCGGATCCACGGTTCGCGGCCGTAAAACACGCCAATGTCGAAGTAGCGGTGAAACTCATCCATGAGTTTGTAATCGTGGGAGTGGTGCACCAGCGCGGTGGCGGCGTAGCGCACCTTGTAGCCGTCGAGCAGCAGGCGTGCGGCCACGTAGGCGTCTTCACTGCCGATCACATCGGCGGGAAAGCCGCCCACCGCTTCCAGCGCACTGCGCCGGTACACGGAGAATGAGTCGGAGCTGAAGCAGGTCTTGATGCCCAACTGCGGCGCGTCGGCCAGGCTTTTGCTGCGGCTGTGCTCCGGGTAGTTGAAGTGCCGCGACTGCGCGCCCAACACCCCGGCATCGGGGTGCGGCAGCTGGCGCCCGTAGGCCACGCCGTTGAGCGGGTCCTGTTGCAGCTCATCGAGCAGGTTGGCGAAGGTCTCGGGGTTGGCGGGGATGGCGTCCTGGGTCATCACGATCAAGGCCTCGCCGCCCACCTGCTGGCTGGCCCAGCGCCGGGTGCCGCCGTGGTTGAAGTCGCGGGCGTCGATCACCTCGACCCGCGCTCCGAACTCGCGAAAGCGCGCCACGGTGTCATCGCTGGAGGCGCTGTCCACCACCAGCATCTCGTCCGGTTGCAGGGTCTGCATTTTCAGTGCCGGCAGCAAACGAGCCAGGTGGCTGGAAGCGTTGCGGGTCGGGATGATCAGTGAAGTTCGCATATTATTTTTTCACGTCGGCCGGCGCGCGACCGTAGATGTCGTCGAAACGCACGATGTCGTCTTCCCCCAGGTACTCGCCGCTCTGCACCTCGATCATCACCAGGTCGATGATGCCGGGGTTGGTCAGGCGGTGTTTGTGCCCGGCAGGGATGTAGGTGGACTCGTTGGCGTTGATCAAGAATTCGCGCTCACCATTGGTGATCTGCGCCGCGCCGCTGACCACCACCCAGTGCTCGCTGCGGTGGTGGTGCATCTGCAACGACAGCGAGGCCTGGGGCTTGACCACGATGCGCTTGATCTTGAAGCGGCTGCTTTCCTCCAGCACGGTGTAGGTGCCCCACGGCCGGGTGACGGTGCGGTGCAGGCTGTACGCCGGATGGTTCTGGCGCTTGAGCTCGGCGACGATGTAGCGCACATCCTGGCTGCGGTGGGCATCGGCGATCAGCAGGGCGTCGGGGGTGTCGACGATGATCAGGTCGCGCACGCCCACTGCGCCGAGCACGCGCTTGGGCGAGTCGATGTAGCAGTTGTGCACGTCATGCAAAATCGCCTCGCCATTGACCTGGTTGCCATGGGCGTCGCTGGGGGTAAGTTGGCGCAGGGCTTCCCACGAGCCGATATCGCTCCAGCCAATATCGCAGGGCACCACCGCGACCTTCTTGGACTTCTCCATCAGGGCCACGTCGATGGAAATATCCGGCGCGCTACCGAACGCCTCCGACTCCAGCTCACGCTGGCGCGAGGTTTTATTCTGCAGGCTCTGGCTATGCTCCAGCGCGGCTTGGGCGGCGCTGAGCACGTCCGGCGCATGGGCGGCGAGTTCGTCTACCAGGGTGCTGGCCTTGAAGCAAAACATGCCGGCGTTCCACAGGTGCTTGCCGCCGTCGAGGTAGCCTTGGGCGGTGGCCAGGTCGGGTTTTTCGACGAAACGCTTGACCCGGTAGCCCGTGTCCAGGGCCTCGCCTTGTTCGATGTAGCCAAAGCCGGTTTCGGGGTGGTCGGGCTGGATGCCGAAGGTCACCAGGTAGCCGGCCTCGGCCAGGTCGCGGGCTTGGGTCACGGCCTGGGCGAACGCTACTTCGTTGAGGATCAAATGGTCGGCCGGCATCACCAGCAACTGCGCTTGATCACCGAAATGTTCTTGCACATGCAGAGCCGCCACAGCGATAGCCGCTGCGGTGTTGCGCCCGAACGGCTCCAGCAGCAGGTCCAGGGGCAGGTGGGCCTTGTTCACCCCGCGGTAGTCATCCAGGGTGCGAAACAGCAAGTCGCGGTTGGTCACCGTGAGCACGCTTTCCACGCCAGGCAGTTTGGCGGCGCGCTGGAAGGTCTTTTGCAGCAGGCTCTGGCCGTCACGCATGCGCATGAAGGGCTTGGGCATGTTCTGCCGCGACACTGGCCACAGCCGCGTGCCCGAACCACCGGAAATGATGCAGGGAATCAATCCGTTGAGGGTATTCATCAATAGACCTCCTTGGTGGACAGGACGGCCGGAACCGTCATGAAGACGATGTACAAGTCAAACCACACCGACCACTTGGAGATGTACTCCAGGTCGTACTCGACACGTTTCTGGATCTTGTAGAGGGTGTCGGTCTCGCCCCGGTACCCATTGATTTGCGCCCAGCCGGTGATGCCCGGTTTTACCCGGTGCCGCGAGCTGTATTCGCTGACCGCTACCTCGAAAGGCACGCCGGCTGCCTTGGTCGCCGTGGCATGGGGGCGCGGGCCGACCATCGACATATTGCCCAGCAGCACGTTGAACAGCTGCGGCAGCTCGTCGATGCTGGTCTTGCGGATGATGCGGCCCACGCGGGTGATGCGTGGGTCCTGGCGGGTGGTCTGGCGTTCGGCGGTGAAGTCGCTCTGGTCGGTGAACATCGAGCGGAACTTGAACACGCGGATCTCGTTGTCGTTGTAGCCATAGCGGTTCTGGCGGAACAGCACCGGGCCCTTGGAGTCGAGCTTGATGGCGATGGCGGTGGCCAGCATCACCGGCGACAGCGCCACCAACGCGAGGCTGGCGAGTATCAGGTCTTCCAGGCGCTTGATCACCGGCGACCAACCCCGCAGTGGCAACTGCGAGGTGTTGAACATCAAGATACCGCCCACGTCGGTGATCTTGCTGTGGCCATAGCGCAGGGCGGCCATGTCGGGCACCAGCATCACGTTCACCGACATCTGCCGCAGGCGGTTGACCAGCCCATGGATACGCTGCTCGGCGGCCCATGGCAGGCAGATCATCACTTGGTTGACCTGTTCGGCGCGGATCAGTTTTTCCAGGTCGCGGGAGTTGCCCAGCAAGGGCAGGTTGCTCAGTTCCTTGGGAATGCGCTCGGTGCGGTCGTCGATAAAACCGATCAGGCCCGAGCGGATGTCACCGTTGCGCTGCAAGTGATCGGCCACATGCACGGCGGTGTCGGTAAAGCCCAGGATCACCGTGCGTTGCAGGTATTTACCCTTGCGCATCAGGTTGCGGTACAGGCGCAGCATCACCAGACGCTCCAGGCAAAACAGGCCCAGGCTGGCGACGTACCACATGGCCAGGTTGCGTGGGGTCAGTTGCGGAAAAAACTGCAGGATCTGGTACATGAACAGCAGGATGCAAAACGCCGCCGACCAAGCCTTGATCTTGGTTTTCAGGCGCAGGCGGTTGCTGAACAACTCCTCGGAATAGATGCCCAGAGCCTGGAACAGAATGATGGTCAGGACCGCGAAAAACAGCAGCAAGCCCAGGAAGTGAGGGCGCAGCTCGGGCTCCATCGGGTCGATGAAAAGAACCAGGACCAGCGGGGGCAAAATGGCACTCAAGCCATGGATGAACTTGACGAAAACGACAAAGAACTCGACAAAACCGGCGCGTGTTAAAAACAAACTGTCGACGGACGACTTCTCTCGCATAAAACATCCCTCATTGCACTCCAGACTTCACTGCTCGGCTGTTGGTTCAATAAAGCGGTGGGCTGCTTTAAAGAAGGTGAGTCGAACTACGGCTACTCTGGGTAATACGCAATTACCTATCTAACTAAAGGGAATTTGCGGGGGTAGTGGCTTAAGGAGTGTTCCCTTAACTTGCTTTGTCAACGAATTGACTGTGGTGCGGAGGCGGCATGCTAGACAGGTTAATCAGTCTTTTTTGCGGCATTTTGTTGACGTTCCTTGTCTAGACACTCGGTTCTTGGGTGTGATTTTGAGTGTAGGAACAAATGTGAGATTTTTCCTGCTTAAAGGAAAAACCTTTTTCCGAATGGGGTAGGAAAGGGGGACAAAAACAGGCTGGCAGGGCGGACTAAGTGCCCTGCCACCGGGACTTTCGCGGGTTCAGAAGTTGCCTTTCAAACTCACTGTAAAATTACGCGGTTCACCATAGAAGTTACCCCATGTGGCTGTACCTACGGTGTTGTAGTAGCTTTTATCGAACAGGTTGTTGCCGTTGAGCGCTACGGTCCAGGTGTCGTCCAGGCGGTAGGCCACGCGTGCGCTCCACACCGCGTAACCGGGCTGTTCCAGCTTGATGGTCTGCAGGCGGTAGTTGCTGCTCTGGGCGTTGACGCCGGTGCCCACGCTCCACTTCGACAGGGCGCCGTCGAGTTGGTAGTCGCCCCACAGACGCAGCATGTGACGAGGCACGTAGGTGTTGGATGAACCGCCTTCGAGCGCGCTGTCGATATTCTTCAGCGACTTGGTCTGGGTGTAGGTGTAGCCGCCAAATACTTGCAGGCGTTCGAGCAATTCACCGCTAATTTCGGCCTCTACACCCTGGGCGCGCACCTTGCCGGTATCGGTGTAGCAAAAGCCGTCGGCGGAGGTGGCGCACAGTTTGGCGTAGTCGGTCTCGGCTGCGTTTTTCTCCAGGGCGCGGAACAGTGCCAGGGAGCTGTTGAGGCGCCCATCGAACCATTCGCCCTTGATGCCCAGCTCGTAATTGTCACCGATCTTCGGCTTGAGCGGCGCGCCATCGGCGGTGGCATACGCGCTTTGTGGCTGGAAGATATCCGCGTAGCTGGCATACACCGATAGATGCTCGTTGAGGTCGTAGATCAGCGCGGCGAACGGCGTGACTTCGCCGGTTTCCCGGGTGTGCGCGTCCTGCAGCGCCCATTCGCCCCAGCCCAGGCTGTAGGACTCGCGGCGGTTGTCGTACCAGCTCACGCGGCTGCCCACGATAAACATCAACGGTTCGGCCAAGCGCAGGCGCAAGGTAGCGTAGGCGCCGTATTGGGTGGCGGTCTCCTTGATGGTGCTGCCGCGGTACATGTTCGGCCAGAAGGTGCTGTCGGCCGGTTCCGGCATATGGTGGTTGGGGGTGTAGATACCCTGGCGCGTCGGCAGGTTCTGGATGGCGTACACGTCATCCTGGGTGCCACGGCTGCCGTTGGCGCCGAGGATCAGTTCGTGTTGCAGGCCGAAGGCTTCGAACTTGCCATCCAGGTAGGCGTCGAGACCGTAGTCGCGATGGTCGTAGTCCATCAATGCGGCATAAGAAAGGGCCGTAGGCGTCGGGTCGCCATAGTTGATGGTGCCTTCGCTGGCGGCGTACTTGGTGTCTTGCAGGTTGCGGCTGTGGACGGCGGCGACTTTGAGTTTCCAGTCATCGTTGAGCTGTTGGGTAAGGTCGACGAAGAACGTGGTGCGTCGGCTCTGCCAGTCGTTCCAGGATTGGCCCAGGCAGGTGGAGCGGCTCAGGTTGGCGCTCTTTCCGTCGGCGTAGCGCGGCAGGCCGCCCCAGCAGGGTGTGGCGTCGACATCTTCGTAGCTGGCGCCCACGCCCAGGGTGGTGTCGGGACTGAGGTCGAAGTCCAGCGCGCCGTAAAACGCCCGGTCCTTGCGCTTGGAAAGGTCCATGTACGAGCCACGGTCCTGGTGGCTGAGCGCCGCACGGCCGCGTACGGTGCCGCTCTCGTTCAGCGAGCCACCGGTGTCAACATCGGTGCGGTAGTTGTCCCATGTACCGGCCGACAGCGACAGGCTGGTGGTGGGCTTGGCCTGGGGTCGCTTGCGCACGAAGTTCACCGCGCCGCTGGCGGTGCCGGCGCCCTTGAGCATACCGGCCGCCCCCTTGAGCACTTCCACCCGGTCATAAATCGCCATGTTGGCGGTGAAGCTGTCTGCCTGGGCGTAGTCCTTGCCCATGTCCAGCGGCACGCCGTCGTACTGGTACTGACCGAGCATCTTGAAGCCACGGGAGTAGAAATACTTACCGCCCATGGGGGATTCGTAGCTGGTGATACCCGGTGTGCGCTCCATGACATCGTCGATGGTGGTGACGTTCTGGTCGTCCATCAATTGGCGGGTCATCACGCTCACCGATTGGGGCGTTTCCCGCAGGCTGTGCTGGCCTTTGCCGATGGTGACCGCGCCGGTGGTGTAGGAACCAGTGCCCTCGGTGATCGCACCCAAGCGGTCGCCGGTGATGGTGGTGGCACCGAGGTTCAGCGCACCGGTGTCGGCGACTTGAGGCAGCAGCAGCCAAGTACTGTCGCCCTGACGTTGGGCTTGCAAGCCCTGGCCACGCAGCAGTTGATCGAGTGCCTGTTGGCGGTCGAGGCTGCCGCTCAGGCCTGGGCTGGTCTTGCCGGCGACACTGTTGGCGTCGTACGACAGGCTGATGCTGGCCTGGCGGGCAAATTGGTCCAGCGCATTGGCCAGCGAGCTAGGTGCGATGCTCCAGTTGCGCTCTTGGGCGTCACTGGCCGGTGCGTCGGCCATCACGGCCAGGGGCACGGCGCCGCTGCTCAGGCAGGCGCCAAACAGGGCGGCCTGCACGGCGCGCTTGAGGGGAGAACGTTGGGAGGGGAACGCTTGCATGACCGCGGGATGCTCCTGAAGGAAGTGAACAGAACCGGCCTGTTGATCGGCCTTTCCTTACAGGTCGAGCGGCAATGAGAATTCACCTCATTTATTTTTTGGTGATTCAAACGCGGGGGCTGACGGTGACCCAGTAGCGGCTGCGGTAGGTGACATCCACGTTGAGTGATTGCGCCAGCAGGCCCAGTACTCGATCGGTATCGTCCAACTGATAAGTGCCCGACACGCGCAACCCGGCCACCGCTTCGCTGCAGCGCAGCAGGCCGTTGCGGTAGCGGCCCAGTTCGGCAATGAAGTCATCCAGGCGCATGTTCTGGGCACTGATCACGCCGTCGCTCCAGGCCCAGGGGTCCAGGCCGTTGGCGGGGGCGGGGCGCAGGGTGGCACGGTCGAACAGCACCCGTTCACCGGGGTTGATTAAGTGGCGCGTCGTGGCATCGCGATAATCGGCAAACAGCGCCACACTGCCTTGCTGCACCGCCAGCAAGGTCCCCTGGGCTTCTTCGCGCACCAGGAAGCGGCTGCCAAGGGCGCGCAGGTAGCTGTCGCGTGTCTGCACCCAGAACGGGCGGCTGTCCGCGCCGGTAGTGACCAGTATCTCGCCTTGAAGCAGATGCACCAGGCGCCGTTCGCTGTTGAATGCAGCGTTGATGGCACTGGCGCTGTTGAGCTGGATCTTGCTGGCGTCGTTCAGCGTCACCCAGCGTCGTTCGCCGGTGACGGTGCGATAGTCGGCCATCATTGCAGGCAAGGGCGTGTAGTCGCGACCCAGCCAGGCCAGGCCGGTGGCACCGGCGAACAGCCCCAACAGCTTTAAGCTTTCACGGCGGCTGATGCGTTGTCGCGCGCCATTCAAGGCATGGCGCCCGACCTGTGCCGGCAGGTGGTTGAAGTCATCATTCATGCTCGCGACCCGCTGCCACACCTGCTGATGTTCGGCACTGGACTGCAACCAGCGTTCAAAGGCGGCGGTGCTGGCATCGTCGGCTACATTGAAACGCAGTGTGATCATCCACTGGATGGCTTGGTCCACCAGGCGTGGGTCAGAGCTCGGCATAACGCAACCGATAGCAGGCGTGCAGTGCCTTGGACAAATCGCGTTCCACGGTGGCCTTGGACACCTCCAGGCGCAGGGCAATCTGCGCGCAGGTCAGGCCATCCAGTTGCGCCAACAGGAAGGCTTCCCGCACGCGGGGCTTGAGCTGGTCGAGCAGGCGGTCGATGCGCTCCAGGCTGTCGAGGATCAGCAGGCGCGTCTCTTCCGACGGCACCTCGACGAGTGGGAAATGGGCGAGGCTTTCGAGGTAGGCGCGCTCCAGTTCGCGGCGCCGGTATTGGTCGATCATCAGGCTGCGGGCGATGCAGCTCAGGTACGCGCGGGGCTGCAACAACGCCTTCTGCTTGCGCGCATTGAGCAGGCGCACAAAGGTTTCCTGGGCCAGGTCGGCAGCATGCTCGCGACAGCCGGTGCGCCGGCTCAACCAGCCGCGCAGCCAGGAATGGTGGGCATGATAAAGCTGGCCGATGGCGGCATGGTCCAGTGGGTGATCGCTCGACATGAAGCTCCTGGCGCAATCGTCTTAATTGATAATGTTTCGCATTCTAGACGTTGGTCATGGCAATGGGCAATTACCGGCGCGCAATGTATCCAGCACAATTCTTTGTTCGCCCAGGATGGGCTGATTAATCTGCAGGCTTTCCCGGTGGAGGGCTTGAGCATGATCGACCTTGCAACCCTGGCGGTTTTTTCCGGTGCTGTTGTGCTGCTGCTGTTATCGCCGGGGCCAAACATGGCCTTTGTGATCAGCCATGGCGTGACCCATGGCTGGCGCGGTGGGCTGGCATCGGCCTTGGGCATCAGCGTGGCCGACCTGTTGTTGACCGCATTGACGGCGACAGGCGTGACAGCGCTGGTCGCCAGTTGGCCGCCGTCCTTTGACCTGATTCGGTTTGCGGGGGTGGTCTACTTGCTGTGGCTGGTGTTCAAGACCTTGCAGAAAAAATCGGGGCTGGGCGCGGCCTGCGTCAACCATGTGCCTCTGGGGAGGGTGTTCCTGCAAGCCATGCTCAACAGCCTGCTCAACCCGAAGGCGTTGTTGTTTTTTGTGGTGTTCTTGCCGCAGTTTGTAAGGCCGCAGGCCGGGTCCATTGCGGTGCAGTTGATGGTGCTCGGCGGCGTACTGACGCTGATCGCGGCCGTGTTCCACGGCCTGCTGGGGAGCTTTGGCGGCGCGTTGAGCCGGTTCTTTGCCCAGCGCCCGAACAGCGCCTGGTTACAGAAGTGGGGGCTGGCGACGGTGTTGACGGTGTTGGCGGTGCGGCTGGCGGTGATGTCTCGGCCGAGCTGAATGAACGGCGACGGCGACCTTGGAGCCGACCGGTTTTTTGTGTCGATCTCAGTTCAAAATGTGGGAGCGGGCTTGCTCGCGAATACGCAGTGTCAGTCACTGAAGATGTTGACTGGTCCACCCCCTTCGCGAGCAAGCCCGCTCCCACACAAGCCCGCTCCCACAGGGTTTTGTGGTGTCACCCCAGGCGTGCCGCCGCCCGAGCGACGATTTCACCACGGGTCTTACGCGACTCTGCCGTGCGCTTGCGCGCTTCTTCCAATACAGGCAGCGGTGCGGTTTGCGGGCTGCCCGAATCAAACGGCGGCGCCGGCGCGTATTCGATCTGCAACTGCACCAGTTGCGCCGCCGCTTCGCTGTACAACTCCGCCGCCAAGGTCAGGGCAAAGTCGATACCGGCGGTGATGCCGCCGCCGGTCAACAGGTTGCCGTCACGCACCACGCGGTCTTGCACCGCGATTGCACCCAGCGGGGCGAGCATGTCGTGGTAGGCCCAATGGGTGGTAGCCTTGCGACCGCGCAGCAAACCCGCTGCACCCAGCACCAATGAGCCGGTGCACACCGAGGTCACGTAGCGTGCGGTGTGCGCCTGGACCTTGAGGAAGTCCAGGGTTTGCGGGTCTTCCATCAGGGCGCCAACCCCGGAGCCGCCCGGTACGCAAATCACATCCAGGGGCGGGCAGTCGGCATAGGTCATGGTCGGGGTGAACACCAGGCCGGTGCTGGAGGTGACCGGTTCGAGGTCTTTCCACACCAGGTGCAATTTCACGTCCGGCAGCGAGCCCAGCACGTCATAGGGGCCGGTCAGGTCCAGTTGCTGGATACCAGTGAACAATACAAAGCCGATCTGCAAGGTCATCAATAGCGCTCCGATAAAGGGGTGGACGGCTTCACTCTAGAGCCCTAGGCTTTGGCGAATACGCCATTGAACCCACAGATCACGCCAATCATGCCCAGAATCGTCCACGTTCTCGCTTTTGATAACGCCCAGGTACTCGACGTAACCGGGCCGCTGCAGGTGTTTGCCTCAACCAACGACCTGGCGCGCCAACGCGGCGAACCCTTGCCGTACGCCGTTTCGGTGATCGCCGCGCAAAGCGAACCGGTGATGACCTCCGCCGGCCTGGCGCTGGTGGCCGAGCCGCTGCCCGCCGCCGATACGCCTTGCGACACCCTGGTAATCGCCGGCGGCTGGGGCGTGTACGGCGCCGCCGAAGACTTGGCCTTGGTGGAGTGGGTACGCGAAAAAGCCCGGCATACCCGGCGCATGACCTCGGTGTGCACCGGCGCTTTTCTGCTGGCCGCCAGCGGCATGCTCGACGGCCGACGCGTGGCCACCCACTGGACGCGCTGCGAAGAACTGGCGCGCAAGTTCCCCTCGCTGACGGTGGAGGCCAACCCGATCTTTATCCAGCAAGGCAGCGTGTGGACCTCCGCTGGCGTCACCGCCGGCATCGACCTGTGCCTTGCGCTGGTGGAAGAAGACCTCGGCAGTGCCATCGCCTTGGAAGTGGCACGGCACCTGGTGGTATTCCTCAAGCGCCCCGGTGGCCAGTCGCAATTCAGCGTGACCCTGTCCCTGCAAAAAGGCGACAGCCGCTTCACTGAACTGCACGCCTGGATGGCCGAAAACCTCACCCTCGATCTGAACATCCCAACCCTGGCAGCCCAGGCCGGCATGAGCGAACGTAGTTTTGTGCGCCACTACCGCGCCGAAACCGGCCAGACCCCGGCGCGTGCCGTCGAATTGATCCGCGTCGAGACGGCACGCCGACAATTGGCCGACAGCAACGCCTCGATCAAACGCATCGCCGTGCAGTGCGGCTTTGGTTGTGAGGAAACCCTGCGCCGCAGTTTTCTGCGCGCCTTGTCGATCACGCCCCAGGCCTACCGCGAGCGCTTTTCGCCGAGCAATTGCAGCAGTGCATCCAGTGTGGCTTGAGGTGCTTGCTGCGGGATATTGTGGCCGACGCCGGGCAACACCCGGCGCTGATAAAAACCGCTGAAATGCTCCAGGTCGTCATCCTCTTGCGGTGGCGGCCCCACCCCATCATCGGCGCCGCACAAGGAAATGCTCGGCACCGAAATCGCCGGTTGCCGCGCCAGCGCTTGTTCGATGGCCTCCAGTGCCGGGTCGCCCGGCGCGTACATAAAGCGATGGCGATAGGAGTGAATCACCACCTCGACAAAGTCTGGGTTATCAAACGATGGCGCCGTCTGCCCGTACAACTCAGGCCCTTCAGCCCAGGACGGTGACCACAGCGCCCACAACAACTGGCACAGCTCACGACGATTGGCGGTCAAACCATCCACGCCGCGCTGGGTATGAAAGTAATACTGATACCACAACCGATGCTCCGTCTCCGGCGCACGGGGTTTAAGCGACTTGGCGATGTCCTGGATGTTGTAGCCATCCCCGGTCACCAGGCCGCGAACCCGCTGCGGCCACAGCGCTGCGACAATACACGCGGCCCGCCCGCCCCAGTCATACCCGGCGAGGGTGGCCTGGGGGATCGCCAGCGCATCCATGAAATCCAGCAAGTCCTTGGCCAACGCCGCCTGCTGCCCGGAGCGCATCACGTGCGCGTTGATAAACCGCGTCGGGCCGTACCCGCGCAGGTACGGCACCAATACCCGATAGCCTTGTTCGGCCAGAACCGGCGCAATGGCATCGTAGCTGCGTGGGTCGTAGGGGAAACCATGCAACAGGATCACTGGCGCGCCGTCGAGGGGACCATGGGCTTCATACGCCACATCGAGCATGCTGGTGCGCACGTAGAGCAGTGGAGTGGGGGTCATGGTGGGCGATTACCGGCTGGCCAAAGGTGTTGAAACTGTAGCCGATTGCTGTGACGAGACGGGTGGCAATGGGAGTTACTTGTCCAAACCGGTTTGCCGCAGCCCGATGCAATTGCCCCACGGGTCACGTACCTGACAAATCCAATGACCGCCCTCGATTTCCATCGGCCCGCGATACAACGTCGCGCCCAGTGCTTCAAACCGCCGCAAGGCCTGCTGCACGTCATCCACCGCCCAGTACACCACTGACCCAGCGGCGCCAGATGTGACCTTGTTATCGGCGTTGACGATCTCGAGGGCCACGCCTGCCAGATCCAGATGGCCAAAGTCATCTGGGTCATGACGAATGCGCGTGGCCAACGGGAAGGCTGCGGCGTACCACTCGGTGGCCGCACGCCAGTCGGCGACGTGAATCAGGATTGAGAGGATGGGCATCAATTCACCAAGAATCCCAGAATATGCAGATCTTGCCGCTGACCGTTCCAGAAACCTGCTTGTCGCAGGGTGCCTTCAACGTTGAAGCCAAGCCGCTCCAACAACCGCAGAGACGCGCTGTTTTGCGGATGCACCAGAGCCTCCACACGGTGTAGTTGCATGCACTCAATGCCCCAATCGAGCATGCCCCGCAACGCTTCGCCCATTAACCCCTTGCCCCGCGCACCTGGCGCCAGCTCACAGGCCAGTGCGCAGCTGTTCCACCCACGATTCCACTTGAACAGCCCACAACTACCCACCAGCTCACCTTCAAATTCAATCCCCCAGCGTGTGCCGGGGTTCGGTTGGGTGCGCCAGTGGGCAAAGGTTTCGATCAAGGCCTGGGCCTGGGCGAGGTCGGTCATCGGGTCGGCACCGAACCAGCGCATGCTGTCTGCATCACTGTGGATGGCGAAGACTGCCGGGGCGTCGCTTGCCACTAATTCCCGCAAGTACAGGCGCTGGGTATGCAGCGTGGGAAAGGCCGTCATGACGCGATTGTTGGGAGGGTGCCGTCCACCCGCCACTGGGGACGGTTGAAGCACGGTTGCACACCGATGATCAGCAGTACCTGGCGCATTGGATTCCTGTCGGCAGTCGAGGGGCCCGCCATTGTGCCTTAGGGTTGCCAGGTCGTCTTCTCCCCGCTGAGCTTGCGGTCCAGGAAGGTGGCCGCGCTGATCAACGCCAAATGGCTCAACGCCTGGGGCGTGTTGCCCAGGTGGCGGGCCTGGCTGTCGAATTCTTCGGCGTACAAACCCAGGGGGTTGGCGTAGCGCAGCAGTTGCTCGAACTCCAGGTGGGCCTTTTCGACCTGGCCGGCGCGGGCCAGGCATTCCACGTACCAGAACGAGCAGGCGGTAAACGCGCCTTCGGTGCCTTGCAGGCCGTCGATCTGGCTGTCGTCGTTGCGATAGCGATAAACCATGCCGTCGCGCACCAGGCTTTTCTGGATCGCTTCTAACGTCGAGAGCCAACGTGGGTCGGTGGCGGCGACGAAGCGTACCAGCGGCATCAGCAGCATCGAACCGTCGAGGGCGGTGCTGCCGGTGTGCTGCACAAAGTGCCCGCGCTCCTCATTCCAGAAGTTGCTCCAGATGTCGGCGTAGATCGCTTGGCGGGTCTGGTCCCAGCGCGCGAACGGTGCCGGCAGCGAGCGCTTGGAGGCCAGGCGGATTGCCCGGTCCAGCGCCACCCAGCACATCAGCCGCGAATGCAGGAAGTGATGTTGCTCGCCACGCATTTCCCAGATGCCGACGTCCTGGGTGTTCCAGATTTCGCAGACCTGATCGGCCACTTCCACGGTGTGTTTCCAGCCCTCATGGGAAATGGCTTCACCGTACTTGTTGACCAGGTACACCGCGTCCATCAACTCGCCATAGATATCCAGTTGGATCTGGTCGAACGCCTCATTGCCGATGCGCACCGGCTTGGCGCCGCCGTGGCCGGTAAAGTGGTCGAGCTCGGCTTCGGGCAACTGCTGGCGGCCGTCAATGCCGTAGAGGATGTTGATCTTGGTCGGCTGCCCGCAACAGTCACTGACCCGTCCCTTGAGCCAGCGCATATAGGCGTTGGCTTCTTCGATGAAGCCCAGGCGCATAAAGGCATACACGGTGAACGACGCATCGCGGATCCAGGTGTAGCGATAATCCCAGTTGCGTTCGCCGCCCGGTGCTTCCGGCAGGCCGAAGGTGGCGGCAGCGATGATTGCGCCGTGCCTGCGCGAGGTCAGCAGCTTCAAGGCCAGGGCCGAGCGGTTGACCATTTCGCGCCAGCGTCCACGGTAATTGGACTGCGCGATCCAGCCGCGCCAGAACTTCAAGGTGTGGGCCAGCGCCAGGTCGGTGCAGCTGCTGTCCACGCGCTCGTCGTCCTGGCCCCCCAGTACGAACTCCGCGCCTTCGTCCTGATCCAGCGTAAAACAGGCGACGGCGGCGTTGTCCTGCAGGTGCAGCGGGTGGCTGCTGGACAGGCGCAGGCCGGGCTGGTCGGTGGCGGTGAAACACACCGTGCCGTTATCCAGGGTGGCGTGGGTAGGCACGCGGGCGTAGTCATGACGTACGGCGCAGCGCAGGTGGATGCAGGCTTTGCCGCTGACCACGCGCACACGGCGAATCAGCAGCGGCAGGTCGTCGATTTCTTCGCTGATGGTGAGCAGGTCGGTGACCTCCACCACGGCTTCATCGCTGAGCCAACGGGTTTGCAGCACGTTGGTGTCGGGCAGGTAGATCTGTTCACGGCGGGCGTTGGGCAGGTCGGGGGTGAGTTGGAAAACCCCGGCGTCGGGGGTGTCCAGCAGTGAACAGAAGATCGAAGGGCTGTCGAATTCTGGCCAGCAGAAGAAGTCGATGCTGCCTTTATCGTTCACCAGTGCCGCACTGCGCATATCGCCGATGATGCCGTGGGCATCAATGGCGCTCTGCTGTTCGTTTTTAAGATCAACCATTGCCACGGAACTCCGGATAAAGGCTCATGCCACCATCAATAAAAAGCGTGCTGCCCACGACATAGTCGGAAGCATCACTGGCCAGCCACACCACCGCGTTGGCCACATCTTCTACGTCACCGATCCGCCCATAGGGGATCAGCTTCAGCAGCTCTTTTTGTGCCGCGCCTTCGGTGGCGGCGCGGTTGATCGCCGTACGGATCGCCCCCGGCGCAATACCGTTGATGCGGATGCGCTGTTCGCTGACTTCCTGGGCGAGGGTGCGCATCAGCATCTCCACGCCGCCTTTGGACGCCGCGTAATTCACGTGCCCGGCCCAGGGGATGAGCTGGTGCACCGAACTCATGTGGATGATTTTTCCGGCGGCCCGCGACACGCCTTCCCGCACACCCTGGCGATTAAAGATACGCACCGCCGCGCGGGCGCATAGGAATTGGCCGGTGAGGTTGACGCCGATCACTGTGTTCCAGTCGTCGAGGGTCATGTCCACCAGGTTGGCGTCCTTCTGCAACCCGGAGTTGGCGACGAGGATGTCCAGGTGACCAAAGGCATCCAGGGTCTGGGCGAAGAGGCGTTCTACATCGCCTTCCTTAGAGACGTCAGCGCCAATCGCGATAGCCCGACCGCCGTCGGCATTGATCTGATCCGCCAGCGCTTGGGCGGGCTGCGCCTGGGCGTTGTAGTTGAGCACGACCGCCGCTCCGGCCCGTGCCAGGGCCTTGGCCGCTCCCGCGCCGATTCCGGAACTGGCGCCCGTCACCAGTGCCACTTGCTGATCCAACGAAATATGCATTGCCCACCCGACCTTAAATTCGTGAGTTCAAGCAGCTGACTGGTAGCCGGCAAGGGAAGTTCACCGATGTGATTTTAGCGACTACAACCATGGTGAAAAATGGAATAAAAGAAGAATAAAAAATAACTATAAGATACTAAAAAACCGCTCAAAAGCGTTTGACAGGATTTTTAACCCCGTGTCTTATAGGCACACCTCAACCCGCTCCGTTGGTAGTTCGGAAGTCATCGCGGAGTCACCTATAAGAGATGCCCATGTATCAATCGGCAGCTATAGGGGAACTACCAGACCAGGCGGCAGTGTCATTGCCCAAGTTAGTGATCTTCGATTGCGACGGTGTGTTAGTCCAAAGCGAAGAAATCAGCCTGTCTGTATTGATTTCCCTGCTAAATGTTTACGCCACTCACGAAACACTGCTCGATGCCCAGTATTTCATCGAACACTTTCGTGGCCGCAAGATTGCCGAGTGTTTGCGCGAAGCCGAACAACTATTAAATGTTCGTTTGCCCAGCCAGTTTGAACACGACTTTAGAGAACACGCGCTGCTTGCCTTGACGCGTGAATTGAAAGCCACGGATGGAATAGTCGATGTATTGAAAGGGTTGAATATTCCCTATTGTGTTGCCTCCAGTGCGCCGCGTCACAAGATAGAACATTGTTTGCGTTTGACCGGGCTGTTGCCTTATTTCGAAACGCGAATATTCAGTTGTTATGAGTTGGGTCGCTGGAAACCCGATCCTTTGGTGTTTTTAACCGCGTGCCAGGCGCATGGCGTTGCAGTGGGTGATGCGCTGGTCATTGAAGACAGTGTTACCGGTATTCAAGCGGCCGTGGCCGCCAATATAAGAGTGTTGGGTTTTGGTCCATTGGAGCGGCACGGGAAGTTGGCCGAAGCCGGGGCACTGCCGTTTGCCGATATGCGTCAGTTACTGACCATTATTCATTAAACAATTACTCAGGGAGGGTATGCGGTGAGCACACTCGGTTATATAGAACGCCTCAAGCGCAATGACCCCGCTTCAGAAGTGTGGTGGGACTCATCGCCCGTGGTGTACGCGCCTTTTAAACGACACTTGCTGGACAAGTACCCGGCGGTCGCTGCACATATCGAGCAACTGATGCCCGATGATTTCACCCAGCATATAGGTTTCAGCAGCGTCACCACCAACCCGCGCCTGGTGACGGCGGCGGTTCTTGAAAAGCGCGAGTATTGGTCCTCGCGTTTCAACCTGGCCAGCCTGTCCCCCCAGGAACTGCGCAAGAAGCTGTACAACGAAGTCATTGCCGAAGGCGCAGCGGCGCTCAAACCGTTGTGGGTACAGTCGGCCCAGGCCGAAGGCTGGATTTCGGCTCAGGTCGACCCGGTGGATGTGCGTTGCACTGAGCGCATGACGGCCCGCGGGCTGGAGCTGCACCAACTGGCGCCGAATGTGATGGTGAAGGTGCCGGGCAGCCTGGAAGGGTTGGCGACCGTCGAGCATCTGGTGGCGCTGGGTGGTTCGGTGAATATCACCTTCTGTTTTACCGTCTCGCAATTCCAGGCCGGTATCCAGGCGATAGAGCGCGGCCTGGCGGTTGCGCGCAGTAATGGCGTCGATACCAGCCATTGCAAGTACGTGATTACCTTCATGATCGGGCGCTTCGCTTGCCAGCCCGAGTTCGCCCTGCAAGCCGCAGAGCGCGGCCTGACGCTCGAGCCGGACGAGTTGCGCTGGGCTGAGCTGCTGATTTACGAACAGATCCAGGCCTTGGTCGCGGCCTCTTCGGTCCCGGTCAAGACCCTGCTTTCCAGCATCAAGGTTGACGTGGACGAGCGCGGTAACAAGCACTGCTGGCACCTGGAAAAAACCGGGCTGAGCACCACCTGTTACACCCTCACGCCGGACGTGGTGGAGTTTCTGATCGAGCGCGAGAGCCGTGGCAAGCCAGTGTTGCCCGCCAACGAGCCCTTGCAACCACCGCCCGCGACCTTCGCCAAGCTGGTGCGCATTGCGTATTTCTGCGACGCCTACTTTCTCGACAGCATCGAGCCCTACGACTTCGGCAACCAGGAGGCGTTTATCAATGCCTGCAACGAAGCCAACAGTGCGCACCGCCGCCTGGCCGATTACTGCGTTCGGCTCTGTCCGTCGACGAAGCCGTTCAGGCTGTCGCTCAACGCCATCCTGGCTGCTGAATACGGGGTGGTGGCATGAACAAAATGGTCGGGTTATGGGCGCACCCCCGCTCGCGCTCCACGGTGCTGGAGCGTGTATTCATCGAACGTGGCGACTTCGAAGTCTTTCACGAACCGTTTGCCCACATGGCGTTTTCGGCGGACTCGGCGATTCCCTCGGATGAGTGGGATCACAGCTTGCCCACCACGTATGAGGGGATTAGAGAGCAACTTATCCAGGCGAAGGAACGTGCCCATGTGTTTCACAAAGACATGTGTTACCACTGCCTGGATAACTTGAAAGTTGACGTGGGTTTTTTGGCGCAGCAAGACAATATATTTATTATTCGCGAACCGGCCAGCAGCATTATTTCCCATCATCGGGTACACCCCGATATGCCGTTGCAAGCGATCGGCCATAAAGCGGTGTACGAGATATTCTGCGTGGTCACCAAGCTGACCGGCAAAGTGCCTTATGTGATTAATGCCGACCACCTCGCGGCCGACCCGGAACGCGTCATTCGCAAGTTGTGCGACCACTTGCAGATTGAATTCCTGCCCCATGCCATGACCTGGAAGCGTGAATGCCCGCAACAGTGGAAAACCTGGCGAAGTTGGCATGTGGCGGCAGAAAACAGTGACCGTATTGTTGTACCGGATAATCCAGTAGTTGATATGGAAGCGTTCGAACACTCTCCAAAATTAAAGACTATGTACGAATACCATCGAACGTTTTATGCGCGCATGAATGAATTTTGCCAATAAGGAAGGTTGCATGAAAAAGTTGATTATTACCGGCGCGGCCAACGGCATTGGCCGAGCGACATTGGAAAAAGCCATTGACGATGGGTACTTTGTGATTGCGGCCGATAAGGATGTCGACGGTTTGAAGTTGCTGAAAAACCGGTATAGCGCCCAAGTATTGGAAACGCACGTTGCCGACTTCTCGGACCCTGCGGTTATCAAGGGTTTTATTCCGGGGCTGTATAAACGCCACACGACTATTTATGGGTTGGTCAACAACGCCGGGATTTACCACGGCAAAAGTGTCTATGCCTATTCAGAGGATGAAATCGACGAAATCCTCAACGTGAACCTCAAGGCGCTGGTCTACCTCTCCAAGGACTTTGCCGAACGGGAAATGGCCAACGAAGCCCCGCGCAGCATCGTCAACATTGCCTCGGTGGCGGGCGAGGTGGGCAGCTGCGACGCGCTGTATGGCGCGACCAAGGCGGCGGTGATCGGCCTGACCAAGGCCAACGCCTGGAATTTCGCGCCGTTCGTACGGGTGAACGCCGTGTCGCCGGCGCTGATCCATGACACCGCTATCTACGACACCATCCCCACGTACCGCCGTGACGAGTACGCACGCCAGGAAGTCCTCAAGGACCCCATCCGGCCCAGCGGTGTCGCCGAAGTGATCATGCTGCTGGTGGGGGATGCCATGCGCCATATCACTGGCCGGGTGATTCCGGTGGACAACGGAGCCTACCCACGGTGAGCCAGGTCATGGGCAAGAAAAAACTGCTGTTGGTGGGGGCGGGCAACCTGTGCCTGCAGATCCTCAAGATCCTTGGGCCGAGGAACGCGTTCGAGTTCGTGGTGCTGGGCCGCAACGAGGAAGCGACCCTGCGCCTGTGCAACCTGGTGACGCTGTCGTGCGCCCAACTGGGCCAGTACATCGCGATCAAGCCAGTGATTGCCGACCTCACGGATATCGACAAGGTGACGCGGCTGCTGCGCGAGGAGGCGCCGGACATCCTGGTGAACTGTGCTTCGTTGCAGTCGTGGCGGGTGATCACCGGGTTGCCCAAGCTCACCTTTGAGCAACTGGACCAGGCTCAGTTCGGCCCCTGGCTGCCGATGCACCTGACGTTGATGCACTCCCTGATGCAAGCGGTAAAAGCCTCGGGGATCAAGGCCAAGACCGTCAATGCGGCTTTCCCGGATGCGGTCAACCCGATCTTGGGCAGGGTCGGGCTGGCGCCGGATATCGGCGTGGGCAACGTGGCCAACCTGATCCCGGCGACGCGTTTTGCCATCGCCCGGCTGCTGGAGTGCGAGCCGGCTGACGTGCAGGTGCGTCTGTACACCCAACATTACTTCAGCCACTACGTGCCGCGCGGTGGCTTGCCGCCCCGTGCCAGCTACCGCCTGCTGTACGAGGTGCGCAACCGGCCAGAGGTCGCGCGACTGCCGGCAGAGGCGATTTTCTCCACGGTGAAGACCGAGTTCCGCCGCCTGGGTGGCGTTGATGGGCAGTTTCTCACCGCCTGTTCGGCCGTCACGGTGATCGAGGGGCTGTTTTCACCCACGCCTGTGCTGGTGCATGCGCCGGGCCCGCTGGGGCTGCCGGGCGGTTACCCGGTGTGGCTGCACGATGGGCAAATCGAGGTGCAATTCTCGGATGCCTGCCCGCAGGACGAAGCGGTGCGCATCAACACCATTTGCCAAAGCCAGGATGGCATCGACGAGATCCATTGCGATGGCTCCGTCACGTTCAACCCCCAGTGCATGGCGATCATGCAAACGATGCTGGGTTACAGCAAGAACACCATGTCGATCGAACAGTCCGCCGAGTTTGCCCGCGAGCTGGCGAGCAAATACCTGTCTTTCAAGAATTCAACCTGGTAGGTGTGTGATGAATCAAATGTCAGGACAAAAACACAACGACGTCGCCACTTACTCCGCCCAGTATTCGGCCGACTTTGTCGAGCGCTGGGACGAGTTGATCGACTGGGACAAACGCAAGGCTGGGGAGGGCGGTTTCTTTGAAAAACTGCTGCGCGACCACGGTGTGCAATCGGTGATCGATGTGTCGACGGGCAGTGGCTTTCATGCGGTGCAGCTCAAGACGGCCGGCTTCGATGTGGTGGCCACGGACGGCAGCAGCACCATGCTGACCAAGGCACGGGCGAACTTCCGCGAACATGGCCTGGATATCCAGTCCCATTACCGCGACTGGTTGGCCCTTGACGCCCAGGAGCTTGGGCAATTCGATGCGGTGGTGTGCCTGGGCAGTTCGTTGTGCCACGTGTTTGCCGCCCATGATCGCCTCAAAGTGCTGGAGAAGTTCAGGGCCTTGCTCAAGCCGGGTGGCCTGCTGATCGTGGACCAGCGCAACTTCTTTGCCATCCGCGCGGGCAACTTCAAGGCCAGTGGCAATTACTACTATTGCGGCACCAACGCCTCGGTCAGCCTGGGCCAGGTCGATCAGCACCTGTGCGAGTTCATCTACACCTTCGATAACGCCGAGCAGTACCGGCTCAAGGTCTACCCGCTGTTGCCCGGAGAGTTGGCCACTGAGGTGCTGGCGTCCGGGTTTTCGGTGCATGAGAGTTACGGCGATTTCCAGCGTGTCTACGACATGATGCATTGCGATTTTGTGATCCACACCGCGCGCGCCGTTTAAGGGGGGCAACATGAGCACACTTGTACAGAGCACCCCGCGCACCTTGGACAGCGTCGTGCTGGCGGTGGTGTTGACTGGTTTCGTGGCCAGCACCTATGGCTTTGGCGTTTACCTGTTCGCCAATCTGGTGGTGGACATGCGCCGTGACATCGGCTTCGACTACACCACCGTGGGCTTGATCACCGGCGGCGCACAGATCGGCTTCCTGTTGTTTTCATCGGTGACCAGCTATATAAGCCGCTTTTTCGAGGGTTGGAAAATCAGCCTGGTGTCCACGGTGATAACGTCCCTGGCGTTGCTGGGGCTGAGTATCAGCGACAGCATCTGGCTGTCCGGGGCGCTGCTGATCTTGCTTGGGGGCTGCTCGGCCTCGGTGTATATCCCGCTGGCGGAAATCGTCACCAAGGGGTTCAGCCCGGGTAATCGTTCGCGGGTCATGGGGCTGATTTCCAGTGGCACCAGCTACGGGGTGTTTATCAATGGCTTGTTGGTGTCGTTCCTGACCTTGCATGGCGGCTGGCGCTCGATTTGGCTCACCGCTGGCCTGATATCGGTGGCCCTGTGCGTGGTGGCGTGGTTTCTGCTGCGCAACATGGCAGCGGGGGAGGACACGGGGTTTTCCGGCGAGCGTTCTTCGGGGTTCGACAGTACCGCCCCTTGGCTGAGCCGCTCGCTTTACCTGACCTGGGTCATCGCGTTTCTCAACGGCATGGCGTTGCTGCCGTTCCAGACTTACCTCGCACCCTTTCTGCGCGATGAGCTGGGCGTGTCGGTACAGGACGCCGGGTTTGTCTGGACCACGATCGGCGCCGTGGGCATGGCTTCGGGGTTCCTGGTGGGATGGATTGCCGACAAGGTCGGGGTGCGTGCATCGTTGGCGATGTGCTTCTTGAGCGCAGGCCTGGCAGCCACCCTGGTCTACAGCTTCAACAGCTTGCCGTTGTTCTACCTGGCCGCGTTTTTGTTTGCGCTGGCGTTTTATCCAATCTTTGGCTTGGTGCCCAGCTACATTGGGCAAATAGTACCGGTCAGCCGGCTGACCCAGGCGTTTGGCATTGCCAATGTGTTGATTGGCTTGGGCGGGGTGTGCGGCAACTTCCTGGGTGGGTTTTCCAAGGATCTGACGGGCTCGTTTGCCACGGTGTATTGGGTGGTGGCGCTGTTGCTGTTCGTGCAGTGCGTGATGGTATTCATGTTGGGCAAACAGCCTGTTTCTAAAACAGAGGGTGAACGGCCATGAGTTACTTTCCGGACAGTACCCAGCAGAACCTGCACCGGTTTGCGTTCAGCCAGTTGGGCGCCGAACACGAGCGGATGAAACAGAAACCCATGGTCATCTGGATGACCGGTATTTCTGCCTCCGGCAAGTCGACGATTGCCGATGCGTTGGACATTGCCCTGGCGCAACAAGGGCGGTTCACCTGCATCATCGATGGCGACTCGGTGCGCGGTGGCCTTTGCCGAGACCTGGGTTTTTCCGAGGGCGATCGCGATGAGAACATCCGCCGGGTCGCCGAGGTGGCGCGGCTGATGCTGGACACGGGGTTGATTGTGATCGTGGCGCTGATCTCACCGTCCTCGGCCAGCCGGCATTACGCGCGCTCGATCATCGGCAACGAACACTTTGTTGAAGTGCACGTGGATGCGCCCTTGGAAACCGCCGAACAGCGTGACCCCAAGGGCCTATATAAGAAGGCCCGGTCGGGGTTGATCAAGCACTTTACGGGGATCGACGCCCACTACGACGTGCCGGTGTTTCCCGAAGTGCATTTAAATACCCAGGCACTGTCGGTCAAGGAGTCGGTGGTCACTATTCTGGAGTGGATTGCGCGGCGTGATGATCACCCTTAGCCGTTGGTCTTTGCGCGAAAGATGACGGTATTTGTAACTCCAAAAAACAAGGTACTCTGCGCCATCGCACGGATATCACGCTTTTACTGGAGCAGGCATGACGCATTTTACGGGCACTGCAAAGTCGATTCGCTTGATTGGCGGGGCCCGGGTGTTGGACTTTATCAACACCACCAATGGTCGTCGTCCTGGCACGGCACTCAAGGTCATTGAAGAGCGACTCACCAGTTTTCAGTTCTTTTTTGAATGGGCACTGCATGCCTCGCTGGTCTCGGCCGAGGAGTTCGAGGCGTATAAGTCCATGGTGTTTGAGTCGCCCATGTCCTACCAACCCGACCTGGACGCGATCATCGCGTTCAGGGAGTGTTTGTACAGCGTGTTCTACAACCTGTCGCTGCACCGACCGGCAGCCGATGAGGCCTTGCAGCAGATCAACCAGACCTTCCAGCACGGCGTCACCTGGCGCGTGCTGCGTTCTGTTGACGGAACCCCGGCGTGGAGCTGGAAGGCCTGCACATCCGCCCAGGAATTGACCGCCATGTTGCTGGGCCGCCTGGCCATCGAGGCCACGCAGTGGCTGGTATCCGGTGAGCTGAATGGCTTGCGCAGTTGCAGTTCCACCGATTGCGACTGGGTGTTCCTGGATATCTCCAAGAACAAACAACGCAAATGGTGCCAAATGAGCGTGTGCGGCAGCCGCGAGAAGTTGAGCCGCCTCAAGCAAGCGGCGCAATGACGGGGCCGACCGGTAGCAATTGCTCCACTTAATAGGAAGCATTACTATTCACGCCCCGCCTCCCCAGTGCACCCGCGATGATCCCTCAGCCGCCCCGCAGAACAGGCTTTTTCGAGCACTACGAAGAGTTGATCCGGACCTGGACGCGCCGCCTGAGGAATCGTCAGCAGGCCGAAGACCTGGCCCACGACACCTTTGTGCGCGTGCTGGAGGCCAACTCTGCTTCTGTTGAGCAACCGCGTGCCTACCTGCACCAGACGGCACGCAACATTGCCGTGGATGGCTACCGACGCGAAGACCGGCGCGAGGCCATGGAGCTGGAAGCCTTTGATCAGACGCCCGCCAGCGGCGACCCGGAGCATTTCATGCACGCGATCCAATTGGCGGACTCCATCGAACACGCCTTGGCCGAACTGCCGCTCAACTGCCGTAGGATTTTCATCTGGCAGAAGATCGAGGGCCTGACCCAGCAGGAAATCGCCGAACGCCTGGGTTTGTCCAAGAATATGGTGGAAAAGTATATGATCCGCACCCTGCGGCATCTGCGCGACCGCCTGGACGCGATGGCCCCATGAACGATGCCCGCTTTGAAACAGGACCTTCCATGATGGATAGCCGTGCACGCGACGAAGCCGCGCAATGGTTTGCACGCCTGCAAGACGCCGAGTTGAGCGCCACCGAGCGCCAGCAGTTCGAGGCGTGGCGCATGGAACAACCCCAGCACCAATACGAATTCGATGTGCTGCAAGGCGTGTGGAGCGCCACGGACTTGCTGCCCAAGGCGCGTTTGCAAGCGTTGTGCGCCGCCCCGGCCGAGCGTCCCAAGCGACGTGCAGTATTGCGTTATGCGGTGGCGGCCAGCGTGGTGGCGGTTGCCCTGGGGCTGGGGTTATTCAGCGGCCTCAATCATCCAAAGCCCTACAGCGCCGAGTTCAGCACGCGCCTGGGTGAGCATCGCCAGGTGGCCTTGCCGGACGGCTCGATGATGGACCTCAACAGCCGCAGTGTGGTGGCGGTGCACTATGAAAACGGCCGGCGGGGCGTGGAGCTCAAGCAGGGCGAGGCGATGTTCAGTGTCGAGCACGATACGAGTCGGCCCTTTGTGGTTGCCGCTGGGGCAGGGCAGGTGACGGTTACCGGTACACGCTTTGATGTACGCCGTGACGATGACCAGACCCGCGTGGTGGTCGAGGCCGGAACCGTGAAGGTGCAAGGTCGTTCCCCGGATGAGGTGGTGACACTCACGGCGGGCTTGGGCAGCCACGTGGATAGCCAGGGGCAGGTGGCTGCCCCCTACGCGGTGAATGCCGAAGCGCTGACAGCCTGGCGTACGGGCAAGCTGGTGTTCAACAACGCGTTGCTGGGGGAAGTGGCGCGGGAAGTCTCGCGTTATCGCGAGCATCCGCTGCGGGTCAGCACGCCCGCCGTCAGCAACCTGCGCTTGACCAGCGTGTTCAAGGCCAACGACACCGACGCCTTGCTCAAGGCCCTGCCGCACATCCTGCCGGTGGCCTTGCGCACCTTGCCGGACGGCAGCCAGGAAATTATTTCGCGCTGATATTCAGGTTTTTTTCGAGTTCTTCGTCTTCTCCTGCAACTGCTACTGGTTTGCATTAACAGCCGCATACACTTGCGATCACAGGACAAGGCTCGACGTGAAAAAACTCGCCATCAACAACAATAAAATCTCCCGCTGGGCGCCGCTGGCCCTGGCGCTTGCAGTCAGTGCCGCCGTGCCTGCGGCCTACGCTGCCGACGCTATCCATATCAAGGCCCAACCCCTGGGTGCCGCGCTGAGCCAACTGGGCCAGCAGACGTCCTTGCAAGTGTTCTTCAGCCCCGACCTGGTGGCCGGCAAGCAAGCCCCGGCGGTGGACGGCAACCTCTCGCCGGAGCAAGCCCTGCGCCAATTGCTGCAAGGCAGTGGCTTGGATTACCTGATCGATGCCGGCTCGGTGACCCTGCGCCCGGTGAACAGCGGCACCGGTGAGGCCGGCTCGCCGCTGGAGCTGGGTGCCACCGACATCAAGGTGGTCGGCGACTGGCTCGGCGACGCCAACGCCGAAGTGGTGCAGAACCACCCCGGCGCGCGTACCGTGATCCGCCGCGAAGCCATGGTGGAGCAGGGCGCGATGAACGTTGGCGACGTACTGCGCCGCGTCCCTGGTGTGCAGGTGCAAGAGTCCAACGGCACCGGCGGCAGCGACATTTCCCTCAACGTTGGCGTACGTGGCCTTACGTCGCGCCTGTCGCCACGCTCCACCGTCCTTATCGACGGCGTGCCCGCTGCGTTCGCGCCCTATGGCCAGCCGCAACTGTCGATGGCGCCCATCTCCGCCGGCAACCTGGACAGCATCGACGTGGTGCGCGGCGCCGGCTCCGTGCGCTACGGGCCACAAAACGTCGGTGGTGTGATCAACTTCGTCACCCGTGCCATTCCCGAGCAATTCTCCGGCGAAGTCGGCACCACCCTGCAAACCTCCGCCCACGGCGGCTGGAAGCACATCGACAACGCGTTTATCGGCGGCACGGCCGACAACGGCATCGGCGTCGCGCTGCTGTACTCCGGGGTCAATGGCAACGGCTATCGCAACAGCAACAACTCCAACGACATCGACGACGTGATCCTCAAGACCCACTGGGCACCGACCGATCAAGACGACTTCTCGCTGAACTTCCACTACTACGACGCCAGCGCCGACATGCCCGGCGGCCTGACCCAGAAGCAATTCGACGCCAACCCGTACCAGTCGGTGCGCGACTGGGACAACTTCAGCGGCCGCCGCAAGGATGTGTCCTTCAAGTACATCCGCCAGATCGACGACCGCACCCAGGCCGAAGTGCTCACCTACTATTCCGACAGCTTCCGTGGCAGCAATATCGCCAACCGTGATTTGCTCACCATCGGTTCGTACCCGCGCACCTACTACACTTTCGGCATCGAGCCACGGGTGTCCCATGTGTTCGATATAGGCCCCAGCACCCAGGAAGTCAGCGTCGGCTATCGCTACCTCAAGGAAGGCATGCACGAGCAGGCCACTATGCTGGGGTTGATCAATAACGTACCTACCCCGGACGGTCTCAGCGACGGTCACGTCTATCAGGACCGCACCGGTGGCACCGAGGCCAACGCGTTCTATATCGACAACAAGATTGATATCGGCAAGTGGACGATCACCCCAGGCATCCGCTTCGAAGATATCCGCACCGAATGGCACGACCGCCCGGTTATTTCTCAGACGGGCACCCGCGTCACCGAAAAACGCCGCGAAGTGCACAACAACGAACCACTGCCGGCCTTGAGCGTGATGTACCACCTCTCCGACGCCTGGAAGCTGTTCGCCAACTACGAGACCTCGTTTGGCAGCCTGCAATATTTCCAGCTGGGCCAGGGCGGCACCGGCGACCAGACCGCCAACGGCCTGAACCCGGAAAAAGCCAAAACCTACGAAGTAGGCACGCGCTACAACGACACGGTGTGGGGCGGCGAGCTGACGTTCTTCTACATCGACTTCGCCGATGAGTTGCAATACGTCAGCAACGCCGTGGGCTGGACCAACCTCGGCGCGACCAAACACGAGGGCATCGAAGCCTCGGCCCACTACGACCTGTCGAACCTGGACCCGCGCCTCGACGGCTTGACCGCCAACGCCGGTTTCACCTACACCAAGGCCACCTCCGAGGGTGATGTGCCGTTCAAAGGCCGTGACCTGCCGCTGTACTCCCGTGAAGTGGCCACCTTGGGCCTGCGCTACGACGTCAACCACTGGACCCACAACCTGGACGTGTACGCTCAATCCGGCCAGCGCGCACCGGGGACCGGCACCACCTACATCACCCAAGGCACCGCCGACGGCCAGTACGGCGACATCCCCGGTTATGTTTCGGTCAATGTGCGCAGCGGCTATGACTTCGGCGCGCAACTGTCCAACCTGAAACTCGGCGTGGGCGTGAAAAACGTCTTCGACCAGCAGCACTATACCCGCTCCAGCGACAACAACGCGGGGCTGTACCTGGGGGAACCCCGTACGTTCTTCGTGCAGGCCAGCGTCGGGTTCTGACCTGCAACCAAAACGGAAAAATCGCAGCGTAAGGCTGCGATTTTTTTTGCGTGATGATCCAGCCTCCTACCCTGCGCCCGGCTCTTTGGTGCAGTGTTCAGGAACTGAATCGGACGAGGTCACCACACAAGGATTGCCTGCATTCATACGCTTGGAAAGGTGCTGGATAGGCAGGTTAACCCTGTGATAACGCCGGTCTGGAGACTCAAATGACGCTATCTGTCCTCGATAACCCTGTTTACAACCCAAAGCCACACATGCCACCGCCGAAGGCCCACCACAAAGGCAAGGACGCTGGTGCCTCGGCAGGCGGTGGGCAAAATGCTGAGCGAGTCAGTTTCGGTTCGGGCGAGAACAAGTCTTGCAAGGTCACGGCTTTCCATCAGTCTCCTGACCGCGGTCAGGCATCGCAGTGCCATAATCGCCAGCCGAGCAACGAGCCGTCGAGCCCGTTCACTCAATTAAGGCAGGCGTTTAAAAGCTGGTGGGGGGGGCAGCGACCGCCAAGGCCTGATCCGTGCCCGACACCGCCGTGCAGCGCCAAACCGCCCAGGCCTGATCCGTGCCTGCCGCCGCCGTGCAACACTAAACCGCCGGAGCCGGATCCTTGCCCACCGCCGCCTTGCTACAACAAACCCTCTCCACCGCCCAAGCCGTGCCGTCCGGAGCCTCCTGAGCCCTGCCGCTACGAACGCAACGACAAACTGCTGGAGGAGTTGGTCAAAAACTTCGGCGAGTTCCAGAAGTTGAGCTGCAAGTCGTACATCACCACGAACGATATAAAAGAAATGGCCCGTGAGCCATTTGGAGAGAGTGACAAGAAAGACCAGAGCATTCATTTGGCCCAAGCACTGTTAAAACACCCTGAGCTGATCAATGCGATCGATCGGCACAGCACGACCGGCGCTCTGGATGAGATTATAGACCTGCAGAAAATAGAGATGACTCTCAACAGCAAAAGTCCATACAAGTACTTCGATGACAAGTATCTAGCGGATGAGATATTCAAACATTTCAGTGAATTCACTAGTATGAAATCTTCTGATTACATCAGCGTTCGTAAGTTGAAACGAATTGCCAGCCAGTCCACCGAACTTCCAGGTAGTGCTCATCTCACCTGGATGGCACAGGAACTTCTCAAGCGGTCCGAAACGTTAGAGAAGTTGGACGACGATGTTTTTTGGGGTAAGGGCAAGTGGATCCACAAGGACGCTCTGCTTCGGATGTCTTACTGATACACCTTCACCGCAACGTCATTCATTGAACAGGTCAGTCGCCAGGAGCAATCTATGGCGATTTGCCTTGGGGAGGCCCTATGACGACTTCGCTCAATTCTAGCCTGCCAACTTACCGGCAGCCCACTGCTACACCTGTTCATGGGGAGACTCCGGATTGCTCCCGCGAAATCCAGCGCATGAAAGCGTTTGTCGGCAGGCACGAATTCCGGCCACCAGATGCCGATGACTTCACCCGCGGTATGCTGGAGCCGGGCCAGGCTCCTTTAGCCGAGGTTAATTCCCGTGGTGTACTGGCGGCACTGATTCTCGGGTTTAGAAGCTTATGTGTCGGGCCCAAATCTGACGATGGCCCGGTACGTGATGCTTCCAAGCGTGACTGAACCGGCGCAGCGCTACACACGTTTACATGCTGTCATTGCTCTGCGCCGACTGCTCGGAACTATTGCGTTTGCCCCGCCACATATCGATGGCGCGCTTTACTGGGATCACTTAGATGATTTTGGCCACGTTTGAGTGGGCGCCAGTACAGCGTGTAAACGGAAATGGCTGGAGATGAAATATGAAAATCAATGGTGCAACACCTCTAGGGCACCCCTTGGTAGGAGGGGCGGTAGAGGAACGGTCGTTACCCATCGCCCAGACGTCTTGCGATGAACAACGCATAACATGGGGTGGGCCGCCACGCCCTTCCACGCAGCGGTGCGGCGCCTTGTCGTCGTTACGCAACCAAGCGTTGCAGAGTGCGCCGCAGCCCCGTAAAAACACAACGCCCCCCGGCCAGCATTCCACCGACAGCCAGTTGGCGAGTGAACTGGTTAAAGACTTCGGTGAATTGCATTCTTTTTTCAAAGGGGGGCGTTTGACCCAGTCGTCTCTGCGCAGCATTGCGGCGCAAACGTTGGCGGGAGATTAACGTGCGGGACCGCATTATCCTGGTGGTCCGGGAGATTCTCAAACGCCCGCTGTTGAACGATGCAATCATCGATTTCGAGGGGTTCATTACGCGTGACAGCCTAAGGACAGCTGCGGCGCTGTTGCAAGGCAACAGCTCCCCCAGCGTCTTCAGCCAGGATCCTTTCCACGGGCAGAGCAATGCCAAGGTCGTTCAGGCACTTCAGGGCCATTTCAAACAGCTGAGGGATATCCGCCGGGATCGGGCCGGGTTTTTCGACGCGTTAGCGTATGTGGAAATCGCACTGCTCAAGGTCGTTATGAACGACCCAGACGATACGGATACCCGGGGCATACCCATACTTGAACCGGCGACGGGGTTGCCCCGCAAAAAGTACAGCGAACACTGTGTGTACACGGCCAAGAACATCATTGAGCGGCCGGGGCTATTACGTTCATTGGAGCGCGCCAATAACCCGCGCCTGTTTGGACGACCCAGGCATGAGGGGTGTTTGAGCAATAAAAGTCTCGAGCGCTGGCTTGAACAGTACAAAATGCACAAGGCCAGGTAGCTCCCCGGCCTTAGATGGGGCACTTTACACCCTGAGGATCTTGCCGCTGATGGCCACGCCTGCCAGCAACAGTGCGATCAGCACAAACGCCATGTTCAGGCTGCTGCCGTGGGCGATAAAGCCGATCATGGCCGGGCCGGCGAGGATACCGGCATAACCCAGGGTAGTGATGGCAGGTACGGCGATATGTTCGGGCATGACCTTTTGCTTGCCAACGGCGCTATACAACACGGGCACGATATTCGAGCAGCCCGCGCCCACCAGCGCATACCCCAGCAATGCAGTTTCCCAGGCCGGTAGCAGTGTGGTGAGCAGCATCCCGGCGGTTGCCAGCGCACCGCCGATCACAATCACCCGGGTGGCGCCCAGGCGCCGCACGATGGCATCACCGGTCAGGCGCCCGGCGGTCATGGTCAAGGCAAAGGCCGCATACCCCAAGCCTGCGTAGGCTTCATCCAGGCCGCGCTCGGCGCTGAGGAATACGGCGCTCCAATCCAGCACCGCGCCTTCGGCCAGAAACACGATAAAACACAGGCAACCGATAAACAGCACCACGCCGTGGGGCACTGCAAAGGCCGGGCCCGAGCTTTCACTGCCGTAAGGCAGCAGGTGCGGCCCGGCCTTGAGCAGCGCCGCGGCCATGATCACGATCACCACCAGGGTTGCCTGCAGCGGCGATAAGCCCAAGCCGAGCAAACCGGCAACCCCCGCCGCGCCAACAATCCCCCCCAGGCTGAACAAACCATGGAAGCCCGACATCATGGTTTTGCCGCTGGCACGCTCGACGATCACCGCTTGCAGGTTGACCGTGGAATCCACCGTGCCAAGACCTGCACCAAACAGGAACAACCCGACCATCAGCAATGGAATTGAACTCACCGTGGCCAGCATCGGCAGGGCCAGGCAGATCATGATCGTCCCGGCCGTCAGCACACGTCGGCAACCCCAGCGCGAGGCCAGGGCACCTGCCACTGGCATCGCAATGATCGAGCCCACCCCCAGGCACAACAGCAGCAGGCCCAGGGTGCCTTCATTGAGTTGCGCGCGAGCCTTGGCATAAGGCACCAAAGGCGCCCAGGCGGCGATGCCGAAGCCTGCGATGAAAAACGCGATGCGGGTCGACATTTGCTCCAGCCGCCCGGGAACCACGGGCACTGAGGTGGGGATGGCAGTCATGAAAAATCCTTGGTTTTGCGTTCAAAGAACGATGTCCGGCGCGACATCCTTGCACATCAGGCCGTAGCGTGCGAGCCGCCTCCCACAGCGGGTTGATCTGTAATACGCTGCCGGTCGACTCTGTAGGTAACTGAATGGATCAGGTGGATGAAGATTCTTTGGCAGGTGACGGCATGACCCACTTTTACGACGCTCGCGGCAATATTTATGGGGTCATCAGCCCTGACACGCTGCGCCGACAGGGGATCGAGGTTGCGCAGAGCGCAGCCCAGGCAGCGGCTGATCGAGCATCATGGGCATCGTCAGCTGTCGCCTCCGAATGTCGTTGGGGCGCGTTGCCGCGTCCGCCCAATGCCAAGGCCCACCGCTGCGATGGCCTGCTGGTGGGGCCATTTCAGGCCGAGCCGCCGTTTGACCTGCTGATCGTCAACACCGACGGCTCCCTGGCCGAACGCAGCGGCAACGGCTTGACCATCTTTGCCCAGGCCCTCACTGACCAGGGCTTGATGAATGAAGCCTGTGAGCTTCGGGTACATCACGACAAGTTGGATGCGCCGTCACCCGTGACGACCCTGGTTGAGCCCGCCGTATACGAGCAGGTCGAAGGTTTCTGGCTGGCATTGGGCACGCCCGAGTTCGGGCCGGCTGTGGTAGGCGCGCAGGGGGTTGAGGCCGGGCTTTGCCGCGTCAGCGAACTGGCCGCGATCAACCCGCTGTGGGTGCGCAGCCAGTTTGTGCGGGTGGGCAACCCCCATTGCGTGACGTTGGTCGAACAGGCGTCGGCGTTGCCGGACAACCAACAGATGCAGCAGCCCACGCTGTTCGAACCCTTGAAGGCGATTGCCTTTGCACCGCCGGTGGGCGGCGGTCGACCCTGCGTGGCCGGGGTTAATTTGCAATGGGCTGTCCGGGATTCTGCCAACCGCGTGATCGCGCGAGTGTTCGAGCGAGGCGAGGGCCCAACGGCGTCTTCGGGAACCAGCGCCAGTGCCGTGGCGTGCGCAGCATGGCGTGCCGGTTGGGTGGAGGCGGGCGAGGTCGCGGTGGTCATGCCGGGTGGCACCGCGCCAGTGCGCTTGCGTGCTCAGGCTGAAACATTGGTGGGCGTCAGCCTGTTCGGGACCGCGCGGCCGCAAGCCTGAAACCGTTACACAGCTGATGCCCTAAACAAGTGTCAGCTGTTTCTCTGTTTGTTAGTTATAGAGTCATCATTTATATGTAGGGCGTTTCTTTTAATTAAGAAGTGGCGGTTTTTCTCTCGTTATTATTTTGTAAAAGATACTTCCAGTTTTTCCGTACGAAACTTCTTTTTTTTGTTTTCTGAAGGCCGTTTTTGCCTGAGATCGCTAAGCTTTGTGGCGTTAAGGCGCTTTTTCTCGGCAATTTATTGGGTGTTTAACGGGAGAAGGTTTTTGTCGGGGTTATTGGGTTTGGGTAATAGCGGATGGATAACGCGTTTGTTTCGTCACGTTTCAAATTAATACTTCCTGGGTTAAATAACGATGTTCAGGTATTGGCATTCAAAGGCAGCGAAGCCCTTGATCAGCCGTTTTTCATTCAGGTGCAGTGTGTCAGCGAAAACCCTCTACTTGATCTGGAAGGGTTGCTCCACCAACCGGCTTATCTGGACTTCGGTGCCGAAAACCAAGGTCTGCATGGCCAAATCTATGCTGTCGGCCGTGATGACCCGGGTCGCCGGCTGACCCGCTATCACCTCACCCTGGCGCCACGCCTGGCCTACCTTGCCTACCGGCGCGACCAGCGGATTTTCCAGCAGCGCAGCGTGCCGCAGATCATCGCCCAGGTCCTTGAACACCACGGCATCCTGGCCGATGCCTATGTGTTCGAACTGGGGCCTGTGGTGTATCCGCCGCGACCCTTCTGTGTGCAGTACGCGGAGAGCGACCTGCATTTCATTCAGCGATTGTGCGAAGAGGAGGGCATTCACTTCCATTTCCGCCACAGCAGGGACGCGCATCTGTTGGTGTTTGGTGATGACCAGACCGTGTTTCGTCGTTTGCCCGCGCAGCGTTATTGCCCTGCTGGCGGGGCGAAGGCCCAGGCGCAGGTTATCCAGCGTTTCCGCGTGCGCCTGGCCACCCGCAGCCAGAAGACGCTGCGCCGTGACCACAACTTCAAACAGCCTTCGTTGCGTCTGCAAGATACGGCTGGTTCGATCCCGGCGCATCCCCTTGAGGATTATCACTACCCCGCAGGGTTCACTGACCATGCCAGGGGGCAGCAACTGGCACGCCGGGGCCTGGAGCGCCATCAAAGCGACCACCATCGAGCGTTGGGCAAGAGCGACCAGCCAGCACTGCGCAGCGGGCATTTCCTGGCGCTGCGTGATCACCCCGATCCATCCTGCAACGATTTGTGGCTCATTACTTCCGTGCGCCACGAAGGTTACCAACCACAGGTGCTGGAGGAGGCGACACCCATGGCGGACACCTTTCAGGGGTATCGCAATCGTTTTACCGCAACACCCTGGCAGGTGGTGCATCGGCCCCCTCTTAAGCATCCCAAGCCGACTCTCCTTGGTTGCCAGACCGCAACGGTGACCGGGCCAGCCGGAGAGGAAGTGCACTGTGACGAATATGGCCGGGTGAAAGTGCGCTTTCACTGGGACCGCCTCGACAAGTCGGATGAGAACAGCAGTTGCTGGGTGCGGGTAGCCTCCGGGTGGGCTGGTGATGGCTATGGCGCAACCATGATTCCCCGGGTGGGCATGGAAGTGCTGGTGACCTTCCTGGAGGGGGACCCGGACCAGCCGTTGATCAACGGTTGCCTGCCCAACGCCCTGCACAGTCCGGCCTACCCCTTGCCGCAGTACAAGACCCGCAGCGTTTTGCGCAGCCGCAGCTCCCCGGGAGGTGCGGGCTGCAACGAGCTGCACCTCGAAGACCGTCGTGGCGAGGAACTCATTTACCTGCGTGCCCAACGGGACCTGGAACAGCAAGTCGGCCATGACAGCCGGTTGGAGGTGGCGGGGCAGCGGCACGAAGTCATTCATGGCTTGAGTGCGGTGCGCCTGGAAAACGAGGAGCATCGCCAGGTCAGCGGTGATCGCAAGGTCGTGCTCAAGGCCAATGATCACCTCAATGTGCACGGCGAAAGCCGGACCCATGTCGGCCAGACCCTGTTCATCGAGGCCGGGCAGCAGTTGCACCTCAAGTCCGGTGCCAGCCTGGTGATCGACGCCGGGGCACAACTGAGCCTCAAGGCGGGCGGGGAGCATCTGGTGATCCAGGCGGGCGGCATCTTCAGCAGTCGACCCATTACCCTGGGCGGGTCGCCGCCCGTGGTGCGATTGGCGGCGGTCGATGTGCCGGCACTGTCTGCTGTGCAAGGCACCATCATGCAAATGGCCAGGCAACTCGGCGCAGACTTTTGCCCGGTCTGTGAACGCTGTCGCGAAGGCTTCTGTGATGTTCCTGGGAGGGCGGCGTGATGCAGGATATACCAGGCCAATGGATGGCCCGACAGCATCAGGCCGGCCATCGGCTGTGCCTGATGCTTGAAGGTCACCACGAGGCGTGTGAGTCGATGTTGGCGGTGCGTGCTCCAGCTCACTCTCGCAGTCTCTACGTCGAGACCCCCGTCGCGGAATTGGCGATGGAAGGTCCGCTCATCCTGCTGTTGGAGCAACTGAATGAACCCGTGCTGCTCAATCTCCTGCAAGCGCCCGAGACGAACTGGGGTTGGCTGGGCAGTTTGCCAAGCGACGACCTTGAGCCGGTAACTCGACACTGGCGCGACCGGCTGCTGGTGGAGCCCAAAGGCGAACAGGCGCTGTATCGCTTTCACGACAACCGCACCTTGGGCCGTGCGCTGGCTTATTTGTGCCCTGAGTATTGGCCACCATTTCTCGGCCCCTTGATCAGTGTGTGTTACTGGCACAACGACCATTGGCACTACGACGACAACCCAGCTCCCGGCGTCTATCCCGTGCCCGTCCCCACACCCTGGCTCAACGCGCCCAACCCAAACGCGGGCGCCATCCTGCACGCCAATATCCTGCGCTACCTGCTGGCCGAACACAGCGAAGACCTGGCGGCATTGGCGCAATTTCAGGAACCGAGGACCTGGCTGAACCACGTACTGGAACAGGCCCGTGCCTGGCAATGGCGCAGGCCGGAACAGTTGGAGTTCCTGGTGGTTCGACGGTTGGAGGAGGCCACACGTAGCAGTGTTATCCGCTGGCAACCGATGGCAGGAGAGACACCGCAGGACCACTTTGAACGGGTGATAGCACAGTGGGAATTGATGAGGAGCAAGGATGAGTAGGCGACGGTTGAGCGTTCTGATTGCGCTGGTGATGGGGCTAACGGGATGTGCGGGGAAGCCGGCTGATAGCGTTACGTTGGAGGTGGACTTGCCGGCGCAATTTCGTTTTATTGCGGGCGCCAACTACAGCCCGGCAACCGGGGAAACCTGCACGTTGCCGACACGTCGCGGCAGGCGGCCGGAGCGCAAGATATTAATCACACAGTACAAACCAGAAGCTGAGATCGTGAGTTTTGACTTGCCACTGGCGCAAGTGATCGAAGGTTGCCCTACGGTGTTGCGCAGTGTGGATTTTGATGTGCGTGCGAAGTGGGGCGCGCGGGATTCGGATGTGGGTGGGGACCGTGCAGTTGTCGGTATTCGAGATCGTTGGGAATACGGTACCGGTATGCCGGAGTCGGGTGTTCAAGCATTACCGGGGCGGTGTCATTGGTTATTCCGGACCGTAGGGCCTCAGCATGCGATCGCCAAGATTCTGCAGTGTCGCTCATTGGACGCTACTGGACGGCAGAGGCTTGCGGGAGGTGTGGCGCAGCGAGACCAATTGGCGGGGAAAAAGCTCAGGATGGTGCTGGCGTTGACTGATGAGGAGGAACCCTATTTTGACGATAACTGGGTGGCCGTTCCGGGGGGGTGGAAGCGTTGTAAAGGTAAAAGCTTTGAGGATACGTTCGCGTATTGCGGGAGCAATACTACGGATTTCAAACCTATAAAAATGCCGGATGGACGTATATGTGACGTCTATCCAACCTGTAGAAACAAGGAGTGAATTATGGGGCTGGATGCATGGAAGCAACCCTTTTTTGATGACCAGATGCCTGCGTGTTCGTTGCGAGGCGCCTGGGTGAATTTTTGTCTAGTGGATGAAACCGGGGACGGAAAACCCTATGGCGGTCTTCCATTTACGCTCTTCGACAGCGCTGGCGTTCAGCACAGCGGGAGGCTCAATGGTGAAGGTCTTGCCAGTTTAAAAGATCTTTACTGTGGGCCTACAGTTCTGCTTTTTGATGAGCAATACACCGGAGAGGAAGAGCCCTATCGACTGCTTAGAGGGCGTAAGACTTACAAATTACCAATCACTGAACTTCAATTTCGCGCTGAGCAAACGCACTTTTACAATGCCAATGGCCAACGAACGGAAAATAATCCTAAGCGAAAGACGGCGGACAAGTTCTATCAGGTGGAAGTAAGCGACCTCGTTCGCCATATCGCTCATTTGCCGCGGGTGGCACCCACAAATCTTCGCCCCCAACGACACGCCCTGAAAATGATGGCCGACCTCGGATTCGCCCCACCCCAGCCGACCTTGACCGGGATCGTCCTGTTTCCCAATCAACATACCGTTCTCGAGGTTCGCCCCCTACGAGCCCTACGTCCAATGCTTTCCACCGAGGACAGCTTCTGCGCCTTGAACCTCTACCAATTGGCATTGATGGCTACACTGAGTTACTGCGATTTCGGACAGGTGCCACCTAAAAGACCTACCGATGACGTTCGCTTCCCCTTCGATCCCAGCGTCGGCCATCTATTTGCTGAAAAGCTATCGGGCTATCAAGAAGCCTGGCGATTTGACCCTGAGCAAGCGCAGCGTTTCTATCCTCTCTACGAGGAAGTCCCATACTCCCAACGCTTCGAAATTTTACCCTTTGACCCTGAGTTGTATCCGCAAAACCGGCCAGAGTTGGAGCAAAAGCAGGAGCACCCAGCGAGTTTGCACTTTTTCGATGATGAGGAATTCGGTACCGACACCCAGGCATTTATTACTCATCATGAGGAAATCATTCTAATTGCCGTGCGCGGCACCGTGAGTCCCGCCGATGGGTTACGTGATGCTAACGCCCACCAGGTGGCTTTCGCCGAAGGTGTCGGCAAGGCGCATGAAGGTTTTTATCAGGCCTACAGGGCGATGCTGGATTTCGTAAGGCAATACCTTGACCAATTTTACGCGGGGCAACGGGTAATCATCTGTGGTCACAGCCTGGGCGGTGCAATTGCTTTGCTTCTGGCAGAAGGGCTACGTCGTACGCCAGACCGTAAATACAACATCCTCCTCTACACCTACGGCGCCCCCCGCGCCGCCGACGCCGAGTTCACCGCCGGGGCCGCAACCCTGGTCCACCACCGCATCGTCAACCACAACGACCCCGTCCCCAGCGTCCCTGCACCGTGGATGAACACCACCGCCAAACTCTGGGTTCCCGGCGCCGTCACATTGTTCAGCGCCCCTGCGCCAGGTGGCCTGCTGTTCGCCGCTGGGCTGGTGCGCTTTGGGGGCAACCCCTACCAGCACCACGGTGAACAACAACACTTCATGCCGCTCAGGCTGCCGGATGGCACGCAGTCTTCGGTGTTGTGGAAACCCGGTTGTGAGTCCATCCAGGAAGCTGGCTGCAATCGTGCATTGCAACTGCACGGCGACATGCCGGACAGGGACAATCTGTTGAGGCAGATCTTCCAGGTCAACCAGCACTTCATGACCGCCAGCTACATCCCGGCGGCCTGGGCCACCCTGCGCCGTTGGCAGCAAACCTTGGACAGCAGCGGCCCGCTGGTAACACCAAGGGAATTTGAGTTGCTGGACCATGCGCTGGCGAACATGCGCCAGCAACTGCGAGAAAAACGCCTGGAACTCGCCCGTCGCTCCCCGAGTAATGACCGTGGCTATGAACACCACGAACCGTTGAACGCCGAAATCGACCGTTTACAGACCAGTCGCGAGCGTCTCGAATCCTTGCGTTGGCGCCGTCTCGAAGCGCGTGATGTCTACGGCAGCCACGCCCAATCCTCCCATCTGCAGCCAAGCCTCAAACGTTGGTTCAGCCACCGTGAAAACCGCGAGTTGTCCCAGGTCGCCAGCGTCCCCCCATTCACCTATCGCGAACGGGGGCAGGTGCAAACTTTGGATATCGATTCGATCGTCTAGGCGAACTCCACCTGTGCCGGTTGGCGCTTCATCAACACCTTGCCGTTGCGGATCGAGTAAAGCGGCAGGCCTTGGCTGCGGATCACCTCGTAGTCGCTGTCTGCCGAGAGGATCAGCAGGTTGGCCGGGCGCCCGGCTTCCAGGCCGTAACGGTCACCCAGGGCCATAGCCTGGGCGCTGTTGTCCGTCACCAGATCAAGGGCGCTTTGCAGGTTGCGGTAGCCGAGCATGTGGCAGATGTGCAAGCCGGCTTCCAACACCCGCAGGATGTTGCCATTGCCCAGCGGATACCAGGGATCGACGATGGAGTCCTGGCCGAAACACACGTTCATGCCCGCTTCCAGCAGCTCGTTGACGCGAGTGACACCACGGCGTTTCGGGAAACTGTCGAAGCGGCCCTGCAGGTGGATGCTCTCGGTGGGGCAGGAGACGAAACTGATGCCGGAGTGCCCCAGCAGGCGAAACAGTTTGGCGCAGTAGGCATTGTCGTAGGAACCCATGGCCGTGGTGTGGCTGGCGGTGACGCGGGCGCCCATGTCGCGGCTGCGGGCCTCTTCGGCAAGCACTTCGAGGAAGCGCGAATGCGGGTCGTCGGTTTCGTCGCAGTGCACGTCCACCAGGCAACCGGTGCGCTCGGCCAGGTCCATTAGGAACTTCACCGAACTCACGCCTTGGTCGCGGGTGTATTCAAAGTGGGGGATGCCGCCGATCACATCGGCGCCCAGGCGGATGGCTTCCTCCATCAGCTCACGGCCATTGCGGTAGGACTCGATACCCTCCTGGGGGAACGCGACGATTTGCAGGTCGATCAGATGTGCGCTTTCCTGGCGTACCTCCAGCATGGCCTTGAGCGCGGTGAGGTCCGGATCAGTGACATCGACATGGGTGCGCACATGCTGGATGCCATGGGCGGCGAGGGCCTGGATGGTTTTCTTGGCGCGGGTCTTGGTGTCGGCCTGGGTGATGGTGGCCTTGCGTTCGCCCCAGCACTCGATGCCTTCGAATAGGGTGCCGCTCATGTTCCAGCGTGGTTCGCCGGCGGTGAGGGTGGCGTCCAGGTGGATATGGGGCTCGACGAAGGGCGGGGTCACCAGGTTGCCGGCGGCGTCCAGGTCGCCGGCTGCCAGTACCGGCACCGCTGTTTGTGCTGTGATGCTGGCGATCCGGCCGTGTTCCAGGTGCAGATCATGCAGGCCTTCACGGTTGCGCAGGCGGGCGTTGATGATGTGCATGGGCAAGCTCCTCTTGGCTAAAAACAATCAGGCAGACAGCCGCCAGATCATCAGGGCGATTCCGATGTCCAGGCGGTCATAAGAATTGTCCAGCGTCAGCCCGCACAGGGCTTCGATGCGCTGGACGCGGTGCGTCAGGGTGTTGCGGTGTACCGCCAGCCGCTGGGCGGCGGCCACAAGGTTACCATTCTCATGAAACCAGGCTTCCAGGGTTGGCATCAGGCTGGGGCCGTGGTGCAGGTCGTGGCGCAGCAACGGGCCCAGGCGTTCATTAAGGAATTGGTCGAGCAGGGCGCGATCACGTACGCCGCTGAGCAACTTGAGCACCCCCAGTTCGTCATACACGCACAGCCCGGCACGTTCACTGAACCGTCGCGCGGCGGCCAGCGCCTGGCGGGCTTCATCTTGGGCTTGGGCCAAGCGAACGGGGGGATGGGCAGCAGCACTCAGGCCGATAAACAACTTGAGCGGCGCCAGGCGCAGGTTCAGCGGGTTGAGCCAATCGGCCAGTTGCTGGCGGTTGGCCAAGGCTGCCACGGCATCCGAGGCTGGCAGCAGCAGGGTCCATTGCCCGGCTCGGCCCACCACCGGCAGCCCCGCAGAGAGTTGGCGCAACCGCCGAGTGATGCCGTCATGTTGCCGGGCCAGTTGCGCTTCGACGAACGCCACATCGCCCTGGGCAAACAGCAACTCAGTGCCTTCCAGTTGCAGTTGCACCACCTGCCAATGCCCGGCCAGCGACATCCCCAATTGCACAGCACGGTGCAGTAGCAAATCCAGGGACTGATAGTCGCCGGTTAGCAAACGTTCCAGCACATCGTGCCGCGAACGGCCCAACTGTTCCGACTGAATCAGCGCAGACCCAATCGCTTGGGTCACCAGCACCATTTTCAACGAGTAAGGCTGCTCGATCAGCGGCATTCCGGCAGCTGCGGCAGCATCGAGCAATCGCTGAGGGATTGCCTGGATATACGCCGGCCCCGTGAGGATCACCAACCCGGCCACCTGGCGCTGGCACGCCTCCTCTAGCAGTTGCAGCAAGTTGGCCTCATCCCGTGGGTGATTGATGCCGGTGACGAACACCAGTTCGCCTCCCAGAACCCATTCGGCAATGCCGCTGTTTTCCGCCACATAGGGCCAGCGCACAAGGTTATCCAGGCCTGTTTCGCCCGCGCGCAGGCGCATGGACTCCAGGCCCGGCAAGGCGAGCACATCGGCGATGGTCAGGCTCATGCCCGGGCGTCAGCCAGCGGCACGCGCAATACCGCCGTGAGTGCAATATAAGTCAGCGATGCTGCCGCAATTCCTACCAACGGCGCGACCCACGGCGAGTGAAACGCCAGCACCGTGCCCACTGCATACGCCACCAGCCCTGGCCAGTTGAACGCCGGCAGGCGCGCATCCGCCAGGCGCGGGTAGTGGCCGCGATAGCGGTAGAAGAAGTCCGCCATGATCACCCCGCCAATCGGTGGAATCACGGTGCCCAACAGGATCAGATAGGGCACCAGCATGTCGTACATGCCCAGCAACGCCAGCAGCGTACCGATCACCGCGCCCGCCAGGGTCACGGTCTTGCGGCGCTTGGTGCGCAGCAGGTTGCAGCCGGCCACGGCGAAGTTGTAGATGGTGTTGTCCTGGGTGCTCCAGATATTGAGCAGTAACATGGCCATCGCCGCCATGGCAAAGCCTTGCAGCAGCAACACTTCCACCACGTCCGGTTGCTGATAGACGATGGCGCCATACGCGCCGATCAATACCATCAAACCATTGCCGATAAAGAAGCCGATCAGGCTGGCCAATACCGCAACCTTGGCCGAGCGCGAAAACCGCGTCCAGTTGGTGGCTTGGGTGGCGCCGCTGACAAAGGTGCCGAACACCAGAGTGATCGCTGTGGACAAATCCAACTCACCGGTCGGCACCACGGCCAATAGCCCATCCAGCCCGCCGACTTTTACCGTGGCCACCCACATCGACAGAAACAACAAGATGCCCATGGCCGGCACCGCGATATAGGACAGGATCTCCAACCCGCGATAGCCAATGTAGGCCGTGGCGCAGAACACCAGGCCAAACAGCACCATCAACGCCAGTACACTGCCCTGGCCCAGCTCGAAATATTTGCCGAGCACCACGGCGGCCGTGGCGGTGCCCCAGGCGTACCAGCCGATCTGGGTGAAACCCAGGATCAAGTCACTGAGCTTGCTGCCCACTTCGCCAAAGCAGAAGCGCCCCATCAGCACCGAGTTCAAGCCGCTCTTGAAGGCGATGTAACCCAGGCCTGCGGCGTAGATACCCAACAGCAGGTTACCCAAGGCCACCACGCCGAGCATGTCGGTGAAACTGAAGGCCACCCCCAGCTTGCCGCCGGCAAACATGGTCGCGGTAAAAAAGGTAAAGCCCAGCAACACCATGGCGGTGGACGCCAGGCCTTTGCGCGCATGCATGGGGACTTCGCTGAGGGGGTAATCGTTGCCCGGTTCTTGCTGCGTCATGTGCCTTGCTCCCTGAATGAGTGACGCAGGCCTATTGCACCGCGCGTGCCAAATCAGAGGCAGTGACGAGCGCACGGTGGGCGTTGTGCACCGTGCACAGTATTTATAGCCAAACTGGAGGGGAATGCAGGGAGAAGTGTTCGCCGTGCCCAATCAGGCACGAAAGCGGTGCAGCAGTGATACAAATTGGATCAATCGAACAGCGTGTGGGTGGTTTCGCCGCGATGGAAGGCAAAGGCCGCTTCCAGATCACTTTCGATGGTGCGTCCACGGGACAGTGGCGGCAGCTCATCCAGGCGGAAAAACCCCACGTCGGTGGTCTCGAACCCGGCCATCGGCGCCGACTGATCCACTGGCTCACACAGGAAATACAGCTTGTAGAAGTCCCGCACATCCGGCCGGTACAAGCCCTTGGCCTTGTGCGTCACGCTGTACAGTGCCCGTGCGGTCACCGTCAGCCCGGCTTCTTCGCGGATCTCCTTGATGATGTTTTCCGCCGCCGACAACCCGATATCGGCATAACCGCCTGGCAACGCCCAGCAGCCGTCAGTCAACTCGCGCACCAGCAAGATCCGGTCGCCTTCGATCACCGCTCCGCGCACATCGATCATCGGCGTCGAATAGCGCTGGGCAAAATCCGAGACCAGCCCGGTGATGCGCTCCAACGGCACGCTGCCCAGTTGGGCCAGCATGCTGTGGGCGATCTCGGCGATTTCTTCCAGGCGCTCGCGCTCGAAAGCATCGGTGCAAAAGTGCAGCCCTGTGGAGGCCAAGGCTTGTAGACGTTTGGCTTGGGCCAGCCAGGTATTTTCCATTAGGGCTTACCCTCGCAGAAAGGGTTATTCACCGCGATAGATGCAACCGCTGGTGCAGGTCTCATGGATACGAATCGCGCTGAGTTCCGGCAATAGGGGTTTCAACTCGGTCCAGATCCACTTGGCCAGCACTTCGCTGGTCGGGTTTTCCAGGCCGGGAATGTCGTTGAGGTAGTTGTGGTCGAGACGCTCATAGAGCGGCTTGAAAATCGCCTTGATCTCCGAGAAGTCGCGAATCCAGCCGGTATGGGGATCCAGGTCGCCGCTCAGGTGGATGGCCACCTTGAATGAATGCCCATGCAGGCGCCCGCACTTGTGGCCTTCCGGTACGTGGGGCAGGCGATGGGCGGATTCGAAGGTAAACTCTTTGAAGATTTCCACAGTGTTTTCAGCTCGTTGGTATCTGGCAGGCGGCGAGTTTAACAGCTTGGCCCGCCGCCGCGCATACCGCTGGGTCAAAGGGCCTGCAAGCGCTCGCCCAGGCCACCGTTGTCGGCCAGTTCCAGGAACTCATCCCCCAGTCGCCGGCTCTCGCTCATCGCGGTTTGCCAATACGTGTTGCGGCTGGTGTCATCGCCCATAAAGCGCTTGAAGTCGCTGCGGTCCGGCAGTTTGCCGTGGGGCAGGCGGGCCAGGTAGTCCTTGGACGGGGCCAGCAGCAACACATCCTGCAAACCTTGTTGATTGCTACGCCGCCACGGCAGGCCCTTGTCGAACCAGCCGGGGATGACGCGGTCGGTGAAGTGCGGATACAGCACGATATCGTCGCCGTGGTACGGCAGGTCGAGGTGGTAGTCCAGCAGGCCGCCGTCGCGGTAGGTACCGGCGCCGGCACCTGGCAGGTCGCGCACGCCTTGCATCACCATGGGAATCGAGCCCGACGCCAGCAGTGCCTGGCGCAGGTTGCCCAGTTGCAGGTCAAGGAAGCGCGAAGGGAAATCCTTTAATGGATGCACCGGCGGCGCCTGGCGCGGGTCGTGGATGATCAGTCGCTCAAAATGTCGCGCCAGCCGCGCGCGGCCGCGCAAATTGTCGGCGATTACCGACGACAGGCCCAGCCCAAGCCGGCCGCGATGGTCGTCGGCGAGTAGGCCGTGGCTTTTGACCACCATGATGTTGAGGCGATAGTTGGGGTTGTCCAACACCCGCGCATCGCGGCCCGCCAACAAGTCATCGAGCATGCGCTGGCAGCTCTGGCTGACGTCGGCCATGGTCACACCTTTGGCAAAGCGTTGTTCGTTGTACAGCCGGCCAAGGTCCAGCAGGCCTTGCACCGGGTCGGGCAGGCAAGCGCTGGCAAACCGCCAGGAGCCGATGGACGCGCCGATCAGTGCGCGCTCCCGTGGCGCGCGCGGCAGCCAGTCACCGAACAGCGCCAGGTCGAGCCCCTGGATGCCCAGCGCCTTGGGGCCACCGGCCGCACCGGGGAGGATACCGACGTCACTCGGCGCCAGCCCCTGTTCACGGATGCGGGCAAAGGCGCGTGTGCCGGCCTTGAGGGTCAGGGCGGGGAATTTGATGTGGATGGCTGTCATACCGGTCTCTGTTGAAGCGAGCGGGGCAGTATAGGAAATCTCGTACCGTTTTAGGTGAAGAGGGTTGTAGGGAATTGCCATGGTGGCAATTCAGTTTCAGTTAAGTTGCAGCAGGTACGGTGGCCGGCGTAGGAAAAACATCCGGAAATGGAGACTCATCATGAAGCGCCTTACAGCGCTCGCCACTGCCGCTATCATCGCCTTCTCGGCCAACCAGGCAAGGGCAGTGGACCCCGACAAGCCACTGACACTGCCGGCCACTGTTACAATCGTCGACTTTGATCAGATGAAAGCCACGGCACTGGCCCTGCACCCCGGTTCGACCCTGCTGGACACAGACCTGGACGAGGAGTACGGCAAGTACATCTACCAAGTCGAGCTGGAAGATACTCGCGGCGTTGAGTGGGAAATTGAATTGGATGCGCTCACCGGGCAGGTTCTCAAGAATCATCAGGAAACGTAATGAAGGTAAATGTACGCATCGGCGGTCGAGTCGCGTTGGTACTTTTGGTTTTTTGCTCAAGCCTTGCGGCCCGTGACCTTGATCAGGACGAAGCCTTGGCTTTGCGTCAACAGGGCGTGATCCTGCCGTTGGAAGCACTGTTGCAACAAGCCATGGAGCGCCACCCCGGTTCCCGCTTGCTGGAGGCCGAACTTGAGAAAAAGCACGGCAAGTACGCCTACGAAGTGGAGTTGGTCACTGCCGAGGGCGTGGTGCGTGAGATCAAGCTGGACGCATCGACGGGTGCGTTGATCAAAGACGAGGAAGACTGATGCGCCTGCTTCTGGTGGAAGACAACGTGCCGCTGGCCGATGAATTGCTGGCGGGTTTGCAGCGACAGGGCTATGCCATCGACTGGCTGGCTGACGGCCGCGACGCCGCGTACCAGGGCCGCAGCGAGCCCTATGACCTGATCATCCTCGACCTTGGCTTGCCCGGCATACCTGGCCTTGAGGTTTTGGCGCAATGGCGCGCCGCGGCGTTGGCCATTCCCGTGCTGATCCTCACTGCCCGCGATTCCTGGGCCGAGCGCATCGAGGGGCTCAAGGCGGGCGCCGATGACTACCTGAGCAAACCCTTTCACCCCGACGAGCTTTACCTGCGCATCCAGGCGCTGCTGCGCCGCTCCCATGGCCGCGCCAACCAGCCCACCTTGCAAGCCGCGGGCCTGCACCTGGATGAAGGCCGCCAATGCGTGCTGCGCGAAGGTGCAGAGATCCAACTGACCGCCGCCGAATTTCGCCTGCTGCGCTACTTCATGCTGCACCCGGAACAAATCCTGTCGAAAAGCCACCTGGCCGAGCACCTTTATGACGGCGAGACTGAGCGCGACTCCAATGTGCTGGAAGTGCACGTCAACCACTTGCGCCGCAAGTTGGGCCGCAGCGTGATCGAAACCCGTCGCGGCCAAGGCTATCGGTTTGGCGCCAGCCCCGCATGAGGTCGATTCAACGGCGCCTGAGCCTGGGTTTGATCAGCGTGATGGTGATCGTTGGCGTCGCGCTGGCGCAAACCAGCCTTTGGTTGTTCGAAGCGGGCTTGCAGCGCTATCTGGAAGCGGGGCTGCGTAACGACAGCGAGAGCCTGCTGGTGGCGCTGGTGCGCGGGCCGGACGGCTTGCAACTGCATGAGAAACGTCTGTCGCCAGCCTATCAGCGGCCTTTTTCCGGGCACTATTTCCGCATTGATTTCGCCGACAAGCATTGGCGCTCACGCTCGTTGTGGGACCAGGACCTGCCGCACCTGCCCGAAGCGGGGCTCAAGGGTAATTTGCAGTTGGGGCCGGAAGGCCAGCAGTTGTTAGTGCTGCGTGAGGACTACAAACGCTTCGGTCAATCGATCTCCATCAGTGTGGCCCAAGACTACACGCCAGTACGCGAAAGCTTTCGCCTGATGCGCCAGATCGGTCTGGTACTGGGGTTGGCGGCGTTGCTGCTGGTGCTGATCCTGCAACGGGTCACCGTGCGCCGAGCGTTGCGCCCGTTGGAAACCGCCCGCGAACAGATTGCTCAACTGCAACAGGGCCAACGCTCCCAACTCGACACCCAGGTACCGCTGGAGCTGGAGCCGTTGGTGGCGCAGATCAACCACCTGCTGGCGCACACCGAAGACAGCCTCAAACGTTCGCGCAATGCCTTGGGCAACCTTGGCCACGCCCTCAAGACCCCGTTGGCGGTGCTGCTGAGTGCGGCGTCCAGCGAGGCGCTCAAGGACCACCCCGAACTGAGCAAACTGCTGCACGACCAATTGCAGCAGGTGCAGCAACGCCTCAATCGTGAACTCAACCGGGCGCGATTGGCGGGGGAAACCCTACCGGGCGCGTTGTTCGATTGCGAGAAAGAACTGCCAGGGTTGTTGGCCACCTTGAACATGATCCACGGCGAACACCTGGACTTGAGCTACGAGGCCACGCCGGGCCTGCAATTGCCCTGGGACCGGGAAGACCTGCTGGAACTGCTGGGCAACCTGCTGGACAACGCCTGTAAATGGGCGGATGCCGACGTGCGGCTCTGCGTCAGTGAGACCGCGCACAGCTACCTGCTGGCCGTGGAAGACGACGGCCCGGGCATTCCCGAGACCCAGCGTGACCAGGTGTTCAGCCGTGGCACGCGCCTGGATGAACAGATTCAAGGGCATGGCCTGGGGTTGGGGATTGTGCGGGACATTGTCGAAGTGTGGGGCGGGGTGTTGCAGTTGCAGGAGAGCGAACTGGGCGGGCTGAAGGTACTGATCCAACTGCCCAAGCACTGACGCCGCTCCCACATGAGATCTACTCAAGGATCGGGAAGGGTGGGGGCTCACACCCGAAACTGATCCATCAACCCCTGTTGCTGATTCGCCAGGCTATTCAACGCCTGGCTCACCCGCGCCGACTCATTGGCCTGTTCCGACAGCGATTCGGTCACATCTCGAATCGTCGCCACGTTGCTGTTGATCTCCTCGGCCACCGCGCTTTGCTCTTCGGCGGCGCTGGCGATTTGCAGGTTCATGTCGCTGATCACCGTAACGGCATCGCCGATCTGGCGCAGGGCAGTCACCGCTTCACCAACCTGTTCGACGCTGCCCTGGGCCTGGCGATAGCTGTTGCCCATGGAACCGACCACCTCTTCGGTGCCGTTCTGCAATTGCTCGATCACCAGGCGGGTTTCTTCTACGGACTCCTGGGTACGGCGCGCCAGGTTGCGCACTTCGTCAGCCACTACCGCAAAGCCACGGCCGGCCTCACCGGCGCGGGCGGCTTCAATCGCCGCGTTGAGCGCCAGCAAGTTGGTCTGCTCGGCAATGCCGCGGATCACTTCCAGCACCGAACCGATCTTCTCGCTGTTGACGGCCAGGCCTTCAACCTGGGCCATGGCGGTGCTCATGTCCGCTGCCAGGTGGCCGATGTTGGTGGTGGTGCGGTCGATTACGGTCAGGCCGTCACGGGTGGCCTGGTCGGCATCGCGGGCGGCTTGGGCCGCTTGGGCGGCGCTGCGGGCCACGTCCTGGGCAGTGGCGCTCATCTCGTGGGAGGCGGTGGCCACTTGGTCGACCTGGCGGTATTGCTGCTCCATGCCGGCGCTGGTTTGCGTGGCAATTTCGGCAGACTGATCGGCGGTGCCACGGGCGTCCTGCACCGAGCGTTTCACCTCGGCGATGATCGGTTGCAACTTGTCGAGGAAGCGGTTGAACCAGCCAGCCAATTGGCCCAGCTCATCCTGTTTGTTGTAGGCCAGGCGGCGGGTCAGGTCGCCTTCGCCGCTGGCAATGTCTTCGAGCATGTGCGCCACGCCGAGGATCGGCCGCGTCACGCTGCGCGCCATCAGCCACACCAGGATCAAGCCGACCACGGCCGCCAGCAAGCCCAGGCCCAGCTCCAGCAAGGTGCCGCGCGCGTTGTCGGCGTCCAACTGAGCCTTGAGTGCTTCGGCGGGGGCCACCAGGACTTTTTCCGGCACGTCCAGCAGTACGCCCCATGGCTTGCCGTCCGGGATCGGCGCGAAGGGCGCCAGCACCTTGAGTTGATGCTCGGTGCGCAGGCTGCGGATTTGCGCGCTGCTGGCCAATGCGGCGATCAATTGCGCGCCGCTGGCGGTGTCGACCTGGTCCAGGCGCTGGCTCAGTTTGCTCGCGTCCGGGCTGTAGCCGGCGAGCAATCCGGTGGGGCTCAGGATACTGACCTGAGTCTGGCCGTCGTAAAGCTTCTGGCTGGCCTGTTGGCTCACGGCCTGCAGGCTGTTGAGGTTGATGTCCACCGACAGCGAGGCGATGACTTTGCCGTTGACCGTCAGCGGGAACACGATGCTGGTCATCAGCACGTTTTGCCCGTTGATGGTGTAGAAGTAGGGTTCGATCACGCAGGGTTTGAGGGTGCTGCGTGGGCAGGTGAACCAGGCGTTGGCTTTTTCACCGCTGGGTCCGATGCTGGTGTCGGACATGTCGCTTTCCGGCAGTGCCATCGACTCCAGTTTGCCCGGCGTCGGCTGCGACCAGTACAGGGCGAAGCGGCCTTTGTCGTTGCTGCCCAACTCCGCTTGGCCGGCGAACAACTCGTCTTTGCCGTCCAGGGCATTGGCTTCGAACACCAGGGACAGGCCCAGCAGGTCTGGATTGGCCTGCAACGCAGCCCTGACCTGGCGGGTCAGGTCTTCGCGGGTGTCGAAGGCATCAAGAAAGCGCTTTTCGGCCTGTTCGCGCAAAAACAACACTTGGCGCGAAAAACCGTGGCCGTACTGATAGGCGTCCATGAACTGGCGGCGGATGCCCAGCGCCTGCACTTCGCCCTGGGCTTCGATGCGCGACTGCGCGGCTTCATCGAGCATCTGCATGCTGGAGGCCTTGACCTGCTGCGAACTCTGCTCCATGCGATAGAGCGACAGACCCACCAACAAGGTCACGATTCCCAGCAGGCAGAGGCCGGCGAGCAGGGTGATTTTCCATTGAATGGACAGCTGTCTGAGGGACATCGAGGAGCATCCTTAACCTGAAAACACAATGAATCAGGTTATCGGCCGATTTTTTCGGTTCTTTATTATTTAAACGTTCAATTGAAACCTGCTTTTGTGGTGAGCGAGCTTGCTCACCACACAGGCCCTTCACCCTGGTTTTGACATGTGCACGTGTGTCCGGCAAAGTGCGCGCCCTCTAATAAGACCTCCTTCAAGCCTGCGCGCCGGTTGCCACCCAATGGCCGTCCGGGTGCGGGCATGCCTGTTTTTTATGTTTCTGCTTGAGGTAACCATGATTAACGCAGTCATTGCCGCGGTCGGCACCATGCTGGTGCTCAGCCTGTCCCGCGTGCATGTGGTCATCGCCATCATCGTCGGCGCCCTGGTGGGCGGCCTCACGGGCGGCTTGGGCATCGATGCCACGCTTACTGCCTTCAATGGCGGCTTGGGCGGTGGCGCCACCGTGGCCTTGTCCTACGCTTTGCTCGGCGCTTTCGCCGTGGCCATCGCCAAGTCCGGCCTGGCCCACGCCCTGGCCGACAAGGCGCTGATGCTGGTGGACCGCCAGGAAGCCAGCGGCGGCAGTCACGTCAAATGGCTGCTGATCGGCCTGCTGTGGGTGGTGGCGATTGCCTCGCAGAACATCCTGCCGATCCATATCGCCTTTATCCCGTTGCTGGTGCCGCCGCTGCTGTACGTGCTGACCAAGCTGCAACTGGACCGCCGCCTCATCGCCTGCGTGATGACCTTCGGCTTGATCACCCCGTACATGTTCCTGCCGGTGGGCTTTGGCAATATCTTCCTCAACCAGATCCTGTTGGCCAACGTGGCCAAGAGCGGGGTGGATATCAGCCAGGTCAACGTTACCCATGCCATGAGCCTGCCGGCCCTGGGCATGGTGGTGGGCTTGCTGGTGGCGGTGTTTGTCAGCTACCGCAAGAAACGCGTGTACGACCTGGAGAAAATCGAGCGGGTCGAGCAAGTCGCGGTGCAGTACAACCCGCTGACCCTGCTGGTGGCGGGCCTGGCGATTGCCTCGGCGTTCATCATCCAACTGTGGCTGGACTCGATGATCATTGGCGCCCTGGCGGGGTTCCTGATCTTCTCGGTGTCGGGCATCGTGCGCTGGAGCGACACCGACGACCTGTTCACCGAAGGCATGAAGATGATGGCCATGATCGGCTTCATCATGATCGCCTCGTCGGGTTTTGCCGAAGTGCTCAAGGCCACGGGCGACGTGCGCTCGCTGGTGGAAACCTCGGCCGCGTTCATCGGCCATAGCCGTGGCGTGGGTGCCTTGCTGATGTTGCTGGTGGGCTTGCTGGTGACCATGGGCATCGGTTCGTCATTTTCCACGGTGCCGATCCTCGCCGCGATCTTTGTGCCGCTGTGTGTGCAACTGGGTTTCAGCCCGGTGGCCATCGTGTGCATCGTCGGTACCGCCGGTGCCTTGGGTGATGCTGGCTCGCCCGCGTCGGATTCCACCCTGGGCCCCACCTCCGGCCTGAACATCGATGGCCAGCACCACCATATCTGGGACACCGTGGTGCCGACGTTCCTGCACTACAACATCCCATTGCTGGCTTTCGGTTGGTTGGCGGCGATGACCCTCTGACACTTGCCTGTCGCGGTCTTGTGGTGGTGAATGGGGCTGTAGTGGTGAATGAGGCTTGTTGTGGTGAGCGGGCTTGCCCCGCGCTGGGTGGCGAAGCCGCCCCAAAACCGGACACCGCGCGCTCACTGGAGAAACTGGGTGCCTGGGTTGGGGCCGCTTCGCAGCCCAGCGCGGGGCAAGCCCGCTCACCACAACAAGCCCGCTCACCACAACAGCCCCGCTCACCACAGCAATCCCACTAACTACAGAAACCTCCTACGCCGCCGATAATCTCTCTAGTCGCCACTAATAAGAGAGAGAAGCCATGCGTCTGAGTTTGAAGGCCAAAGTCCTGTCCCTGGCCATCGTGCCGGTGTTGCTGTTTGCCGTGGTCATCAGCCTGACCACCGTGTGGATTCTGCAGGGCCAGGCGCGCAATGAGGTGGATGAAACCCGCCAACGCCTGCTCAACGACGCCAAGGCCACCCTGCACAGTTATGTGGAGGTGGCCATGAGCACCATCAAGCCGCTCTATGACGCGGCCGCCCCTGGCGATACCGCCGCGCGGGCCGAGGTGGTCAAGCTCCTGTCCAATACCAGCTACGGCAAGGACGGCTACTTCTTCGGCTACGACTCCGAGACCATCCGCCTGTTCAAGGGCAACAGCCCCGATGGCGTGGGCAAGAGCTTCAAGGACAACCGCGACCCCAATGGCGTCTATGTCAACCGCGACCTGGTCAAGGTCGGCAAGGACGGCACCCACTACCTGCAATACAGCTCCACCCAGCCGGGGCAGACCGAACTGGTGCCCAAGCTCGGCTACACCGAATACCTGCCCAAGTGGGACATGGTGATCGGTACGTCGGTGAACCTGGACGGCATCGAAGCCCAGGTGGCGGTGGTCGAAGCCAAGGTCAAAACCCGCATGGAAGGTGTATTGCTGAGCATCCTCGGCGTGGCCGTGGTGGTGTTGCTGGTGATCGCCGCCGTGGGCCTGTTGGTGGCCAATACCATCCTGCGCCCGCTGAACCTGATGAAAGCCAACCTCGACGACATCGCCGCTGGCGAAGGCGACCTGACCCGCCGTCTGGCCATCACCAGCCAGGATGAGCTGGGTGACTTGGCCGGTGCGTTCAACCGCTTTGTCGACAAGATCCACGGCCTGGTGCGCCAGATCACCGAAATGACCGGCCAGCTTACCGGCCTGGTCAGCCAGGTGTCGGACCAGGCCCAGCGTTCCGAGCAGGCCATGGAACGTCAGCGCCACGAAACCGACCAGGTGGCCACCGCGATCAACCAGATGTCCTCCGCCGCCCACGAAGTGGCGCGCAGTGCCCAAGGGGCCGCCGTCGCCGCGCAACAGACCGACGCCGAAGGCCAGGCGGCCAAGCGCGTGGTGGACGGCAGCATCGCGCAGATCCACGCGCTGGTGAACGATATCCGCAGCAGTGGCGTGTCCCTCGACAGCCTGCAGCAGGACGTGTCCTCGATTGTCAGCGTGCTCGGCGTGATCCGCTCCATCGCCGAACAGACCAACCTGCTGGCTCTCAACGCCGCGATTGAAGCGGCGCGGGCCGGTGAGGCCGGGCGTGGTTTCGCGGTGGTGGCCGATGAAGTACGCGCCCTGGCCAGCCGCACCCAGACCAGCACCCAGGAAATCCAGGGCATGATCGACCGCCTGCAAAAAGGCACCGAGGCCGCCGTGGACGCCATGCGCCGTTCCAGCGATGCGGGCGACGGCACCTCGGCCCAGGCCAACCAAGCCGGGGCGTCCCTGGACACCATGGCCCAGTTGATCGCGACCATCAACTCGATGAACGCCCAGATCGCCAGCGCCGCCGAAGAGCAAACCGCCGTGGCCGAAGAGATCAACCGCAGCGTGCATCAGATTGCCGTGGCGGTGGACAGCGTCGCCGATGAAACCCAACTGGGCGCCCAGACCTCCCGCAGCCTGGCGGATCTTGGCCAGCGGCTGGGGCAGTTGGTGGGCCAGTTCCGGATCTAACCTTTGTGGCGAGGGCGCTTGCTCCCACAGGGGAGAGGGGCACGGCTCATCAAACGTCGCGCATCAACAGGCCAAAACGCAGATCCATCGCGGCCGGGAGTGGCAGGTACACGGTGTGCCCATCCCCCGGCGCCACCTCGATGGCTTCGCCCTTGGCGTTGTGCATCATTTCAAGGTCAAAGTGAAAATTGCCGGCCGGGGTCATCAATTCCAGGTGATTGCCCACGGCAAAACGGTTCTTCACCTTGACCTCGGCCAGCTCGCCGCGCCGTGCGCCGGTCAACTCCCCCACAAATTGCTGGCGCTCGGAAACTGAGCTGCCGTTCTGGTAGTTCTGGTATTCGTCGTGCACATGGCGGCGCAGGAAACCCTCGGTGTAGCCGCGTTGGGCCAGGGATTCCAGGTTAGTCATCAGGCTGCGGTCGAAGGCGCGACCGGCCACCGCGTCATCAATCGCCTGGCGGTACACCTGGGTGGTGCGCGCGCAGTAGAAGTGGGACTTGGTGCGGCCTTCGATCTTCAACGAATGCACGCCCATCCGGGTCAGGCGCTCCACATGCTGCACGGCGCGCAGGTCCTTGGCGTTCATGATGTAGGTGCCGTGTTCGTCTTCAAAGGCGGGCATCTGTTCATCGGGGCGGTTGGCTTCTTGCAGCAGGAACACCTGGTCGGTCGGCGCGCCTATGCCCAGGGTTGGCTGGCATTGCTGGACGATATCGCCGCTGGTGTTTTCCACCGCTGGCGTGGCCTGGTATTTCCACCGGCACGCATTGGTGCAACTGCCCTGGTTGGCATCGCGCTTGTTCATGTAGCCCGAGAGCAGGCAGCGCCCGGAATAGGCCATGCACAGGGCACCGTGCACAAATACTTCCAGCTCCATGGCCGGCACCTGCTGGCGGATCTCGTCGATCTCTTCCAGCGACAGCTCCCGCGACAGGATCACCCGGCAGATCCCTTGCTGCTGCCAGAACTCCACGCTGGCCCAGTTCACCGTATTGGCTTGCACCGACAGATGCACCGGCATCATGGGGAAGTGCCGGCGCACCAGCATGATCAGCCCAGGGTCGGACATGATCAGCGCATCCGGGCCCATGGCGATCACCGGGGCCAGGTCCTTGAGGAAGGTCTTGAGCTTGGCGTTATGGGGCGCGATGTTCACCACCACGTAGAAGCGCTTGCCCTGGGCGTGGGCTTCGTCAATGCCCACGGCCAGGTTGGCGTGGTCGAACGCGTTGTTGCGCACCCGCAGGCTGTAGCGCGGTTGGCCGGCGTATACCGCATCGGCGCCGTAGGCGAAGGCATAGCGCATGTTTTTCAGGGTGCCGGCGGGGGCGAGCAGTTCGGGGGCGATAACTGGGAGCATGGGCGTGGGGTCGCAAAAAAGGCGCGAGGGTAGACGAGGCTCGCGGGCGGTTTATTGATCCAGGTCGTTCTTTGCGGTTTTTGTATCGCTGTGTATCGGCAAGCGCTTGGGATACGTACCGATTAATCCGCGGGTTTTTTCGACACAGGCGCGATACGTCAGGGGCATTTAATGGCTTCCAACGAGGCATACCGCCTCCACCCTGGAGACTGACGTTATGAACACCAAAGCCATCTTCGCCGCCTGCCTGTTTGCCGCCCTCAACATCTGCACCTTGTCGGCCCGCGCCGAAGCTGCCGTGACCGCGCACACCTACCACTACGGCACTGACCTGGACATCAAGCAAGTGGTGTCGATGAGCCAGGACGCCAAGCCCACCTGCGGCGTGGTGAATGCCCGCATGACCTACCTGGACTCCCACGACCAGACCCAGGTGCTGGACTACCTCAAGTTCGGCGACGGCTGCATCGGCGATAACTGAGTGCCCAACTTTCCTCCCAAGACTTGATACAGGAACACCGCCATGAACCCTCTGACTCGCTTTCTGACTGCCTCTGCCTTCGCCCTTGCCGGTACGGCCGTACACGCCAATGCCGCGGTGGAAAAAACCAACTGCGCCAGCAACACCTGTTTTCAACTGACCCCGGTGCAAACAACCTTCGGCGATGACCTGCTGGTGGAAGGCGGCGGCGACCGCACCCCACTGGGCCAGGCGCTGGATAACCAGACGGCCTGACCTGCCGTCCTCTGAACCCTAAAGGTGATAACCATGCTACTCATCGCATTCCTGGGCGGCATCCTGACCGTCCTCAGCCCTTGTATCTTGCCGGTGGTGCCGTTCCTGTTCGCCGGTGTCGAGCGCAACCGCCGCTCGATCCTGCTGACCCTTGGCGGCATGGTCCTGACCTTTGCGCTGATCTCAAGCCTGGCGGTGGCCAGCAGCGAGTGGGTGGTGCAGGCCAATAACACCGGCCGGCAGGTGGCGCTGATCGTGATGGGGCTGTTTGCCCTGTCGCTGATCTCTGCCCGTATCGGCGGCTGGCTGGCGCGGCCGTTGGTGTTGCTGGGCAACCGGATTGACCCGCACAGCCGTGCTTTGTCTGGCCCGCTCAAGTCGCTGTTGATCGGCGTCGCCACCGGCCTGTTGTGGGCGCCGTGTGCCGGGCCGATCCTGGGCGTGATCCTCACCGGCGCCATGCTGCAAGGCGCCAATGCGCACACCAGCCTGTTGCTGCTGGCGTATGGGCTGGGCAGCGCGTTGTCCCTGGGTACGTTGATTTTTGCCGGGCGTGGCTTGGTCAATCGGCTCAAGGTGTCGATCCCGGTGACCGGCTGGTTGCGCCGTGGGGCAGGGGTGGCGGTGCTGGCGGCGGCGGTGCTGATCTCCACCGGTGCCGACAAAACCTTGCTGGCCGGCACCTCGTCCGAAGGCGTCAGCAGCCTGGAAAAACGTGTGCTGCAAACCGTGCCCAAGGTGGTGGATTACGTGGTGAGCAAGGTCAAGGCCGAGCCGGTGGCGGATAACGCCCAGGGCGCGATGCCCTCGCTGGCCGGTGCGGTGCAGTGGCTCAACTCGCCTGAGCTGAGCGGCGAATCGCTGAAGGGCAAAGTGGTGTTGGTGGACTTCTGGACCTACGACTGCATCAACTGCCAGCACACCCTGCCGTATGTGAAGGCGTGGGCCAACAAGTACGCAAAGGACGGTTTGGTGGTGATCGGCGTGCATACCCCGGAATACGGCTATGAGCGCATCATCGGCAACGTCAAGGACCAGGTGCGCAAGCTGGGCATCACCTACCCGGTGGCCATCGACAACAACTATGCGATCTGGCGCAACTTCGATAACCAGTACTGGCCGGCCCATTACCTGGTCGATGCCAAGGGGCAAGTGCGCTACACCCACTTCGGTGAAGGCCGTTATGACGAGCAGGAGAAGATGATCCAAACGCTGTTGCAGGAAGCCAAAACGGCCCGCTGATTCAATTGAGCGGCTTTGCCAGCAGAGCCGCCATCTTCACCAGGTCCGCCAATGAGCGGGCCTTCATTTTGCGCATGGCTTTGCCGCGATGGGCCTTGACCGTGATTTCGCTGATCGCCAAGTCCGAGGCAATCACCTTGTTCATATGGCCGGCGACGACCATGGCCATGACTTCCTGCTCCCGGGGCGTCAGGCTGGCATACGCGCTTTGCAGTGCGCGCAAGTGATCCTGCTGGGCGAGGGCGGCGCGGCTGCGTTGCAGCGCATCGGCGATGGCCTCGAGCAATACCTCGTCATTGAACGGCTTGGTCAGAAACTCCACGGCCCCGGCTTTCATGGCGCGCACGGTGAGGGGAATGTCGCCGTAGCCGGTGATGAAAATAATCGGCGTGTCCGGGCGTTCATTGGCGATGGCGGCCTGCAGGTCCAGGCCATTGAGGCCGGGCAGGTTGATGTCCAGCACTAGGCAACTGGGCACCTGGGTGCGGGGCTGGGCGAGGAAGTCCTGGGCCGACTCGAACAGCCGTGGTTGCCATTGGGCGTAGCGAATCAACAGTTCCAGCGATTCGCGCACAGAAATGTCGTCGTCTACCACGAACACAATGGGCGAGGTGTCGGTCATCGGCGCAGCTCTGCGTTCATAGGCCATCAGGTGGGTTGCGTGCATCAGGATAGCTCCTCAAAGGGCGGGCTCAATCAAGTGGGATCGCCGCGCTCAGTGCCCTGAGCAATTGTGCTTCGCTGAAGGGCTTAAGCAGGCAGTCCACGGCGCCGTCGCTCAATAGTTCAGGCCGGTCACTGGCATCGCCATGGGCGGTGATAAAAATCACCGGGATGGCGTGGCCGCGCAGCTTGAGTGCGGCATGCAGGTCAGGCCCTGACATGCCGGGCATTGCCACATCTAGAATCAGGCAGCGGGTTTGCGCCACACACGGCGAGTCGAGAAACGCCTGGCCGCACGAAAACGCTTCGACAGCAAAGCCGAATTCCTTGAGCAGGTCGGGCAGGGATTCACGCACCGACTCGTCATCATCGACGACCGCCACGAGTAAAGGCTTTTGCATCAACTACCCTCCCTGGTCTCGTCGGCAGCCGCAGCCGCCAACGGTGGAATGGAAAACTGGAACGTGGCACCCGCCCCGTCATTGGCCGTGGCCCACAGCACGCCTGCATGGCGCTCGATGATCGAACGGCTGATGGACAGGCCGATGCCCATCCCGGCGCTCTTGGTGGTGTAGAACGCATTGAACATGCGCTCGGCATCCAGGGGCTCGAAACCACTGCCGTTGTCCTTCACGGCAAGGTAAACGCTCCGGTGTTCGTCCAGGCCGGTGCTGACGTGCAGGTGCCGCGCGCGGCCAGTCATGGTGGTCATTGCCTCGGTGGCGTTAAGGATCAGGTTGAGGATCACTTGTTGCAGCTGCACGCGATCGCCCCTGACGGTGGGCAGGCCATCGGTGAACCCGGGATACAGCGCAACGCCGTTGCGTTGCAACTCGCCCAGCAACATGGCGATGACTTCCCGGGCGGCTTCGTTGAGGTCGACGTCCTCGATGGTGATGCTTTTTTTCGAGAACAAGGCGCGCAAGCGTTTGATCACATCGGCGGCGCGGTTGCCGTCGCGGATGGTGCGGCGTGCGGTTTCCAGGGCGCCGGCCACATTCGGCGGGTTGGCGCCCAGCATGCGCAAGCAGGTGCTGGCATTGGTGATGATGCCCGCCAGCGGCTGGTTGACCTCATGGGCAATCGATGCGGTGACCGCACTGAGGCTGGCCACGCGGGCCAGGTGCGCTAGCTCCGAACGCACCTTGCCCAGGGTTTCCTCCGACTGCTGGCGCTCGATGGCGATGCTGGCAGCAAGCATTTCGGCTTGCTTGCGGTCCTCGATGTCGGTGTTTTCGCCATACCAGCGCGTCACTGCGCCCCATTCATCGCGCTGGGGCACGGCGCGCACCAGGAACCAGCGGTAGTGGCCGTCGAAGCGGCGTAGCCGGGCCTCGTATTCACCGGCCTCGCCGGACTGCAATAACGCGCCCCAGTACTGGGCCAGTTGTTCGGCGTCGTCGGGGTGCACCGAACGCGCCCAGCCGATGCCGCGAGCTTCGTCCAGGCTCATGCCGGTGTAGTCGCACCAGCGTTGGTTGACGAAACCGACGCTGCCATCGGGCGCGGCACTCCAGACAAAACCGGGAATGGCATTGATGATGGTGCTCAGGCGATCTTCCGAGGCACTGACCTCGGCCAGTGCGTGGGCGATCAGCGCCTTGTCGCGTTTTTGCTCGTCGATATCGATGCAGATCACCCACCAACGGGTGATTGCGCCCTGGTCATCGCGCATCGGTCGGCCATCACTGACAAACCAGCGGTGGGTACCGTCCGCCTGCCTCAGGCGCAGTTCTTTGCGATACGGCTCACCGCTACGCACCGCTTGCGCCCAGGCGTTGATCGTGCCGGGCAGGTCATCCGGGTGCACGGCCGACTGCCAGCCGGCACCTGCCGCTTCGCTGGCGGCGCGCCCGGTGTAGGCACACCAGCCTTGATTGACGTAATCGACGCACCCATCACCCTGTGCGGTAAAGGCCACGCCTGGCAGCGCCTCGACGACGCGATCGAATTCGTTCGACATACCGGTTCTCTATCTACAGGCGCCGTGTGACGAGGATGCCCTGTCCCATGGCGCTCGCCCATCATACTTAGGTGTCGCATGCCGGCCGATACCATTGTGTAATCGATGGCAGGCCTTGCCCCGTGCTGTGATGGGGGCACGCATTCCCTATGCGTTTTCCCTCATCCTCAGGAGCTGTTACATGACTGCCAAGAAAATACTCTATACCGCCAAAGTCCACACCACCGGCGCACGCGATGGCGGCACCTCGCGCAGCGACGACGGGCGCCTGGACATCCTGCATTCGCTGCCGGGTTCCAAGGGCAGCGGCACCAACCCCGAGCAACTGTTCGCCGCAGGCTGGTCGGCCTGCTTTGATGGGGCGCTGGGGTTGGCGGCGCGCACGTTGAAGGTGGCGCTGCCGGCTGATGTGGCGATCGATGCCGAGGTCGACCTGTGCACCGAGGGCGATGCCTACTTCCTGCGCGCGCGCTTGAACATCAGCCTGCCGGGGGTGGAACGGGCCGTGGCGCTGGCGCTGATCGAAACCGCCCACCAGACCTGTCCGTACTCCAAGGCCGTGCGTGGCAACATCGATGTAGTGCTCAACCTGGTCTGACTGTAAGCCACTGTATCCAACGCTGCCCCGGTTACACAGCCATTCAAACCGCTCGCCTGCCGACATGCCGCAGATACATGCCTTGCCCAGCATGACGGCAGGTTTCGGCGCCAGGTGGTGCCGAACGATCTTGCAGGTTGTGAACCCCCATGAAAGCGATTGTGGTGAATGCATTTGGAGGCCCCGAGGTGTTGGCGCTGGACGAGGTTACGCCGGGCAGGCCGGGGGCTGGGCAGGCGCTGGTGCAGGTGATGGCCGCCGGCGTCAACTTTATGGACACCGGTATTCGACGCGGCCTGGGCCAGGCCAATCCATTGCCCCTGACACCCGGCGTGGAAGGCGCGGGTGTCGTCGTGACCGTCGGCCCCGGTGTCACCGACCTGTCCCCTGGCGACCGCGTGGCCTGGCAGTACGTGCCAGGCAGCTATGCCGAAATGCTCATCGCCCCGGTCAGCCAACTGGTGCCGCTGCCCGATGACATCAGCTTCGAAACCGCCGCCGGCTTGATGATGCAAGGCCTGACCGCCAGCAACCTGGTGTTCCAGGTGCACGCTATCCAGAAGGGCGACGTGGCTTTTGTCCATGCCGCCGCCGGAGGGGTAGGGCTGATGCTGACGCAGATGGTCAAGTTGCTCGGCGCCAAGGTGATTGGCCGGGTGTCCCATGCCGACAAGGTTGACGCGGTACTGACCGCCGGTGCCGATTACGCGGTGATCGGCCGCGCCAGCGATATTGCCCGCCAGGTCGAACGCCTGATCGGTGGCCAAGCGGTCAACGTGGTGTACGACGGCACCGGTGCCGAAGGCTTCGACGAGTCGATCCGCCTGCTGGATTACTTTGGCACCTTGGCGTTGTACGGCCCGTTCATGGACCCGATTGCGCCCATCGATATCTTTGCCATGCCGCGCAGTATCAAGCTCACCTATCCCTCGGTGATGCACCATGTGGGCACCCGCGAAGCCTTGTTGGTGCATGCCCGGCAACTGTTTACCTGGGTACGCACCGGGCGGCTCAACGTGAGCATCGGCCAGCGTTACACCTTGGCAGAAGCGCAGCAGGCCCATCGGGATATTGAGTCGCGGCGCAGTATCGGGAAGCTGATTATCCTGCCTCAACACTAATGTTTGATCTCCCAATATTGCTACGCCCACGCCAGATCAGCAGCGCTGCCAACAATTGGCTGCCGGCATAAAAGGTAAACAAATCCTGAGGCCGCCACTGGGCGTCAAGCAGCACACCGGCGACGGTGGGCGACACAATCGCCCCCAGCCGCCCGGTGGCCAGCACCAGGCCGACGCCACGGGTGCGCACCGGTGTGGCAAACGCCTGGGGCGCCATCACAAACAGCGCCGCAATAGCCCCATAGAGCAACAACCCGGCCATAAAACCTGCCCCGGCGGCCAGCGCCGGAACACGGGTGGCTGCCACCATCAACAGCAACAGCAGCGCGTCCAGTAGCAGGCAGGCCAGCAATAGCTGATGGCAGCCGAACCGATTGGCCGCCAGCCCCACCAACAAGGCCCCGAGCATGCCGCCCACGGTGAGCAGCAACCCGCCGGTGACGCCATGGTGCTCGGAGAAACCGCCCTGGGTCAGCAGGATCGGGGTCCAGCTCATCACAAAATAAAAGCCGAACATCAGCAAAAAACACACCGCCGCCAACGCCAGAGTCCAGCGCCAATGCCCGGCGTTGAACAGTTGACCAAAGCCCGCACGCAGGCGATCTGGCTTGAGCACCGGCGACTCGCGCAACCACAGCACGCCCGCCGACCCCGCCACCAGCGTCAGACCGCCCCCGGCCAGGAACACATAGCGCCAACCCACATCGTCGTTGAGTGCATGCGCCAACACACCGCCCAGGGTTGCGCCCAGGGCAAAGGCCACCGACTGCAAGGCAATTGCGAGGCCGCGTCGGTGGGGCGGGGCGTATTCGTGGGTCAACACGTTGGCCCCCACCAGCACTGCGCCAACGCCGACCCCGGTGAGTGCCCGCAGGCACACCAGGCTGTACAGGCCCTGGCTCCAGAACGACAGCACCATGGCCACGCCGCTGAGCAACAGACTGGCCAACAGCATCGGCCGGCGCCCATGGCGGTCGGCCAGGGGCGCGGCAAACAACGAGCCGCAGGCCATGCCCACCAGGCTGGCACTGAGCAGCAGGCCGATCTGCGCGCCGTTCAGCGCCCACTGCGCCGCGACCCGGCTGACAGTGAACGCCATGGCCATCGCATCCAGCCCATCGATCACGTTGAACAGCATGCACAACCCGACCACGGCCCACGCCGCGCTCGGCGTCGAAATACGGCCTGTGCCTTCGCTGCTTGCCTGCCCACTCATCACTGTCTGTTCCCGCCTTTATCGAGTGCCGATGGCAGCATCCGGCAGCCGCGCTGGCAAGTCATACATAGGTATCGACCGACACCTACGTGCAATCGTCCCAGGGTGGCGCCGATGGTCTGATCGCTCCCGTATGGGCCGTTCTGGCCTGTTGATCCCAAGGAGAGTCATCATGCTTGCCGCTTCGTCCGCGTTACTCCGGCAGCGCTGCCGGGTTTCATTGTTTGGCCTTGCCTTGCTCGCTGGCAGCACAGGCGTCTGGGCCGACTCCGATGCCATTCGCCCCTATCGCATTCACGTGGATGAGGCGCAATTGGCCGACCTGCACAAACGTATCGCCGCCACCCGCTGGCCGGACAAAGAGACGGTCAACGACACCTCTCAGGGCGTGCAACTGGCCCAGGTGCAGGCACTGGTCAAGTACTGGGGCAACGGCTACGACTGGCGCAAGGCCGAGGCCAAGCTCAATGCGTTACCGGAGTTCATCACTACCATCGACGGCGTGGACATCCAGTTTATCCACGTGCGCTCGCCCAACCCCAACGCCTTGCCGCTGATCCTGACCCACGGCTGGCCGGGTTCACAGTTTGAATTCCTCAAGACCATCGGCCCGCTCACCAACCCAGTGGCCTATGGCGGTCGCATCGAAGACTCGTTCGACGTGGTGATCCCGTCGATTCCCGGCCATGGTTTTTCCGGTAAACCCACCGAACTGGGCTGGGGCCCGGACCGGGTGGCCAAGGCCTGGGACGTGCTGATGAAACGCCTGGGCTATAGCCATTACGTGTCCCAGGGCGGTGACCATGGCTCGGTGATCTCCGACGCCCTGGGCCGCCTGTCGCCCCCCGGCCTGCTGGGCATTCACCTGAATATGCCGGCCACTGTGCCACCGGAACTGGTCAAGCCGATCAACAGCGGCGAACCGGCCCCGGCAACGCTGACCGATGCCGAGCGCACGGCCTACAACGCCCTGAGTACGTTCTTTGGGCGTAACGCCGCCTATGGCGCAATGATGGTGACCCGTCCGCAAACCATTGGCTACCTGCTGGCCGATTCGCCGGCGGGCACGGCGGCCTGGATGTACGAGAAATTCGCCGCCTGGACCGACAGCGACGGCCACCCTGACCGTGTGCTCAGCCGCGATGAAATGCTCGATGACATCAGCCTGTACTGGCTGACCAACACCGGCGCGTCCTCCTCGCGGTTCTACTGGGAGAACAACAACAATAACTTCAGCGCCGTGGCGCAGAAGACCGACACCATCAAGGTGCCGGTGGGCATCACCGTGTTCCCTCACGAGATCTACCAGGCGCCGAAAACCTGGGCGCAACGCGCGTACCCGTCGCTGTCCTATTACAGCCAGGTTGGTAAGGGCGGGCATTTCGCCGCGTGGGAACAGCCGCAACTGTTCAGCGAAGAACTGCGCGAGGCGTTCCGCCCATTGCGTGCGGCGACTAAGCCATAAACTCATCCAGGCGCGCCTGTAGCTGGCGCAGGTCCTGGGTGTCGAAGCCTTCCGAAAACTGCTCGCGGCACTGGCTCAGCAACTGTTGGGCCTCAGTGCCGCGACCTTGTGTGTGCCACAGCGCGGCCAAGTCCAGAGCGCTGCGCAATGCCCAACTGCGCGAGCCTTGTTGTTGGCTCAGCGCCAGAGATTCTTCCAGCAGGGCCTCGGGGCTGGGGTGGATACTGGCCTTGATACGCAACAGTTCAGGCAGGGCAAAGGCATCGCCGCTGTGGCGACAGTGGGCGATGGTGGCCTCGACCTGCGCCCGGGCTTTATCGAGCTGACTGTCCAGGATCAGGCCTTCGACCAGGGCCATTTCGAAGGGGGTGGTCAGCAGTTCGTAACGCATGCCGTGCAGCCGCGCCAAGGCTTCTTCCAGCACCGCCACCGCATCCCCCGGTTGCCCGGCGCGAATATCAATCGCGGCACCGATGCCCATGGCGGCCGCGACATACGGGCCAAATGCATTGGCTTGGGCAATCGAGCGGAAGGTTTCCAAGCCGTCGGCAGCCTTGTCCAGGTCGCCGGTCCAGATGTAGATCTGCAACGTCCACACCAGCGCGATGCAATAGGTGGCCGCATGGTCCAGGGCCGCTGCTTGGGCTTCGACGTGTTGCGCGCCGTGCCGCGCCTGGTCGGGAAACCCCATCAGCCACAACGTACGCGCCAGGGCCAGGCCGGTGCGGTTGCGATGGTCGAAGCCGTAATGGATGGTGAGGCTGCGTTCCGACGGCAAGCTGTTGCGCAACGAGTGTTCCAACGCCTGGCGTGCGCGTGGTTGATCGCCCAGCAGGTGATAGGCAATCCCGGCCAGGGAGGCGGCCACGGCAATCGCTTCGGGCTTGCCGATCAGGGCTGCGACCTGCACCGCGCGTTCGGCCCAGGCCAGGGAGCTGGCAAAGTCGCCGACGCGTTCGTAGAAGATTTGCAAGCGCCCCAGCAGGCGCAATTGAGAGGCGTGGTCGCCCAGGTTGACGGCGATGTCCAGGGCGCGCAGCAAGGCTGTTTCCGCCGCCGTGCTGTTGCCCATGGTGAACATCAGCACCAGGCCCAGGGCGGCTTGCAGTTCCATTTCGGTCGGGGTGCCGAAGTAACCGAGTTCCAGCAGTTCGGTGGCACGGGTGCACCAGGTGCGGCACTCCACCAGTAGCGAAAAATGCAGGAACAACTGCGCGCTGGCCGCCGCCAGTGGCAGGGCCAGGCCGGGGTCGCCCTGGGGGCCGAAGCTCCATTCCAGCGCGCTGCGGATATTGCCCAGCTGGCAGCCCAGCCGTGCGGAACTGGCGAAGATTTCGTGGGGGCTGTCGCCCAAGTGCTTGAGTTGCTCCATATGGTAGGCCGCGTGCCGGAACGCCAGCGCATGCACCTCCAGGGCGCCGCGCAGTTGCAGTTTTTCCCGCGCATAGGCGCGGGTCATCTCCAGCAAACGGTAAGAGGCCGCGAAGTTGTTGCGATTGACGGTGACCAGGCCCTTGGCGGCCAGTTCATCCAGGGTGGCGGCCACGGTGATTGGGTCGATCCAGTCATCGGCAGCGATGTGCGAGCCGCCGTCGAGCCCAAAGGGCCCGACAAACACCGCCAGGCGATCAAACACCAGGCGCTCGTCGGCCGACAGCAGGTCGTAGCTCCAATCGAGCATAGAGCGCAGGGTGTGGTGGCGTGGCGAGGCTGTGCGTCGGCCTGCCCAGCCAAGGGAAAAACGCTCGCCGAGCATCGCGTGGGTGGCATGTACGCCATGCACGGCTACACGCACGGCCGCCAGTTCGATGGGCAGTGCCATGCCTTCCAGGCGTTGGCACATGTCGGCAATCAACTGTGCATCGCCCGGTGCCAGGGCCAGGGCGGCATTGTTCGACGAAACACGCTCGACAAACAGTTGCACGGCGGGAAAGGCAAGCAGCTGATCGCCGCTCAAGTCTTGCCACTCGGCCGGGAACGCCAACGGGTCGAGCCGGTGCACATGTTCGCCACGCGCCCGCAGCGGCTCGCGACTGGTGGCGAGGATGGCCACCGCCGGGGCCACGTCGCGGATGTGCTCGACGATGGCGCAAACCGCATCCACCAGGTGTTCGCAGTTGTCGATGATCAGCAACAGCTGCTGCGAGCGCAGATGGGCAAGCAGTACAAACATCGGCTCTTCGGCCTGCACCGCAATGCCCAGGGCACTGGCGAGGGCGAAGGGCACCAGGGCTGCATCTTCAAGCTGGGCCAGGTCGACGAAGTGCACGCTGTCATCACCTGTGCGGCGGTGGCCGACTTCCACCGCCAGGCTGGTCTTGCCCACGCCACCGGGGCCGACGATGGTAAACAGCTTGGGTTGCAGCAGGCGTTCCAGTACCAAGGCCACATCGGTTTCGCGCCCGATCAGGCTCGGGCGTGGCGGCAGGCCGCCGACGGCATTGGTGATGCGTTTGGTTTTCGGTGGGGCAGGCGGGGCGAGGGGCGAACGCTCGATAGGCGCCACGAAGGCGTAGCCCACGCCCACTTGGGTATGGATATAGCGCGCACCGTCTTCACCATCTCCCAGGATGCGACGCAGCCCGGTCATATGAAAACGCAGGCTGCCTTCCTCGACGACGATATCGGGCCACACCAGGTTGATCAGTTCGCGCTTGGACACCACCCGGCCCGGGCGATCAAGCAGGGCGATCAACAGGTCGAGGGCGCGCCCGCCGATATCGACCGCCAGATCATTGCGGGTGAGCAGGCGCTCGCCTGGCATCACGCGGAAAGGGCCGAAGGCAAAGTACGGGGGCACGGGATCGTGCAGGTCGTCAGGGGCGGACGCCACGGTCATCAGGCTCTCGAACCAAAGGGGCTGTAGGACGTTTCTCGCATGATAGGTGTTTTAACGTTGCGTTCAAGTCCGTACAACCCCGTGGCCGGGCTCTGCGCTGCGGGTAGTCGGCTTGAGCACGGGGGTCAGGCACAGCATGAACACCAGCACAGCGAACAGCATCGCGTAGGCCAAGTGGTAGTTGCCGGTGTGGTCACGCAGGGCGCCGAAGCTCAGCGGGCCAAGGGCGGCGACCAGGTAGCCGATAAACAGCATGAACACGGTCCAGGCGCCGGCTTCTGCCGGGGAGCTGGCATTGTCCAGGGGCAGCGTCATGCCCACGGTGAACGACATGCCCAGGCCGATGGACACCAGCAGCACATACAGCGTCGGCCAGGCGGCCGGGGCGAACGCCATGCCCGCGGTGCCCAGCAGTGCCAGCAACGTGCACAGCGCCAGCAGGCCGCGGCGGTCATGGGCTTTGCCGGGGAGCACGCCAGCGCCTACGCTGGCCACGGCAAATACGGCGGTAAACAACCCCAGCAAGGCCCCGGCGGGTAGGCGGGTGACGGCTGTTTCGGTGGAGGCCGGCGCGAGCCAGGCGAAGAGGGCGTACACCACAAATTGACTGGCGCCGAAGTACAACGCCACCAGCCAGGCCTGGGGGTTGCCCCACGGCAAGCGCACGGAACGGGCGGGTTGCGGGCTGGCCTTGGGCGCGCTGCTGGCAAAGCGCCGGGCCATCCACAGCCAACTGATCACCGCCGTGACACACAGCAGGCTCCACACCCCGGCCCCCACACGCCAGCTGTGGGCAAGCTCAGCAAGGGGGGCGGTGAACAGCGCAGAAAGGGTTGCTCCCACGCTCAAGCCTGCGGCATAAATGCCCATGAAAAACGCGGGCCGGTGGGGGAAATGCGCTTTGATCCAACCACCGATCAGGGCGCCGGCGATGGCGATACCGACACTGACCAAAAACGTGCTGAACAGCAGGAACATCGCACTTGGCGACACCGCCCGCAGCAAACAGGCGCCGCCCAACAGCACCAGCGCGGCAATCACGCAGCGGTCGGTGCCAAATCGCTGGCTCAGGTTGGGCGCCAGCAACGCCAGGACACCCATGCACACATCCGGGATGGAGGTCAGCAGCGCCGCCTGGGTAAAACTCAGGCCATAGTGATCTTGGATCAGCAACAGGATCGGCCCGATGGACACGATGGCCGGGCGCAGGGCGATGGACAGCACCAACAGGCCGATAATGGCTGCCAGGCTATGTTTGTCGGTGGAGGTCATGTGGCGGTGCCCTTGGGTCGTGGAGTCAGGGCGATCGTAGCAATGTAAAATAAACGACAAATGCCAGCTTCTATCGACAAAGTGACAACCTGAGAACCCGCCATGAAACACGACGCACGCTCCGTCAGCCCCCCCGCCGACCTGAACGGCCGCAGCGAGGATTACCTCGACTACCAGGACGTGCCGCGCGTGATGACAGCCCTGGTGCGCAACCAAGCCAGCGGCGCCTACAACGCGCCGCATACCCATCGCCATGGCCAGTTGTTGTATGCCATCAGTGGTGTGATGCGCGCCGAGGCCGATGGCAGCCTGTGGTTTTTGCCGCCCAAGCGGGCGTTGTGGATTCCCGCTGGGGTGGTGCACGACCAGTTGATGCTGACGCCGGTGCAGATGCGCTCGATTTATATCCAGGCCCATGCGGCGCAGGGGTTTGGTGACCGCTGTCGCGTGGTGGATGTGTCGCTGCTGTTGCGCGAGCTGATCCTGGTGCTGGCCAGCGAGCCTATCGAGTATTCGCTCGAAGGCCGCAATAGCCATGTCGTGGCATTGATTCTCAGCGAGCTGGCTGCCGCACCTACCTTGCCGCTGCAGATCCCCTGGCCGCTGGACCGCCGTTTGCGGGTGGTGTGCAACGCGATTCTGGACGCGCCGGGGCAAAGCCACTTGGTGGAGTACTGGGCCGACAAGGTGGGGGCCAGTTCGCGCACGTTGATCCGCCTGTTCCTCAAGGAGACCGGCCTGACTTACCGCCAATGGGTGCAGCAAGTGCGCCTGGCCTGCGCGCTGGAGCGCCTGGAAAAGGGCGAGTCCGTTGGCCGGATCGCCCGGGAGTTGGGCTATGTGAGTGCGAGTGCGTTCAGTGCGATGTTTCGCCGAGCCATTGGCACGTCACCGCGGGAGTTTCTGGTGCGCGACTGACTGTGGCAATGCCAACTGTGCGCACAAGCCGCCGCCGGCACGGTTGGACAGGGTCAGGGCGCCCTGCAGGCTCTGCGCCAGTTGTTGCGAAATCGCCAACCCCAAACCGGTCCCTTTGGTGTGGCGGTTGCAGCCGCTTTCTACCCGGTAGAACGGCTTGATCACCTCGGGCAATTGCGCCTCGGGAATGCCGGGGCCACGGTCGAGGATCTGGATCAGCAGGCGCTCGCCTGCCATGGGTTCGACATTGACGGTGACCTCGCTGCCGAACTTGAGCGCGTTGTCCACCAGGTTCACCAGCACCCGGCGCAGCGCATGGGGGCGGGTGTCGATGACCGTACCCAGCTGTGCCCTGAGCACCACGCTTTGGCCGACGTCCTGATAGTCGAACACCAGGCTGTCGAGGAACGAATGCAGATCAACGCGGCGGCTGGCTTCGACCGTGCCGTCCAGGCTGCGGGCATAGGCCACGCCTTCCTGGACCAAGTGCTGCATCTCGCTGAGGTCATTGCACAGCTTGTCCCGTTCCACCGATTCTTCCATGAACTCAGCACGCAGCTTCATGCGGGTGATGGGGGTTTGCAGGTCATGGGAAATCGCGGCGAGCAGTTGCAGGCGCTCCTGCAAGCCGTTGCCGCCCGCTTCCACCGGCGTCTCCATGCGACTCAACGGCCGCAGCCCCAGCCAGATACAGGCCAGTAGTAGCGCCAGTTGCACCATCAACAGCGGCGTTAGCCACAGTGACCCGGCCAGCGCACGGATTTCAATCGCGAACGCCAGCCCTTGGGCGATCACCAGGCAGGCCAGGTAGATCCACGTCAGGCGCGCAGCCAGGGAGTGCAGCGGCTTGAGTTCCATGTGGCTCACCCCAGTCGTTCGATGGCTTGGGCAACACCCGCGCCGTACGCCGGGTCGGCGAGGGTGCAGTGCTGGATATGGCGTTGTTTGGCCTCGGCGCTGGCGCCCTGGATCGAGCGTGCCGTATTGGCAAACAGCGCCTGTTGCTGCGCCGGGCTCATCAGGCGAAACAGCGCGCCGGGTTGGGAGAAGTAATCGTCGTCTTCCCGGTGGTTCCAGTGCGCGGCGCTGCCGTGCAGGGCCAGGGGCGGTTCGCGAAAGTCCGGCTGTTCGGCCCAGAGGGCGTGGCTGTTGGGCTCGTAGCCCGGAGTGCTGCCGGCGTTGCGGTCGGTGCGCATCTGCCCGTCGCGGTGGTAGCTGTTGACCGGGCAGCGTGGTGCATTCACCGGGATTTGATGGTGGTTCACCCCCACGCGATAGCGCTGTGCATCACCATAGGCAAACAGGCGCGCCTGGAGCATTTTGTCCGGCGAGAAGCTGATGCCCGGCACCACGTTGGCAGGGTTGAAGGCTGCTTGTTCCACCTCGGCAAAGTAGTTGTCGGGGTTGCGATTGAGCTCCAGCACACCCACGTCGATCAGCGGGTAATCCCCGTGGGGCCAGACTTTGGTCAGGTCAAACGGGTTGAACGGACAATGCGCCGCATCTGCCTCGGGCATGACCTGCACGTAGAGCTTCCAGCGCGGAAAACGGCCCTCCTCGATGCTGGTGTAGAGGTCGCGCTGTGCGCTTTCACGGTCATTGCCGACCACGGCGCCGGCTTGCTCATCGGTCAGGTTATGGATGCCCTGTTGGGTCTTCCAGGTGAACTTCACCCAGAAGCGCTGGTTGGCCGGGCTGATAAAACTGAATGTATGGCTGCCGAAACCGTGCATGTGTCGGTAGGAATGCGGCAAGCCCCGGTCGCTCATCACGATCGTGACCTGGTGCAGGGCTTCGGGCAGCAGGGTCCAGAAGTCCCAATTGTTGCGGCTGCTGCGCAGGTTGGTGCGCGGGTCGCGTTTGACCGCGTGGTTGAGGTCGGGGAATTTCAATGGGTCGCGCAGGAAAAACACCGGGGTGTTATTGCCCACCAGGTCCCAGTTGCCTTGGCCTGTGTAGAACTTGATGGCAAAACCACGAATATCGCGCTCGGCATCGGCCGCGCCGCGTTCGCCTGCCACTGTGGAGAAACGCACGAACACCTCGGTGGTCTTGCCGATGTGCGAGAACAGCTTGGCCTTGGTGAAGTGGCTGATGTCATGGGTGACGGTAAACGTGCCAAACGCACCGGAGCCCTTGGCGTGCATGCGGCGCTCGGGGATCACTTCGCGGTCGAAGTGGGCGAGTTTCTCCAGTAGCCACACGTCTTGCAGTAATACGGGGCCGCGGGGGCCGGCGGTTTGCGAGTGGTTGTTGTCGACCACCGGTGCGCCGGCGGCTGTGGTCAGTTTGTTCATGCTCAAGTCCCTGGATGTCTGGTGGTTGTGTCACATCAAAACAGAGCATCTGGGGCTGGGCGATTGCACGTAGGTATCGGCTCGTGCCGTTTTAGGCCAGGGTAAAACTGACCTCGATGTTGCGCCGGGTGGCCTTGGAGTAGGGGCAGTTCTGGTGAGCGGCTTCGACCAGCTGTTGCGCGGTGTCCGCGTCGATGTGCGGCAACGACACGCTGATACGTGCTTGCAGGAAAAAACCTTGCTCACCGTGCAGCAGATCGACCTGGGCGTCGACCGCTGCCGCCGCCGGAAAACCGATTTTGCGTGCGTTGCAGGCGTGGCGCAGGGCGCCCAGGAACGAGGCCGACCAGCACACCGCAAACAGTTGCTCGGGGTTGGTGCCGTTGCCGGGGGCACCGGGTGGCGAGAGCCTGATATCCAATCGTCCGTCATCGCTGCGGCCGGCGCCTTCGCGACCGCCGGTGGTGTAGGTGTGGCCGGAGTAGAGAACTTTTTCGATGCTCAGCATGGGCGTGTCCTGGGGAAAACTGAAAGTGTTGGATGCGCAGTTAGATGGCCCACAGGATGTCGGGCGGGTTCAACAGCGGGACGACGGCATTGGCGTGCAGATGGTGGAGCAGGGTGGCGCGGGCGATGTCCAGCAACCAGGCACGAAAGGGCTGGCCGGGGTTGTCGTCCGCGGGGTTGTCCAGCAGGGCCTTGAAGGCGCCGTGGACCAGGTATTCGACCTGTTCCGGTCGAATTCGCCCAGCCTGCACCTGGCCTTCATAAAATGCGCTGAGCAGCGGCATGACCTTGGCAAACAGTCGCCGCGAAGCACCGCGGTCACCGTTGACGACGTGCGCCATCAATGCGCGCAGTGCTTCATTTGCAAGTCGCTCATCCGTGCTCAGGCAACTGGCGCGATCCCCTTCGGTCATGATGGCATCCCTCTTGAATGCTGACGGTGGTGAGCTTCAAGGGTGATGCCTGGCCGATTGGGCCGCCAGTTATGCGCTGTTAGCAGTTGTTAGTCGAACCGCTGATTGTGCCGAACGGTGCGGTTTCGCGGCTGAACGCTTGCAGCTCCTTGATCAATCCGAGGGCGGCAAGCAGCACCAGTTCACGGCCTTTCTCTGGCGTCGCCTGGCCTGGGTCGGAGCCCATGCGGCCATCGGGGAAGCGCGAGCGAAAGTCATGGGCCTCGCGGATCGGTCCGGAGTTGGCGATTTGCGGCGAATACTCGGCCGACTTGATCGCCTCCGGATAGGCCCACTGCGTCACCGCAATTTCCGACGGCGTGGCGTGGATACCGTGGCCGGTGGGGAATTGCTGGTTAGCCAGCGCGCCCACGCCTTCGAGGTCCCACCAGTTGGTCAGCTTCAAGGCAAACCCGGCGGGCCGCCGAGCGAAGCTGGCTTCGGCGTACAGCTGGGAAAACGCCGCCTCGATCGAGGCAATGTTGCCGCCGTGGCCGTTGAGGAAGTAGATCTTCTCGAAACCATGGGCCACCAGCGAGCGTGTCCAGTCTTCGATGGCGGCGATAAAGGTCGATGGCCGCAGCGTGATGGTGCCGGGAAAGCCTAGATGGTGCTGCGCCATGCCGATGTTGAAGGTGGGCGCGATGAGGATATCGGCGCTCGCTTGCGCATGGTGGGCAATGATCTGCGGGCACATCCAGTCGGTGCCCAGCAGGCCGATGGGCCCGTGCTGCTCGTTGGAGCCGATGGGGATGACGATGGTGCGGCTGCGCTGCAGGAATGTTTCGATTTCAGACCAGGTCGACAGATGTAAAAGCATGGTGTGGCCTCACGGTTCAGTGATGGAACATGGGGTATGCCCGGGCCATCTCATCACGGGGTATCGGTGGGCGACATTGCACGTAGGTGTCGATCAAGGGCACTCGCCGGTGCTGGTGAGGACTAAGCAACAGGGCGCACGTAAGCGTCCGGCGTTTATCTGGAATGGACCGCACATGAACACGACCAACTTGCAATTCAAAACCCTGCTCTTACTGTTGGTCCTGGTGACCGTCGCCTTTATCTGGATACTGCTGCCGTTCTACGGCGCAGTGTTCTGGGCGGTGATCCTCGGCATCATCTTTGCGCCAATGCAGCGCCGCTTGCAGTTGAAGTTCGGGCGCAACCGCAATCTCACGTCCCTGGCCACGCTTGGGGTGTGCCTGGTGATCGCCATTTTGCCGGTGATCATCACCAGTGCCTTGCTGGTGCAGGAGGGGGCGACGCTCTATAAAAACGTCGAGAGTGGCAAGCTGGACGTGGCGGGGTATATCGAGCAGTTCAAGAACTTCTTGCCGCCGTACTTCCAACATCTGCTGGACCGCTTTGGCATGGGCAACCTGGAAGGCCTGCGGGAGAAGATCGTCAAGAGCGCCATGCAGGGCAGCGAGTTCTTCGCGACCCAGGCGTTCAGCTTTGGCCAGGGCACGTTTGATTTCCTGGTGAGCTTTTTCATCATGCTGTACTTGCTGTTCTTCCTGCTGCGCGACGGCCCGGATCTGGTGCGCAAAGTGCGCACGGCGGTGCCGTTGGCCGAGCCGCAGAAGCGCCGCTTGCAGCTCAAGTTCAACCGGGTGGTGCGTGCCACGGTCAAGGGCAACGTGCTGGTGGCCGTGACCCAAGGCGCGCTGGGTGGGTTGATCTTCTGGTTCCTGGATATTCCCAGTGCATTGCTCTGGGCAGTGTTGATGGCGTTTCTGTCGCTGCTGCCAGCGGTGGGTGCAGGCATTGTGTGGGGGCCGGTGGCCGCTTACTTCCTGTTGAGCGGGGCGATCTGGCAGGGTGTGGTGCTGGGCTTGTTCGGGGTGTTCGTGATCGGCCTGGTGGACAACGTGCTGCGCCCGATCCTGGTGGGCAAGGACACCAAGATGCCGGACTACCTGATTTTGATCTCGACCCTGGGCGGGCTGTCGGTGTTTGGCCTCAATGGGTTTGTGATCGGGCCATTGGTGGCGGCGTTGTTCATGTCCAGCTGGGCGTTGTTTGTGGAAAGCAAGCCACGGGTCAAACTGCCGTTGCCTTAAGCGTGCAGCTTGAAGGTCGAGGCCTGTTGCAGTTCTTGTTCGGCGGCGGACAACGAGGTGAGCGGGCCGCTGATGGTTTCGCCATCGCGTACCAGGTACCAACAGGCCAGTAGGCCCAGTTTCCGAAGAGAGGCTGGGACGGCGCTGCCGATGACGGACATGATTTGAACAGTGGGCATAAGGACCTCCAATCGCTATGGGGGTCACCTTACGGGGCGGGGCGCGATAGGAAAAATCACCTGTCTCGATAGTCGACATCGACGCAAGCGTCAGTCCACCACCTGATCGAGCATATTGACCACCTCCTGCTCACTCAGCAGGCCTTTGCGCACCAGGTTTTCCGCCAGCAATGCCAGGAACTTGGCGCTGCGGTGGCCTTCCAGGGCCTTGAGTTCGGTGAGGGCGCTGTAGACCTTGCTGGACGTACAGAGGCCAGCGGTGCGGTGCGGGTTTTGGGTGGGCATGGTCAGTCGTCCTTAATTGTTATTGGGTGGACAGAGTCGATAGTGAAAGTGTGTCGTGACACAAACATGACAGCGCAAGCCCCAGTCAAGCAAGTAGACAATGGTGTTGATGATGTGCGATTGCGCCACGTCTATTGTCCCGATAGCGACCTTGGCGCGATAAATCCAGACTTTTGCATGCAAAAAAAAGGCCCCGCTGGGTGGGCGGGGCCTGTTTCAGACGATTGGCGCTTACCAGCCGCGGCCGTAATAGCCGTGGGGAGGGCCGTAATAACCACGGGGTGGCCCGTAATACACCGGCGCCGGGCGGTAGTAGACCTGTTGTTGCACATACACCGGTGGCGGCGGTGCGTAGTAGACCGGCGGTGGAGCGGCATACACCGGTTGCGGCTGGACATACACCGGTTGCTGCTGCACGTAGACCTCACGGGGTTGGCTGGCAACCACGGAGCCCACCACGGCTGCGCCGACTAAAGCACCCAACACGGCCGGGCCACCCCATCCACCACCACCGTGGGCGGAAGCTTGGCCTGCCATAGCGAGTGCGCCAACCAGCAGGGCGATCTTGGGGATTGTACGAATCATGGTCATTCCTCGGTTAGCCCCTGCGCTTGTGGTCTGCAATCAATAGACTCAAGGATTGTCGCGGGGATACTTTTAAGACAACGTATTTCTGAAAAACAGCACGGCCGCTAGGTAAAGGTTGTGTAAGGTCTGTACCGATTTGCTTACTCAAAGGAGTTTTCCATGCAGATGCACCCCAACAAGGACACCCAACTGTGTATGTCATTGTCGGCCCGCCCCGGGAATTTTGGCCTGCGTTTTCATAACCACCTGTACGAACAGCTGGGTCTGAACTTCTACTATAAAGCCTTCAGCAGCCAGGATTTGCCCGGCGCGATCGGTGGTATCCGTGCGCTGGGCGTGCGCGGCTGCGGGGTGTCCATGCCGTTCAAGGAAGCCGCTATTGCCTTGGTGGACGAATTGGACGATTCGGTTCAAGCGATCGACTCGCTGAACACCATCGTCAATACCAACGGTCACCTCAAGGCCTACAACACTGACTACATCGCCATCGAACAACTGCTCAAAACCCACGCCGTCCCCAAAGACTCCACCTTCGCCCTGCGCGGCAGCGGCGGCATGGCCAAGGCCGTGGCCAGCGCCTTGCGTGATGGCGGCTACGCCAACGGCGTGATTGTGGCGCGCAATGAAGCTGCGGGCCGGGCGTTGGCGCAGAACCTGGGGTATGAATGGCAGGCTGAACTGGGTGAGTTGCGCCCGCAGATGCTGATCAACGTCACGCCGATCGGCATGACCGGCGGCGCTGAGGCGGATGCGCTGGCGTTTGACGCAGACGCCGTGGATGCGGCAGAGACTGTGTTCGATGTGGTAGCGATCCCCGCCGAAACACCGTTGATTGTGCGGGGAAGGGCGCAGGGCAAGCGGGTGATTACCGGGTTGGAAGTGATTGCGATCCAGGCGTTGGAGCAGTTTGTGCTTTATACCGGGGTGCGGCCGACTTCGGAACAGTTCGAAAAAGCCGTGGCGTTTGCCCGCAGCTAAAGCCTTGCGCAAAACCCATGTGGGAGCGGGCTTGCTCGCGAAAGCGGTGGATCAGTCACACATGTACTGACTGACACTCCGTCTTCGCGAGCAAGCCCGCTCCCACATTTTGAGCTGTGTTACGCCTGTTCCAACTGAGCCAACCGTTCTTCCAATGCAGTGATCCTCGCTTCAAGCTCTTCAATGCGGTCCACGGAAACACTTCCAACCCCACGCTCCACCGGGCTACCGCGTGCGCTGATAATCGCCTCGATATCCGCCGGGTCCCCCAGCGCATGGGTATACCGATCTTCCCGCTGCCCCGACTGGCGTGGCACCAGCAGCGCCAACCCCCGTGCAATCAGGCGCTCAAGTTGGTGCACCACCTGCTCGGCATCTTCAAAATCATGCATGCGCCCGCTGCGGGTCAGCAGTTCGTTGACTGTCTGCGGCCCCCGCAGGAACAGCAGGCCAATCAGGATCACCTGGGCCGGCACCAGCTCCAACGCCTTGTCCACGCGGTGTTCCCAGCGGTCGGCGCGGCTGCCCATTACCAGGCGGGTGAAACCCTGGCCTTCGAGCACCCGCAGGCTCTGGCCGACCTGGCCTTGGCTGAGGTTGGTCACCGGCTCCCGGCTGGTCTTCTGGTTGCAGGCCAGTACCAGGGCGTTGAGGGTCAGGGGGTAGGTTTCCGGGTTGGTCGCCTGTTTTTCGATCAGGCAGCCCAGGATGCGGATTTCCGTGCTGTTCAGGCGCGGCTCAGGGGTCTCGTTCTCGTGCTCGGCGGTCATCGCGCTTTCCCTATGCAGTGAAGCGCCTAGCGTAAGCCGGAAAAAATAAAAGACAAGCGACAGGCAGGTCTATAATCGTCGCCTGTTCAAACCGTGCCATTACCCGTGAGACTGCCATGACTATTTCCCTGTACGCCGCTTCCGTCCCAGTCTTCAAGCAAATGCTGACTGCCCTCGGTGGTGTGTTGGCCAAAGCCGAAGCCCACGCCACCGCCAAGAACATCGAGCCGAACGCCTTGCTGCAAGCACGCCTGTTCCCGGATATGTTCCAACTGGTGCGCCAGGTACAGATCGCCGTCGACTTCGCCAAAGGCGTTTCCGCGCGCTTGGCCGAGATCGAAGTGCCTAAATACGAAGATGGCGAAGTGACCTTTGCCGACCTGCAAGCCCTGATCGCCAAAGTGCTGGCCTTCCTCGACACCATCACCCCTGAGCAAGTCGACGGCAAGGAAGGCATCGAGATCGTCACCCGCCCAGGCACCCCGAAAGAGAAGCGCTTCAGTGGCCAGTCCTACCTGCTGACCTACGGCCTGCCGCAGTTCTTCTTCCACGTCACCACCGCCTACGCCTTGCTGCGTCACAACGGTGTGGAAGTGGGCAAGCGCGACTACATGGGCGCGTTCTAAGCGGCCAAAAAAAACCGGGGCGGTTCATTCAAGAACCGCCCCGGTTTTTTTGTGCGCGACAGTTAAGCCGGCTGTTCTTCCTTGCCCAGGCAAGCGGCAGCGGTGAACAGCACATCGGTGGATGAGTTCAGCGCGGTTTCTGCCGAGTCCTGCAGCACCCCGATGATAAAACCGACGGCCACCACCTGCATGGCGATCTCGCTGGGGATGCCAAACAGGCTGCACGCCAGCGGAATCAACAGCAGCGACCCGCCCGCCACGCCCGATGCGCCGCAGGCACAAATGGCCGCGACTACGCTAAGCAGCACGGCGGTCGGCAGGTCGACGGCGATGCCCAAGGTGTGCACGGCCGCCAGGGTCAGCACGGTGATGGTGATCGCAGCGCCTGCCATGTTGATGGTGGCACCTAGCGGGATGGACACCGAATAGGTGTCTTCATGCAGCCCAAGGCGCTTGCTCAATGCCAGGTTCACCGGGATGTTCGCCGCCGAACTACGGGTGAAGAATGCGGTAATGCCGCTCTCGCGCAGGCACATCAGCACCAGCGGGTAGGGATTGCGGCGCAGTTTCCAGAACACGATGGCCGGGTTGATCACCAAGGCCACGAACAGCATGCAGCCGATCAACACCACCAGTAGGTGGGCGTAGCCGAGCAGGGCGCCGAAGCCGGAAGTGGCCAGGGTGGAGGCCACCAGGCCGAAGATGCCCAGGGGAGCGAAACGGATCACCACACGCACGATCAGCGTCACGCCGTTGGACAGGTCATCGAGCACGGTACGGGTGGTCTCGCCGGCATGGCGAATGGCAATGCCCATGCCGATGGCCCAGGCCAGGATGCCGATGAAGTTAGCGTTCATCAGGGCGCTGACCGGGTTGTCCACTACGCTGAGCAGCAGGCTTTGCAACACTTCACCAATGCCGCCGGGTGCGCTGACGGCAGCGTCATGGGTAGCCAGCACCAGGGAAGAGGGAAACCACATGCTGGCAATCACCGCGACCACAGCGGCGGCGAAGGTGCCCAGCAGGTACAGGAACAGAATCGGTTTGATGTGGGTTTCCTGGCCGTGCTTGTGGTTGGCGATCGACGCCATTACCAGCACAAACACCAGGATCGGTGCCACGGCCTTGAGCGCGGCGACAAACACCTTACCAATAAACCCGGTGGCCTTGGCCGCCTCGGGCAAGAGCAAGGCCAATAGAATGCCGGCAATCAGGCCGATGACGATTTGGGTCACCAGGCTGACGCGTGTAAGTCGTTGGAATAGGGAAGGGGCAGCAGTCATAAACACTTGTCTCTAGTTTTTTTAGTAGGGCGCAGCATTGCAAGCGGAAGGGGCTGTAGGAAGCAGTCGCGAAGTCTAGCATGCCGTAGGAAATGTCCTTGGTCGTGCGGCATTCCGTCGCCCGGCCCCGTCAGCTTTCGCCCGACCAGGACACACTCTGTTAAGATTCTCGCCTCTCACTTTTCCTCTCTGTCAGCGAGCCCTTCGGGCAGTCGTTGATGTCGTTGTTTCTGGAGTTTTCATGCTATTTCCCATCCTGCTGCTGTCAGCCGCCGGTTTTACTGTGCTGACCACGGAATTCATCATCGTCGGCCTGCTGCCGGCCATCGCCAGGGATCTGAATGTCAGCGTGTCCCAGGCGGGCTTGCTGGTGACGTTGTTCGCGTTCACGGTGGCGGCGTTCGGGCCATTTCTTACCGCCTTCTTTGCGCGGTTCCAGCGCAAGCGCCTGTTCATCAGCATTCTGGTCATGTTTGCCGTGGCCAATACCGTGGCCGCACTGGCGCCGAATATCTGGGTGATGGCTTTCGCACGGTTGATCCCAGCGCTGGGGTTACCCGTGTTTTGGGCCCTGGCCAGCGAGACGGCGGTGGACATTGTCGGTCCGGAATTTGCCGGGCGGGCTATCGAGAAGATCGGCTTCGGTATTGTGTGCGCCACGGTGTTCGGCATTCCGGTGGGCACGTTGATCAGCGATATGTTCGGTTGGCGCGCCGCGTTTGCCATCCTTGCGGTGGTGGCGATGGCCAAGGCGTTGTTGCTGTTTATTTACCTGCCGGTGACCAAACCCAAACGTGATGAAGTGACGTTGCGCTCGCAATTCAAGATCCTGCGCAACCCGCTGATGCAGGGGCATGTCCTGTTGTCGGTGCTGGTATTTAGCGGCATGTTCACGGCTTACACCTACCTGGCAGACATCCTTGAACGCCTGGCGGGGTTCGATGGCACGCTGGTGGGCTGGTGCCTGATGGGCTTTGGCGCGGTCGGGTTGATTGGCAACTCCCTGGGCGGGCGCGCGGTGGACCGTCACCCGTTGATCGCGTCCATGCTGTTCTGCGGTTTCATGATCGCGGGCATGGTGGCGTTGGTGCCAGCGATCCATTCCACCATCGGCCTGGCAGCGGCGATGGCGGTGTGGGGCGTGACCCAGGCGGCGATGTTCCTGGTCAGCCATGTGCGCTTGATCAAGGCCGCGCCCCATGCGCCGGCGTTTGCCGCGTCGTTGAATATTGCCGGCGCCAACCTGGGAATTGGTTTGGGCGCGATGGTGGGCGGGCATGTGATCGACACGCTGGGCCTGGGTAGCCTGGGGTTTGCAGCGTCTGGGCTGATCCTGGTGTCGATCCTGCTGGCGCTGTGGCTGATGACCATCAAACAGCCGGTCCTCAGGGCAGGGCAGTAAACAGCTCGCGCCGTGCACCTTCGGTAATCGCCACGATGCCGGGGTGCTTGACCTTGCGCTCCACCGAGATCGCGTAGAACGACTCGGTGACCGCATCGGTTTGGCCGATCAGCGCCACGCCGTATTGGTGCACCACTTCATCGGCGATCACGCTGGGGGCGATAAAAATCCCGCTGCCGGACTGGCCGAAGGCCTGCATCAGGGCGCTGTCGTCGAACTCGCCGATGATTTTCGGTTGGATCTGCTGTTCGGCGAACCAGCGTTGCAAACGGCTGCGCACCACCGTTTCTGCCCCTGGAATCAACAGCGGCGCGCCCTGCAAACATTGTGGGAAAGTGCCGCCGTAGGTGTCCGCCAACGCCTGGGTGGCAAAAAAACTGATGCCGCATTCCCCCAACTTCTGGCTGTAGCCCTTGATGTCCAAATGCGTGGGCATGGGGCTGTCGGAGATCACCAGGTCCAGGCGCTGGATCGCCAGGTCGGCCAGCAGACGTTCGAGTTTGTCTTCGCGGCAGGTGATGCGGATCGGCTCGTTCAGCTCCATGGTCGGCGCGATCAGCCGGTAGACGATGGACTTGGGCACCACATCCGCCACGCCGACGCGGAACAGGATCTGCTGCTCATTGGGTTGGGCGCGCAGCATCGCTTCCAATTCATTACCGGTCTGGAACATCTGCTCGGCATAGGGCAAGGCCTGGCGCCCGGCTTCGGTCAGTTCCAACTGGCGGCCGACTCGCTGAAACAACGCGATACCGAAGGTTTGCTCAAGCAGGCTGATCTGCCCGCTGATGGTCTGGGGCGTGAGGTTCAATTGCTCACAGGCGCGCACGATGCTGCCGGTCTTGGCCACGACCCAAAAGTAGTGCAGTTGGCGGTAATTGAGCATGGCGACCTTAACTTCGTAAAAACCGAAGTATACGCGAGAAAAATACGAATTTTACTGAACTGTTCCGCTGCATAGAATGCCTCGCTATCGCGGGGCCACTATTTGGACCCAATGGTTCTAACGAGGAATACATCATGAAACTCAATTCCCTGGGCGCAGCATCGCTGCTTGCGCTTTCATTGGTGGTTATCAGCGGTTGTGATCAGGTCGAGAAAAGTGCTCAGCAGGTGCTGGGCAAGGCCACCGAGTCGGCCAAGCAAGCGATCGATGACACCCACAAGGCTGCCGAACAGGCGTTGAGTGAAGCGACCCAAGGGTTGATCAAGCCTGAGAAACCGGAAGAAGAAGTCGAAGACACTTCCAACACCAAAGAAACCTAATTCCCCAGCACTTTCACCTCAGGACTGACCTATGGATTACCTCTTACAACTGGCCGCCAGCCCCACTGCCTGGGTGGCACTGGCCACCTTGATCGTCATGGAAATCGTGCTGGGCATCGATAACCTGATCTTTATCTCGATCCTCACCAACAAACTGCCAGAGCAGCACCGGGCCAAGGCGCGGCGCATCGGTATCAGCATGGCGTTGGTACTGCGCCTGGGCCTGCTGAGCACCATCGCGTTTATCGTGCAGTTGACCACGCCGGTGTTCGAGGTGCTGGGCCAGGCGTTTTCGTGGAAGGACATGATCCTGATCGCCGGTGGCTTGTTCCTGGTGTGGAAGGCGACGACCGAGATCCATCACAGCATGGACCCGGAGCCGGAAGAGAAGGCCAGCGTCAGCAACACGGTTGCCATCGGTTTTGCGGCGGCGATCGGTCAGATCCTGCTGCTGGACCTGGTGTTCTCCATCGACAGCATCATTACGGCCGTGGGCATGACCGAGCACTTGCCGATCATGATCATTGCCGTGGTGACTTCGGTGATCGTGATGCTGGTGGCGGCCGAACCGTTGGCCAAGTTCATCAACGACAACCCGACCGTGGTGATGCTGGCCCTGGGCTTCTTGATCATGATCGGCATGACGCTGATCGCCGAAGGCTTCGGCGCCCATGTGCCTAAAGGCTACGTGTACGCGGCCATGGCGTTCTCGGCGGCGATTGAGTGCTTGAACATTGCACGGCGCAACCGGCACAAAAGGTTGCTCGCCGCTCGGCAGTAAGCGCGTGGTGAATGGGCCTGCTGCTGTGGGCAGGCTTGGTTGTGGAGAACGGGCTTGGTTGTGGTGACCGGGCTTGTTGTGTGGTGACCGGGCCTGTTGTGGTGAGCGGGCTTGCCCCGCGCTGGGCTGCGCAGCAGCCCTAAAACCAAACGCCGCATTCTGTCAGACAGAATGCGGCGTTTTTATTGGGGCGGCTTCGCCACCCAGCGCGGGGCAAGCCCGCTCACCACAACAGGCCTGTTCACCACAACAGTTCTGCTCACCACCACAAGCCTGCTCACAGCATCATCAGGAATCAGCGCTGACCTGCGTCGGCTCCGGGCAAGTCTCGTCACCGTTGTTCAAGCCCTGCTTGTAGTTGCGGCTCAGCAGCGACGCCTTGCCGTTATGCCAGGTCAGGGTCAGCACATACAGCGTGTCGTAATCACTGCCGGACCAATCGTCGGTGATGGTGTGTTTTTCACCCGAGGCTTCACTGGCCACCTTGTTGATCAACTCCGGTAGATAACCGTGGGACCAGGCGGTGTAGATGATGGAGTTGTGATACTTGTCCTCCACCAACTCGTCGGCGAGGGCGCTGGTGTCATTCGCCGAGAACTTGATGTTCACCGGCAGGCCCAGCTTGATGGCGCTGGGGCTGATAGTCATCAGTGGGCGAATGTAGCTGTAGGAATTATCGAACTCACCTTCCTCGACATTCCGCGTCGGGTTGGCCGCGAACACAAAGTTGGCCTTGCCGAATTTTTCCGGGAGTACCGTGGCCAGGTTCATGGCACGGTTCAGGCCCTGGCAATTGAGCTGGCCCAGGCCGCCGGCGGGTTTTTCGCCGTGACGCAGGAACACCAGGGTCTGCACGCCGTCCGCCTGTTCCGCGCGGCTGGTGCGCGATTCAAGGGTCAGGCCGATGGCGCCGCCGACCAGCAATATCGGCAACATAATGTATGAATAGCGTTTAAGACGCAGCGCAAGGCACAGAGGCTTGATTGTCATTGGTGTCGAGTCTTCAGTGCATCGGGTGAGGGCGGACACGCCCGGCCCCAGTGACGCTTAGAGCGTCCTGCGGTGTTCCCTGTCGTAATAGCCAGGCGCCTCCATTCACCCTATGAGCGCACGTAAGAGTGCAGATGGGCGTATTGGTTCGCCCACGCGGGATAATAACCCGGCGATGTTGCGCATTGATGACCCAGGCAGGACACCGGGGAGATGACTATCATGGGGGCTTTCCGTTAAAGGGATTTCCGATGAACCCGCTCGCAGCCTTCCCGATCAATAGCAAATGGCCCGCCCAGCACCCGGAGCGCCTGCAGTTGTATTCGTTGCCCACGCCCAACGGCGTCAAGGTCTCGATCATGCTCGAAGAGCTGGGCCTACCCTATGAAGCCCACAAGGTCAGTTTCGAGACCCAGGACCAGTTGTCTCCCGAGTTCCTGTCCTTGAACCCCAACAACAAGATCCCCGCGATCATCGACCCCGACGGCCCAGGCGGTGTGCCGTTGGCGCTGTTCGAATCCGGCGCGATCCTGATCTACCTGGCGGAAAAAACCAGCCAGTTTTTGTCTGAAGACCCGGCCACCCGTTACGAAACCATTCAGTGGCTGATGTTCCAGATGGGCGGTATCGGCCCGATGTTTGGGCAGTTGGGCTTTTTCAACAAATTCGCCGGCAAGGCCTATGAAGACAAACGCCCCCGCGACCGCTACGCCGCTGAATCCCGGCGCTTGCTGGACGTACTGGAAAAACGCCTGCTGGGCCGCACCTGGATCATGGGCGACGACTACAGCATTGCCGACATCGCGACCTTCCCGTGGATCCGCAACCTGATCGGCTTCTACGAATCCGGCGACTTGGTGGGCATCGCCGACTTCCCTAACGTACTGCGCGCGCTGGACGGTTTTGTCGCCCGGCCGGCGGTGATCCGTGGCCTGAATATTCCGAGCTGAGCCGATGCCGATTTTCGATTTCAAACAACTGGATGTATTCAGCAGCGTGGCGCTCAAGGGCAACCCGCTGGCGGTGGTGTTGGGCGCCGATAGCCTGACCGACCAGCAGATGGCTGATTTCGCCAACTGGACCAACCTCAGCGAAACCACGTTTTTGCTGACACCCCGCGATCCGAGGGCTGACTATCGGGTGCGAATTTTCACCACCTTGAAGGAGTTGCCCTTCGCCGGGCACCCGACCTTGGGCAGTTGCCACGCTTGGTTGCAAGCCGGTGGCATCCCGAAGGGCGAAGAGATCATCCAGGAGTGCGAGATCGGCCTGGTGCGTATCCGTCGCCAAGGCGATGAACTGGCGTTTATCGCACCGCCCTTGCTGCGGTCCGGTCCGGTGGAGGCGCCTTTGCTGGAGCGCGTGCGGCTGGCGTTGGGCTTGGGCGTCGATGCCATCGTGCGTAGCCAATGGGTCGACAATGGCGCGGGATGGCTAGCGTTGATGTTGGCCAGTCGCGACCAAGTCCTAGCCTTGCAGCCGGACTATTCCCAACTGCTCGGCTTGGCGGTGGGCGTGATCGCCCCTTGTGATCTCGCCCGTGACGACGTGGACGCACACTTTGAGGTGCGTGCCTTTGTCGCAGGCGACGGCGCCCAGGAAGACCCGGCCACCGGCAGCCTGAATGCCGGTGTGGCCCAATGGTTGCTCGGCGAAGGCCTGGCGCCAGAGCGCTACGTGGTCAGCCAGGGCACGGCTCTGGGGCGTGCGGGGCGTATTCGGGTCGAGCGCCAGGGCGATCAAGTCTGGGTCGGCGGCGCCGTCGCGCTGTGCATCGAAGGGCGTCTACAGCTCTAGATCAATACATTATTACCGCCCGGGCAATACACTATTGGCCCCCCGGCGTTTGTGCTGCGAGGGCCTGGGGGCATAAGCTTTCGCCCCAAAGTTTCTTGTCATTATTTCAGGACAGCCATGACCAGCCAGTTCCCCCAAGCCCGTCCACGCCGCCTGCGCCGCTCCCCGGAGCTGCGTGGCTTGTTCCAGGAAACCGAGTTCACCCTCAACGACCTGGTGCTGCCGATCTTCGTCGAAGAAGAAATCGACGACTTCGTGCCCATCACCAGCATGCCCGGTGTACTGCGCATTCCCGAAAAGAAACTAGCCAGTGAAGTCGAGCGCTATGCCCGCGCCGGTATCAAGTCGGTGATGACCTTTGGCGTGTCCCACCACCTGGACGCCAGCGGCAGCGACACCTGGAAAGAGCGCGGCCTGGTCTCACGCATGTCCTCGATCATCAAGGACGCTGTGCCGGAAATGATCGTGATGTCCGACACCTGCTTCTGCGAATACACCGACCACGGCCACTGCGGCGTGATGCACGGCGCCCACGTCGATAACGACGCCACCCTGGTCAACCTCGGCAAACAAGCCGTGGCTGCCGCCCGTGCCGGTGCCGACGTGATCGCACCGTCCGCCGCGATGGACGGCCAGGTCCAGGCCATCCGCCGCGCCCTCGACGACGCCGGTTTCACCCATATCCCGATCATGGCCTACTCCACCAAATTCGCCTCAGCCCTCTACGGCCCATTCCGCGAAGCCGGCGGCAGCGCCCTCAAGGGCGACCGTAAAAGCTACCAGATGAACCCGATGAACCGCCGCGAAGCCGTACGCGAATCGCTGCTGGACGAACAGGAAGGCGCAGACGCGCTGATGGTCAAACCGGCCGGCGCCTACCTCGACATCATCCGCGACATCCGCGAAGCCTCGCGCCTGCCGGTGGCGGCGTATCAGGTGAGCGGTGAATACGCGATGATCAAGTTCGGCGCGCAGGCGGGCGCGATTGATGAGGATCGCGTGGTGCGCGAGACGTTGGGGTCGATCAAACGGGCGGGGGCGGATTTGATTTTTACGTACTTTGCGATGGATTTGGCGCTGGCTGGGATCTAAGGCCCGCTGCAATTGCAAATGTGGGAGGGGGCTTGCCCCTTCCATATCTGCTTACTTTTGTTCAGCACGGTAATTTCCGGCGATTACTTCAAAAATAACGTCTCCACCGTTACTCGAAGTAAAACAGTAGCTTATTCCTACCCCATCTACTTCCTGCCGTTTTAATTCTTTAGAAAGTGGCGAGTTTTCCTCTTCATACATATCGCATACTTCGGCGCCAACAGCGTTAATACCTTGAAATGCGATGAGATCTTCAAAAGTTATTAGCCATGAATTTTCTTGCCAGTCCGTGAACTCCATCAGAAGTGCATTTCGGTGGCAGGTTACTTTTTCAATTGTTCCGTCAGAAACGGGGAATTTTGTCATTTCATGTCCCTGGGTGCCGTTCGCCCGGCAAGAAGCCGGTTCCGTGTCCGGGCTCATAATTTTCGGGTTTTACCTTCATTAGGAGCTTTTGCTTTTCTGCCTGATTCCAACTCAAGTTATTTGGTTTGAGCTCTATGTGGTAATGCTCTCCGTGATGCCTTGGGGCGTAGGGGCCCTTGTCTCCCGGATGGCTTTCAAACCTTATTCGAGTATCGCTGTTTGGTCTCCATTCCATTCTTTGAGTGTCGTGCTTCGTCGTTGATACTTTGGGAGCGACACCTAAGACATTTGTTAAGTCATTCGGGTCATTGGGGAAACGGTTATAGGCATCCGGTAGCGGCGGTTTACCCTCATCAAGCCTGTACTGTCGTGCTGGATCATCAACTTCTAGTGACTGCTTGCATCCATCAGCACCTGGACATGTGCTTAAACCCAGTGGGTCCACCCACCCCGTAGGATTATGCGCGTATTGGTACGTGTTGATCCCACCCGCCAACTTCACCGGATCCGGCGTCAGGTAACGACCAATATCCGGATTGTAGTAGCGATGGCGGTTGTAGTGCAGTCCGCTTTCCTGGTCGAAGTACTGGCCTTGGAAGCGCAGCGGGTTGTCGATTTTGGCTACGTCTAGGCGGGAGATTTCGCCGTAGGCGCGGTAGTGGGCGGACCAGACGATTTCGCCGTCAGGGCTGGTGAGTTCTTGGGGCGTGCCGAGGTGGTCGAGTTGGTAGTGGTAGGGCTCTACTGTTTTTGGGCCGAAGCCTTCCAGCATTGCCAGTGGGCGGAAGCTATCCGGTTCGTAGAGATAGCTGCGGTGTCGGTCTTTGTGATGCTCGGCAATGAGCTTGTCGCCTTGCCAGAAAAACTCCGTGGTTTCCCCACCCACGGTTTTGCTGATACGCCGCCCAAACGGGTCATAGCAATAGCTGGCAGTTTGGCCGTTGGGCTTGGTGACGCTTATTAACCGATGTTGGCAGTCGTAGCGGTATTCGGTGACGAGTTGATGGCCTTTGCCGCGCCGCTCACGGATGAGGTTGCCGAGGGCGTCGTAGTCGTAGTGGTTGTCGCCCTGCATCAGCAGGCGATTACCCGCCACGATGTCGGGGCCGGGGCGGTCTTGCATCAGCAGGTTGCCCGCCGGGTCGTGGGCGAAGCGTTCTTGCAGGTCTTGGGAGTGATCGGCGCGGGTTAGGCGGTTGAGGGGGTCGTACTGGTAAAGGTGTTCGCCTTTGCGAGTGTCGAATAGGCGGGTGAGGTTTTCGGTTTTGTCGTAGTCGTATTGGCGTTGGTAGAGGTAATGATCCTGGTGGGTGAGGGCGTGGGCGTGCAGGCGTTGTTGGTCGTCGTAGTGGTAGTGGCTTAAGAGTTGGCCTTGTTGGCGTTGGTGTTCCTGGCCGGATTTGAATAAGTGGGATGTAAGTAACGAGCCGTTGAGTTCAACGGTGGCGAGATGGCCGCCTTTTGCATGATTAAAAACAACACGGTTGTTATCTGGCAGGCGAAGTTTTTGGAGCTGGCCGCAGGCGTCGTAGCCGTAACGCAAGGTGCCCCAGCCTTGATGTTCGGCGGTGAGGCGGTTTTGGTGGTCGTATTCGTAGGAAAGTGCCCAATGGCCGTCTTCGACGCTAAGGAGATTGCCCTGGCGGTCGTAGGCATAGTCGATAGCCTTTCCATCAGGCAGGGTTTTTCGTACAAGGCGCCCGGCGTAATCGCGTTCGTAACGAGTGACGAGCTGACTGCCGTCATCGCCGTGTTCGGTCTTTTCTTGCAGGTTGCCGTTGAGGTCGTAGACGTAGGCAGTACGTTGGCCGTCAAACCCGGTTTCCTGTTGGATTAGCCCGTTGGGGTGGTAATCAAGTTGGTAGGTTTCGCCAACCTCATTTTCGATCTCGGTCAGCAACAACCGCACATTGTCGTAACGGTATTTAACCTGGGTGCCATCCGCATTGATGCGGCGGCTGATCAGGTGCAAACCATCCGCATATTCGTACCGCGTCACGCGCCCGAGTTCATCGCGCTCGGCGGTGATTTTTCCGTAGGGGTTGTAGCTGTATTCCCGCGTTAAACCGCCCGGTAGCACTACACGAACCAAACGCCCAACGCTGTCCCACTGATACTCGGTCAGCGCACCATGTTCGTCTTCGCGCGCAATCTGCCGCCCAATATCGTCATAGCGATACCGCTTGATACCGCCATTGGGCAGTTGTTCTTCAACAAGCTGCCCACGCTCATTCCAGACCAGTCGTTGAGAGCTGTTATCCGGGTACCAAACCCCAATCAACTGCCCATATTTGTTGTAGCTGTAGTCGGTGATATGCCCATCAGGATCAATCTTGCGCGTGACATCGCCCTGATCATTACGCTCGTACTTCCAAACCGCTTCACCGCGCCGTACCACCCGTACGAAGCCGTTGTGATGCTCGTAGGATGTCGGCTCATCCTCCCCCGGAAACACCGCCACCAAACGCCCGACATCGTCGTACTGATACGCCGTCACCGCCCCCAGCGGGTCTTGCTCAACCGTCAGCCGGCCGTTGTCGTCGTAGGATTTGAAGTGCTGGGCGCCATCCGGATCAACCCGTTGCACCAGCCGCGCGCGCTGGTCATGCACGTAGACTTCCTGGCTGCCATCGGCGTTAAACACGGTGACGCGGCCGTTGTCATCCCAGGCATAGCGCGTATCCATCTGCGAAAAACTGGCCCAATGCCGGACACATCGCGCCGCCTTGCCAGAGCGTTCCCACGCCCAGAAGAAACTCGCCCCACCGGCCAAACCGCGTTCAAGAATGACGTGCTGGTCGTCGTAGCGATAAGTCTCGGTTTCGCCTACGGCATTGGTCGCGGAAACCAGCCTGCCGAGTTCGTCGTAGGCGTAGGAAACCACGCCGTGTTCGGTGACCCAGACGTAGGGCTCATAGTCCTTGGCCCGCTGAATCTGGTACTCCACCGCGACGATTCGACCGAGCGAGTAGCGCAAGAACAACGAGCGCCCGACACCGTTATCCACCCGTTCAATACGCCCCGAATAATCCCGGGAAATACGCAGCCGGTTGCCATACGCATCACTGATCGCCGTTAGCGAACCGTTAACGAAGTGGTAAAAACGTGACGCCTGCGCCAGCACCAACTCATCCGGTAAATCCCCCAGATAAATCGCCACTTCGGCCAGGCTATTGGTAATCGCCGGCCGCGAAGAGGACGGCAAGGGCAGGGCAGTCGAGCGATTCTCATGATCGGTCCACACCACCGAATCACCCAAAACCTCCAGCCGATGCGCCAGCGAGTGACTCCAACCAAACCCCAACCCGCCATCCACTTCCACCGCACTGGTGCGATACAACCGGGTCCACTCAAACGGCAAAATCCCATCCAGTGACCCATCCACCAAAGTCAGAAGCTCTTCGCCGGTGACCATCGACACCGGGCAGCCGTTGGTAGCAGTTTTATCCGCACTTGAAGCCGCATCACCGTTCGGGTTTTTCCCCGAAACCGGCACATCATCCACATGCTCTTTTTGCTTCAATACAGCGTTCTGCCGCGCCTTCCAGCGCATCTGCATCGTGCCTTGCTTCAACCCACCAACGACCCCACGAACCGCCACCGCCTTGTAGCGATCCACCGCCTGCATAAACTTCGTCAGAATCTCCAGCAGCCCCTTAACAAAACCCACCGCAGCCTCAAGGATCTGCTTGCCGTACTTGACCAACCGCAACGTCAGATACGCCACACCCGCCGCCGGCAACGCGATGGTCAACACCAGCGCAATCACCAGGTCGATCAACAACGACACCACAAACCCAGCCGCCACTTCGGCGAGCGCACTGGGCGGCAACGCGTCGAGCCACACCATCGCCGTGCGCAGCATCAGAAACAGCGCCGCTTCATCACTGGCCAGCAACATGGCCTGTTCCATGACCTTGGGCGCATTAGTGGCAATTTTTGCCAACGAAGCCGCTTGCTCGCCCAGTTCTTCGACGTACTTCAACGGGTCAGCAAGAATTGCCTGCACCCGCTTGATGCTGTCCCACACCTCACGAATCGCCGCCCAACTGCCTGCCAACAAGCCACTGCCAATCGCGCTGGCGGTGGACTGTTCCCAATGGGGCCGAAAGCCTTTCCACTGCTCGCGAAGCCAATGCTCCAAGTCCGCCGTCAGCCCGGTGTAGGAGGCAAACAACGCGTCTACCTGCTCGCCAGAAACGCCACCCTGCACCCGCACCTGATAACGCCCGCCAGCCGCGCAGTGGTGTGAACCCTTGCCGTGTTCATCGAGCATGATCACGGTGGAACTGCCGTCATCGAGCCCGATGACCTCGACCGGAATGTCACCGATCGGCACGTCATACACCGACTCGAACTGGCTCTGGATCTTCAACTCGCCGCCGAGTGAACACACGGCAACAGCGCCCATAAAGTCGGGGTCAGTCATGCTCACCGAGTGCTGCGAATCCCCCACCCGCAACACCCGGTCCATGCCCAGCAGCGACGGCAAATCAGCCGCATGGCTCACCGAATCCAGGGCACGCGAATACCAGGCGTTCATCTGCTGGCGGTAGATCGCCAGGCTCTGATGGAAGCCATCGAGTTCGTGTTCGATAAGGGCGATGTGCGAAGCGTGGGTCATCGACAACCCCTCCCTGCGGGAGGGGCACGATCAACCCAGGCACTAAAAAACATGATCATCTGCAATCCCTCGCACGGTGTTTTCAGGCGAGGGACTTTGCAGCGGTTACCAGGGCATGGGAGTAGAGCTTATCCGGCCGTTACGTGTGAATTTTCAACAGGTTTGTCTTGCCCCGTACCCACCTCCTACGGTTCGGCGAACGCCGGTTAGACTTATCGGTCCATATCAGCAATGCCCGGCCCGTTGCCGTCCAAGGAAACCATATGCCCCTGCGCCGCCTGATCCTGTGCCTCACCCCCATGTTGGTGCTGGCCGGTTGTTCCACCCCACGCGGTCCGCAACAACCGGAACGTAGCGAGGCCGAGGTGAAGGCGCAGATCGTGCGCCTGTTGCCAGCAACAGTGGCCGACCGCAACGGCTGGGCACAGGACATCTACACCGCCTTCGACACCCAGAAAATCTACCCCAGCAGCGAAAATATCTGCGCCGTACTGGCCGTGACCGAGCAAGAATCCACCTACCAGGTCGACCCGCCCGTGCCGAACATGGGCAAGATCGCCCAGGACGAAATGCTGCGCCGCGCCGCCAAGGTGTATGTGCCTGCGGTGGTGGTGCGCACCACCCTGCAATTGCGCTCGCCCACCGGCAAAACCTACGCAGAACGCCTGAACGCCGCACGCACAGAGAAGGACCTGAGCGGCATCTTCGACGACTTCATCAGCATGGTGCCCTTGGGCAATACCTTGTTTGGCGGTTTTAACCCGGTGCACACTGCGGGGCCCATGCAAGTCAGCATCGATTTTGCGCAGAAACAGGCACGGGGATATCCCTACACGGTGGACGGCAGCATCCGACGTGAAGTCTTCACCCGGCGCGGCGGTATGTATTTCGGCATCGCCCATTTGCTCGGCTACCCGGTCAACTACGACCAGCCGCTGTACCGCTTTGCCGACTTCAATGCCGGTTGGTACGCCAGCCGCAACGCAGCGTTCCAGGCAGCGGTCAGTCGCGCCTCAGGCAAAGAGCTGGCATTGGACGGAGATTTGATTCGCTACGGCTCGTTGTTGCCGGGCACCACCGAGTTGGCGGTGCGTTCACTGGGGGCGAAGCTGGATATGCGCAACCCCAGCATCCGCAGCCAGTTGGAGCAGGGCCAGCAGTTGGACTTTGACGAGACCACCCTCTACAAGCGTGTGTTCGCCCTGGCCGATACGGCCGCCGGCAAGCCGATGCCACGGGCGATCCTGCCGGGCATCGTGCTCAAGAGTCCAAAGATCACCCGCAACCTCACCACGGCGTGGTTTGCCAAGCGGGTGGATGAGCGCTACCAGCGCTGCATGAAGCGCTGACGGTGGTTGTGGTGAGCGGGCTTGCCCCGCGCTGGGCAGCGCAGCAGCCCCAAAAAGTTTAAAGGGTGATATCAGGTGTCACTCTTGGACTGCTTCGCAGCCCGGCGCGGGGCAAGCCCGCTCACCACAATAAATCGGCGCCACAGCCACACCCACAACCACACCACGGGAAATGCCAGGATCACAAACGGCAGCACATAGCTGGACCGCTCCAGGGCGTCGGCGGTGCCGTTCACCAGGTTGTCACCCAGGTTGCTGAACATGCGGCTGAACCGCGACGGTTGGTTTGCACCGTCGGAGGAGCGGAAGTTCAGGGTCACGCGGTTGGTGTCGAGACGGCGTTGTTGGTTGGCGGCGATCTGCGCCAGTTCCTGCAACTCGTTTTCGATGCTGGCTTGCTCCTTGCTCAAGGCGATCAGGTCGCTAACGGTGATGTCCTTGCGTTTGGACAATTCATCCAAGCGGTGTTGCTGGGCTTGCAGACGGTCCTGGCGGCGGCGCACGTCAGCGACGGCGTCGGCGAGGTCTTCGGCGGTGGTGATGCGCTGGCCGAGCTTGCCTCCTTCGGCGGCCATCGCCACCATCGGCTCTACCCCGGTAGGCGCGATGCGCAGGATGATCTCGCCACCGTTGCCGTCTTCGGTGATGCCCAGAATGTTGCAGGCGCCAAAGCGCGCAGTCTCGCAGGCTTCGCGGGTGGCCTGCATACGCGGTGCCAGCAGGGCGCCGGGCAGGGCCAGGGTCAGTTCATGTTCATAGGCCAGTTGTGCGCCGACACGGCTTTGTTCGCCGTTGATCACCCGTGCTCGAGAGTGGTCCTTGGGCGAACAACCGGCGAGGGTCAGGCCTGCGAGCAAGATCAAAATGAGGGGTGTGGCTTTGCCGTCCAGATGGCGCATTGCGGTTCCTTGGGAGGTGCGGGGAATTTTGGACGGCGATTAAAGCGGGTCTGGCGGATTAACGCAAAGCATCGTGCAGGATTTGCGTGGTTGATGGTGATGGTTGGCGCAGACGGGCTGGAGTACACCTCAGGCCTGACTCCAAGGAAGAACTCGCCATGATCGCTGTCCCCGAAGGTTTTGTTTCACTGCCCCGCAGCAGCCCGTTGCTAGATCTGCTGGGTCCGGCGTATTGCCGAGGTGAGGGGCTGCAACTGGAGATCGGCCTGCGTGCCGATAACCGTCATGCTAATGGGCGTGGCACGGTACATGGCGGGGTGTTGGCGACCCTGGCGGATATCGGCATGGGCTATGCAATGGCGTTTTCCAGTGAGCCACCGTTGCCGTTGATCACTGCGAGCATGACCTTGGACTATCTGGGCGCTGTGCAGGTGGGGGAGTGGATCGTGGTGCGGTTGGAACATCACAAGCGCGGGCGGCAGATGGCGTTTGCCACGGTGAGTTTGCAGGTGGGGGAGAAGGTGGTGGCGCGGGCGAATGCGGTGTTTGCGGTGCCGCAATTTGACAGGCAATGAAGATCAAAATGTGGGAGCGGGCTTGCTCGCGAATGCGGTGTGTCAGTCACCAGATTCATATCTGACACACCGCATTCGCGAGCAAGCCCGCCCCCACATTTGAACTGTGTTTTTTCAGAAAGCCTGCATAAGGAAAAGGCCCGGTTCCACGAAAACCGGGCCTTTTCTTTCTGCAGGCTTTCTGAAAAAACACAGTTCAAATGTGGGAGCGGGCTTGCTCGCGAATGCGGTGTGTCAGTCACCAGATTCATATCTGACACACCGCATTCGCGAGCAAGCCCGCTCCCACATTTGAACTGTGTTTTTTCAGAAAGCCTGCATAAAGAAAAGGCCCGGTTTTCGTGGAACCGGGCCTTTTCAATGTTGCTCGTTTGATCAGCTGCGTTCGAGGGCCAGCGCCACCCCTTGGCCGCCACCGATACACAACGTGGCCAGGCCTTTCTTGGCATCACGCTTGATCATCTCGTGCAGCAAGGTCACCAGCACACGGCAGCCTGAGGCGCCGATCGGGTGGCCGATGGCAATGGCGCCGCCGTTGACGTTGACTTTCTCCGCGTCCCACTCCAGCTCCTTGCCCACCGCCAAGGCTTGCGCGGCGAAGGCTTCGTTGGCTTCGATCAGGTCCAGGTCGCCCAGGCTCCAACCGGCTTTGTCCAGGCAGCGGCGGGTGGCCGAGACCGGGCCGATACCCATGATCGCAGGGTCCACGCCAGCATTCGCATAGCTGGCGATGCGCGCCAGCACCGGCAGGCCGAGGGATTTGGCTTTGTCGGCGCTCATCAGCAGCACCGCAGCGGCGCCGTCATTGAGGCTGGAGGCGTTGCCGGCAGTGACGCTGCCGTCTTTCTTGAACGCGGGCTTGAGCTTGCCCAGGGACTCGGCGGTGGTGCCGGCGCGGGGCTGCTCGTCCACGGCGAAGGCCACCGGGTCGCCTTTGCGCTGGGGGATCAGGATTGGGGTGATCTCGTCGGCAAAGCGCCCGGCTTCAATGGCCGCAGCGGCTTTTTGCTGGGAGGCGGCGGCGAACGCGTCCTGGGCTTCACGGCTGATGCCGTATTTGTCCACCAGGTTCTCGGCGGTGATACCCATGTGGTAGTCGTTGAACGCATCCCACAGTCCATCGGTGATCATGCTGTCGACCATCTTGGCGTGGCCCATGCGCAAACCGGTGCGCGCGGCGGGCAGTACGTAGGGGGCCAGGCTCATGTTTTCCATGCCGCCGGCGATGATTACCTCGGCGTCGCCACAACGGATGGCTTGGGCGCCCAGATGCAGGGCCTTGAGGCCGGAGCCGCAGACCTTGTTGAGGGTCAGGCTTGGCACCGCGTGGGGCAGGCCTGCGAGGATCGAGGCCTGGCGCGCCGGGTTCTGGCCGCTGCCTGCGGTGAGCACTTGGCCGAGGATCACTTCATCGACTTGGGCCGGGTCCAGGCCGGTCTGCTCCAGCAGGCGGCGGATCACGGCGGCGCCCAGTTCCGGTGCCGGGATATTCGCCAGCGAACCCTGGAAGCTGCCCACGGCGGTGCGGGTGGCAGCAACAATCACGACGTCTTGCATGGAATCTGTCCTCACTGGAAGTGCATTTCTGGAACGTGGTCCGGGACGATCAGTTTACCGGCGGTCTTGCTCACAATCTCTTCAACGCTGACGCCAGGTGCGCGTTCCTTGAGGACAAAAGCGCCATTTTCGATTTCCAGGTACGCAAGGTCGGTCAAGACACGCTTGATGCAGTTGGCGCCGGTCAGCGGCAGGCTGCATTGGCTGAGCAACTTGGACTCACCGTCCTTGGAGGCGTGGGTCATGATCACGATGATGTTTTCCGCACCCGCCACCAGGTCCATGGCGCCGCCCATGCCCTTGACCAACTTGCCGGGGATCATCCACGACGCGATGTTGCCTTGCACATCCACTTCAAACGCGCCCAGCACGGTGAGGTCGACGTGGCCGCCGCGAATCATCGCGAAGGACTCGGCGGAGGAGAAGATCGACGCGCCGACGCGTGCGGTGACCGTCTGCTTGCCGGCGTTGATCATGTCGGCATCAATGGTTTCTTCGGTAGGAAACGGTCCCATGCCCAGCAGGCCGTTTTCCGATTGCAGCATCACTTCAATGCCTTCGGGGATGTAGTTGGCCACCAGGGTCGGGATGCCGATGCCGAGGTTGACGTAGAAACCGTCCTGCATTTCGCGGGCGACGCGTTGAGCCATTTGTTCGCGGGTAAGCGCCATGTGTGTTTCCTCTTATTGTTCGGGCTGGAGGCGGATTATTTGCGCACGGTGCGCTGTTCGATGCGCTTCTCGAACGTGCCGCAGATGATCCGGTCGACGTAGATGCCAGGGGTGTGGATCTGCGCCGGGTCCAGCTCGCCCGGTTCGACGATTTCCTCGACTTCGACCACGGTGATCTTGCCAGCGGTGGCGGCCAGTGGGTTGAAGTTCTGGGCGGTGTGGCGGTAGATCACGTTGCCGAAGTGGTCGGCTTTCCAGCCTTTGACGATGGCGAAGTCGCCGGTGATGGATTCTTCCATCAGGTACGGGCGACCATTGAATTCGCGGGTTTCCTTGCCTTCGGCCACGGGCGTGCCGACGCCGGTGGCGGTGAAGAAGGCCGGGATGCCAGCGCCGCCTGCGCGCATTTTTTCTGCCAGGGTGCCTTGGGGGGTCAGTACCACTTCGATTTCGCCGCTGAGCAGCTGCTTCTCGAACAGGGCGTTTTCACCGACGTAGGAGGCGATCACCTTGCTGATCTGCTTTTCTTCCAGCAGCACGCCCAGGCCAAAACCGTCGACGCCGCAGTTGTTGGAAACCACCGTCAGGTCGCGGGTGCCTTTGCGCTTGATCTCGGCGATGAGGTTTTCTGGAATGCCGCACAGGCCAAAACCACCGGAGAGCACGGTCATGCCGTCTTCCAGACCTGCCAGCGCTTCTTCATAGGACGCCACGCGTTTGTCGAAACCTGCCATATGCACCTCTTTTATTGTTTGTGGTCCAGCCAGTGAGCCGAGTGTTGCGCCGACAGATTGATTTGTTAAGTTGTTTTTTTAGGTTGATTGATTTAGAAAACAGCATAGTCGCCCAGCCGCTCGGAGTAGCCTCATGACCGTTAAACAGATGCGCGCCTTTCTCGCCGTGGCCCAGTCCTTGAGTTTTGCCGCCGCCTGCGAGCGCTTGCACCTTTCCCAGTCGGCGTTGAGCCTGACCATCAAAGGCCTGGAAGAAGGCTTGGGCGGGCGCCTGTTCAGCCGTAATACCCGTAACGTTGCCCTGACCCCTGAAGGTGAATCCCTGTTGCCGCTGGCCCGGCGCTTGATCGCGGACTGGGACAATGCCGAAGACGAACTGCGCCAACGCTTTACCCTGCAACGTGGGCGGGTGACGGTAGCGGCGATGCCCTCGTTTGCTGGAAACCTGTTGCCACCGATCCTGAAGATATTCCGCGCACGTTACCCCCAGGTGAATGTGACCGTGCATGACCTGATCAACGAGCAGGTGCTGGAGATGGTGCGAGACCGCCAGGTGGAATTGGGCGTGGCGTTCGAGCCATCGGAAGGTTCGTCGTTGGCGTTCACACCGCTGTACCTGGATCGTTTTATCGCCGTAGTGCCCGGTGATTCGCCGTTGGCAGCCTGTGCCGAGATCGACTGGAAAACCCTGTTGGAGCAACCGTTCATAACGTTGCAAAGGCCGTCTACGGTGCGGGTGATGCTGGAAGAACACTTGGGCGCGTTGCAGATGAAGCTGCCGGTAGCGCTGGAAAGCCATCAGTTGGCGACGGTGGGCAAGATGGTTGCCAATGGCCTGGGGGTTAGCGCTGTGCCTGCGTTATGCGCGCGGCAGATGGAAGAGGCGGGGGCGCATTGCATTACGTTGCGCGACCCGGTGATCGAGCGTCCGATTGGGGTGTTGACCAAACCAGGGCATGAGCTGTCGGCGGCGGCGCAAGTGCTGTTTGATATTTTTCGCGATGAAGCGGGGAAGGGCAGGTTTCCAACGTTTTGACGGTGTTGAAAATAAAAATGGGCGCTGGTAAACCAGCGCCCATTTAAGTTGAGCGTTACTTAGTAGTAACGGTCGACGACTTTAACTTGCGAGCTGTCTTTGAAAGACGCCCAGGCATTGTTAAGGGTGTCGAAAACTTGTTCGATAAAGTTGCGATCAGCCGCAGCTTTCTTGCCGACATAACCCTGGCCACGGCGGTACATCTTCAGGCGCGCCGCCAGTTCACGGTTATTGCGGTCAAACTCGGCTTCTTCGGTATGGGGCGCCAGGCAGTCAATTTGGACTTCGCCCGATTTGCCCACCCAAAGGATATGGTCGTCGAGTGTGTCTTTCTGCGCTGCGAACATCTCAGCCAATTCATCGATAGTGGGTTGGTTGTTCAGATTCATGTGTAAGCCCCTTGACCAGTTGGCGATCTATCAATTGATTCGTTAACTATTAAGTTGTCTCCGGTTCCGAAAACCGGGCGTCAGCGACTGTCTGCCGAATACGGGCAGGGTCTTGAACCTGATGCATGTAGTCTTGCTGATGAACTGCTACGCAATGGTTTCATAACGAAGACAAGCAGCGTTTGAGCTCCTTGTACCGATCCTTGCGGGCCGGTCAGCTTCATCAATCTGCCTTGTGGGCAGTGCACATCCGGAAAAAACAGCTCGGCGGTCAGACGAGCTTGTTCAAAACACTTGTTGCTGACGCTCCCGATCCGGGAGACGTCTCGATAATGCAAGGACAAAAAGGTTACGTCAACGGTTATGTAGTGATTATTTTTAGTCACTACATAATTTGCCGTGGACACGGGGGGATGCGGGAAAAGGTGACTTGAGCGTCATTTTTTGGAGGGGTGGGTCGTTGTGCGTAGAGAGGGGATCTACCGCTAAACCCTGTGGGAGCTGGCTTGCCTGCGATAGCGGAGTGTCAGCTACACGCTTGCTGACTGACACACTGCTATCGCAGGCAAGCCAGCTCCCACATTTTGGTTTGTGGTGTTTGTTCTATTTCAGGCGTTCAGCGAGTAAGGGCAACAACGTCTCGCAAGACGCCTCGATCTTCACCTGCAACAACTCATCCCCCCGCGTCTTGCCCAGGTTGATGGCAATCACCGGCTTGCCTTGCTCCACCATTGCCTTGCACAGCCTAAACGCTGAATAAGCCATCAGCGACGACCCCACCACCAGCAATCCTTCGGCCTGTTCCACTGCGGTCATCGCCTTGGCCGCCGTGGCTTGGGCGACGTTCTCGCCAAAGAACACCACATCCGGTTTCAACCGTTGGCCATTGCAGTGGGGGCAGTGGGGCGCCTGGAAGCGTTCTTCAAATGCGGGGTCGAGCAGGGTGTCGCCATCGGGAGCCTGAATGGCATCGACGCCGGCCAGGTAAGGATTCTGGGCTTCCATCAGCCGTTGGATCACGTCGCGCTCGCTGCGCTGTTGGCAATCCAGGCACAGCACCCGGTGCAGGCTGCCGTGCAGTTCGATCACGTCGTGGCTTCCGGCTTGGTCATGCAGGGTGTCTACGTTCTGCGTGATCAGCCCACTGATGCGCTGGCGTTGCTGCAAAGTGGCCAGCGCCAGGTGAGCCGGGTTCGGCTGGGCCACGCGAACCCTCGGCCACCCCAGCATCGCCCTGGCCCAATAACGCCGGCGGGCCTGCGGGGTGGCGAGGAACTCCTGGTACATCATCGGCGCCTTGCCCCGGCGTACGCCGTCGCTGTCGCGGTAGTCGGGTATGCCCGATGACGTGCTGATCCCCGCACCGGTCAACACCAGCAAGCGTCGTTCAGCCATCGCCCGGTACAGGGTACCGAGGTGGTCTTCCTGATGTTCCAGGCTGTCGAGCATTGGTTCCCCTATTCGCCGCGGATGTATTGCTCCAACTGTTTGATCAGGTCCGCCTGGTCGGCAATGGCTTCCTTCACCAAGTCGCCGATGGACAGCAGGCCTAGCAGTTTGCCGTCTTCGACCACGGGTAGGTGGCGCAGGTGACTGTCGGTCATGATGTTCATGCACTCATCGACTTTCTTGTGGCTATCGACGGTGATCACCGGCGAGCTCATCACCTCGTGGACCTTTGTCGTGACCGACGACAGCCCCTTGAGCATGATCTTACGTGCGTAGTCGCGTTCGCTGATGATGCCTACCACTACGCCATCTCGGACGACCGGCAACGCCCCGACGTTTTTCTCCGACATGCGGACCAGCGCTTCAAACACGGTGTGGTCGTGTTTGATGACATGGACTTCCTGATTCTTTTGGTCCTTGGCTTTGAGCACTTGTGCGACGGTTTTCATGGCGGCCACTCCGGTGTTGTTATTAGGTAGTCAAGGTCCCCTTAAGAATCCTAGACGGCCTGCGCCGGGGCAAGGTCCAAAGCGGCGTTAAACTCGTCGAAAAACGTCATTCGCCGGATTTTTTCGACCGTTACCCCACTTTTGTCGGCTTTTTGGCGCGTTTGGGGCTGGCGGTTGTCTTGCGGGGTGCGCTCTTGCGTTTCTTTTTCCATGGGGTGGCACCGGGGCCTGCCGGGCCTGTGATGGTCATGCGCATGCCATTGCAACGTGCCACTTGCTTGCTCATCCAGGCCGCCTGTTTGGCGACGAATTCTTCCAGGCTCATTTCGCCGCTTTGCACCATGTCCAGCGCTTGCTCCCAGATGGCGGTGGTGCCGGGGTCGGCGATGGCACGGGGCACGGCGTCGATCAGGCTGAACGCCGCCGGTGTGGCCGACAGGACCTTGCCGTTTTTTACCAGGTAACCCCGGTCGAGCAAGCCCTGGATAATCCCGGCGCGGGTGGCTTCAGTGCCGATGCCGGTGGTGTCCTTGAGCTTTTGCTTGAGCAGTGGGTCTTCTACCAGCTTGGCGACGTTTTTCATTGCCTTGATCAAGTCGCCTTCGGTAAAGGGTTTGGGCGGTTGGGTCCATAGGTCTTTGAGGTTGACCTTGGCCACCGCGTAATCCTGGCCCTGGGCCAATGTAGGCAAGGCTTGCGGTGCAGGCGCCTCACGCCCTTTGGCCGGCGCCAGGGCTTCGGGCAGGGCGCGCTTCCAACCGGGTTCGATCACCACTTTGCCCACCGCACGTAGCGCTTGCCCCGCACAGTCGAAATCCGCCTGGGTGCGATCATATTCATGGTTGGGCAGGAACTGCGCCAGGTAACGGGCGCGAATCAGGGTATAGACCGCACGGTGCTTGCCAGTGAGTTGCCCTACATCCTTGCCGGCGCCGGTGGGGATGATGCCGTGGTGGGCACTGACCTTGGCGTCGTTCCATGCCCGCGAGCGGCGCTGGGGGTCGATATGCGGCATCAGCTCGTTTACCGCCGTATCGGCACGGCCCAACGCGGCGAGGATCTTCGGCGCGTCGCTGTGCTGGCTCACTGGCAAGTAGCCGCAATCGCTGCGTGGGTAGGTGATGGCTTTGTGGGTTTCGTAGAGGGATTGCGCAATATCCAGGGTTTCCTGGGCGCCGAGGCCGAGTTTCTTGGAGCAGATCTCTTGCAGAGTGCCCAGGTCGAAGGGCAGGGGCGCCACTTCGCGCATGCGTTCGGTGCGTAGCTTTACCAGCCGTGCGCTGGCGGCATTGCGCATGGCATCGGCGGCGTCTTGGGCCAGTTGCGGGTTGAGGCAACGGCCCTGGTCGTCGCAGGCATCTTCGGCGGCGCGCCATTGGGCGGTGAAGGTCATGCGTTCGTGGCGCAGGTCCACGTCGATGGCCCAGTACGCCACCGGCACGAAGTCGGCAATACTGCGGTCGCGGTCCACCACCAGGCGCAACGTGGGTGTTTGCACCCGGCCCACCGGCAGCACACCTTGGTAACCGGATTGGCGCCCGAGCAAGGTAAACAGGCGGCTCATGTTCATGCCGATCAGCCAGTCGGCGCGGGAGCGGCCCAGGGCCGAGTGGTACAGGCTAAAGGTTTCGGCACCGGGCTTGAGGGCGGCCAGGGCTTTGCGAATGGAGGCGTCGTCCAACGCCGAAAGCCACAAACGCTGGATCGGCCCGCGATAACGGCAATGTTCCACTAACTCCCGAGCGATCATCTCGCCTTCGCGGTCGGCGTCGGTGGCGATCACCAGTTCCTGGGCTTCCCCCAGTAGACGCTTGACTGCCTTGAACTGGCTGGCGGTCTTGGGCTTGACGCGCATCTTCCATTTTTCCGGGACGATGGGCAGGTCGGCCAGCACCCAGCGTTTGTACTTTTCGTCGTAGGCGTCGGGCGGGGCGGTTTCCAGCAGGTGGCCGATGCACCAGGTGACTGTGACCCCATTGCCCAACCAACAGCCGTCGCCCCGGCGACTGGCGCCGAGTACGGCCGCGATATCCTTGGCCTGGGAGGGTTTTTCACAGAGGTACAGCCGCATGGTCAGCCCATTCGTTACACAGTTGAATGGGGGGCAGCATGGGCAAAAGCAGGGATTTGATCAACCTTTATCTGGATGGATATACAGCAATTTGTGTGGGCACCACAAAGCAAGTGTGGGAGGGGGCTTGCTGTGGTGAGGGGGCTTGTCCCCCGACGGGTCCACTGGAGATCCAATGGGGCTGCTTCGCAGCCCAGCGCGGGCAAGCCCGCTCACCACAGCAAGCCCCCTCCCACAGGGGATCTCCTGTGTTCAGGAGATTGGGTTAGTTGTTATCGATATCGACGTGACGGGTCTCTTTGAGGCAAATCATCCCCACAACCAAGCTCACCCCCGTCACCACCACCGGGTACCACAAGCCATAGAAGATATCCCCGGTGTACACCACCAACGCAAACGACACGGTCGGCAGGAACCCGCCAAACCAGCCGTTACCGATGTGGTAGGGCAGGGACATGGAGGTATAGCGGATGCGCGTCGGGAACAACTCCACCATCAGCGCCGCCAACGGCCCGTAGCACATGGCCGCAATCAGGATCAGCGCCACGATCAGCACTACCACCATGGTTTTATTCACTTGCGCCACATCGGCTGAGCTTGGGTAGCCGGCCAGGGTCACGGCGCCGCGCAGGGCCTTTTCGTCAAAGCCGTCGATACGCACTTCGCCGACGCTGACCTGCACCGGGCTGCCCGCTGGAGCGGCGGCGCTGCTGTAGGGCAGGCCCTGCTTGACCAGGAAGGTCTTGACCTTGTCGCACGGGCTGTCAAATTTCGCCTTGCCCACCGGGTCGAACTGGAAGGTGCAGGTGGCCGGGTCGGCCAACACGGTGATCGGCGCCTGGGTGCTGGCCTGATCCATTGCCGGGTTGGTGTAGTGCGCCAGGCTCTTGAAGATCGGGAAGTACAGCACCGTGGCCAGCAGCAGGCCGAGCATCAGCACCGGCTTGCGCCCGACCTTGTCCGACAGCCAGCCAAAGAAGATAAAGAACGGCGCGCCAATCACCACGCTGATGATCAGCAACATGTTGGCCAGGGCCGGGTCCATTTTCAGGAACTGGGTGAGGAAGAACAGCACATAAAACTGCGCGGCATAGAAGGTCACCGCTTGCCCGCCGTTGATGCTGAACAGTGCGATCAACACCACCTTGAGGTTTTCCCACTTGCCGAACGAATCACGGATCGGCGACTTGCTAGCCTTGCCTTCCTCTTTCATTTTCAAGAAGGCCGGCGACTCGTGCAGGCTCATGCGGATCCAGGTCGAGATGCCCAGCAGCACGATGGAAAACAGGAAGGGAATGCGCCAGCCCCACACTTCGAACTGGTCACCGGTGAAGTAGCGGCAAGCCAGCACCACCAACAGCGACAGCAGCAAGCCGAGGGTCGCGGTGGATTGAATCCAACTGGTGTGGAAGCCGCGCTTGCCGGCAGGCGCGTGTTCGGCCACGTAGGTCGCCGCGCCGCCATACTCACCGCCCAAGGCCAAGCCTTGCAGCATGCGCAGTACGATCAGAGTGATCGGCGCCGCGATGCCGATGCTGGCGTAGGTGGGCAACAGCCCCACGCAAAACGTCGCCACGCCCATCAGGATGATCGTGACCAGAAAGGTGTACTTGCGCCCGATCATGTCCCCCAGGCGGCCGAACACCAGCGCGCCGAACGGTCGCACCACAAAGCCTGCGGCAAAGGCCATCAACGCGAAGATAAACGCCGTGGTGTCGTTGACCCCGGCAAAGAATTGCTTGCTGATGACCGCCGCCAGGGCGCCGTAGAGGAAAAAGTCATACCACTCGAACACCGTCCCCAGGGAGGAGGCGAAGATGACTTTCTTCGAGTCGTTGCTGGCGCTCGCGTCTATGACCGAGCCCAAGGGTTGAGCATGTTCTGACATCGGGTAGCCCTCACAGTGATTATTTATTGTTGTTCCACTGTCGGCGCCAGGTGCGGCGCCGCTATTTCTACAACGTGCTTGTAGGAGCGAGCTTGCTCGCGAAAATCGTCAACGATTACGCGGGATGCCTGGATGAATGCGGCGCCTTTGCGTTTTTCGCGAGCAAGCTCGCTCCTACAGTATTCGGCGAAAGAATCAGCTGCGCGGCTTTCTCCGCGATCATCAGCGTAGGCGAACAGGTGTTGCCGGACGTAATGCGCGGCATCACCGACGCATCGGCAATACGCAGGCCGGGCACGCCGTGTACCCGCAGTTGGGCGTCGACCACAGCGTCTTTATCGCTGCCCATGCGGCAGGTACCCACCGGGTGGAAGATGGTCGTGCCGATGCGGGCAGCGGCTTCGTGCAGTTCGTCTTCGGTTTGCAAGGACGCGCCTGGCAGGTATTCCACCGGGTTGAACTGGCTCAGGGCGGGCGCGGCAACAATGCGTCGCGTCAGGCGGATGGCATCAGCGGCCACGCGCAGATCTTCCGGATGGCTGAGGTAATTGGGCTGGATAAGGGGGGCATCTGCCGGGTTGGCCGAGCGGATATCCACCCGGCCACGGCTTTGCGGGCGCAGGTCGCAGACCGACGCGGTAAACGCTGGGAACGCGTGCAGCGGCTCGCCGAAACGCTCAAGCGACAGAGGTTGTACGTGGTATTCAAGGTTGGCCGAAGTTTGTTCCGGACTGGAGCGGGCAAACGCGCCAAGCTGGCTGGGCGCCATCGACAGCGGGCCGCTGCGGTCGTACAGGTAGCGCAGGCCCATGCCCATCTTGCCCCACACGGAGCCGGCGATCTGGTTGAGGGTACGGGCGTTTTCCAGCTTGTAGATCAGCCGCAATTGCAGGTGGTCCTGCAGGTTGCCGCCCACGCCCGGCAGTTCATGCAGCACATTGATGCCCAGCGGCTTGAGCACGTTGGACGGGCCAATGCCCGACCGTTGCAGGATCCCCGGCGAGCCCACGGAGCCGGCACACAGGACGATTTCCTGGCGCGCCTTCCAGCTCACTTGCTGGCCGTGCTGGCGCCCGACTACCTGGGAGGCACGACCGTTTTCCAGCAGTACGCGGTCCACGTCCACTTCGGTCAGTACCGTGAGGTTGGGGCGCTGGCGGATCGGCTTGAGAAACGCCTTGGCCGCGTTCCAGCGTACACCGGCCTTCTGGTTGACCTGGAAGTAGCCGCAGCCTTCGTTATCGCCGCCGTTGAAATCATTGATGTTGGCAATGCCGCTCTGGGCTGCCGCATCACGGAATGCATCGAGAATCGGCCAGTGCAGGCGTTGTTGCTCGACGCGCCATTCGCCGCCATCGCCGTGGGACTCGGAGCTGCCAGCAAAGTGGTTTTCGCTCTTTTTGAACAGGGGCAACACATCGCTCCACGCCCAGCCTTCATTGCCCTCTGCCGCCCAACCGTCGTAATCCCGGGCTTGGCCGCGCATGTAGATCATGCCGTTGATCGACGAGCAACCGCCCAGCACCTTGCCTCGTGGATAACTCAGCGCACGGCCTTGCAGGCCTTGCTGGGCTTCGGTTTTGAAGCACCAGTCGGTGCGCGGGTTGCCGATGCAGAACAGGTAGCCGACAGGGATGTGGATCCAGGGGTAATTGTCGCGGCCACCGGCTTCGAGCAGCAGTACGCGGTGGGCGGGGTTGGCGGACAGTCGATTGGCCAGCAGGCAGCCCGCGGGGCCGGCGCCTACGACGATGTAATCGTATTCAGCAGTTGCAATGGGCATCTGAAGGTCTCGCTTGTTTTTCTTATTGCCTCCATCCTAGTTGTTAGTTTTCGTCTTAAAAATGTTAGTTTTTACCCAGCTGCTGTGCGTTTTTAAACAGCAAGGCTGCAGCACACACATAGGGAGGTGTCATGTTCGACTGGAATGACCTGCGCTACTTTCTGGAGTTGCAACGCAGCGGCCGCCTGCTGACCGCCGCGCAACGCCTGAAAACCACCCATGCCACCGTCGCCCGGCATATCGAGGCCATCGAGAAAAGCCTGGGCACCGCGTTGTTCGTGCAGCACGCCCAGGGCTACGAACTGACCCCTGCTGGCGAAGCCTTGCTCAAGCACGCCGAAGCCATGGAAAACGTCGCACTGTTGGCCGAAGACGAACTGACCCACTCCGCCGCGCCCCTGGGCAAGATCCGCCTCGGCGTGGCCGAAGGCCTGGGCGTTATGTTTCTCGCCAGCCGCATGGGCGGGCTGTTCGAGCGCTATCCAGGCTTGGAAGTGGAACTGGTCGCCGTACCGCGCTTTGTCAGCATCCTTAACCGCGAAGCGGAAATCAGCATCCACCTGGAACGCCCCAGCGTCGATCAACTGGTCACGCGCAAACTCACCGACTACCGCCTGGCACTCTACGCCAGTCGCGCCTACCTGGAGCGCACCCCACCGATCGAAAAACGCGAAGACCTCGCCGCCCATGCGTGGATCGATTACGTCGACGACTTGCTGTTCAGCCAGGAGCTGAAATTCCTCAGCAGCTTCTGCCGCAACCCCAAGGTGGTGTTCCACAGCACCAGCGTGATCGCCCAGCACCAGGCGGCACGCTCGGGGCTGGGGATCGCGGTGTTGCCGTGCTTTATGGCAGCTGGCGATCCGGATTTGGTGGCGCTGTTGCCGGGGGAGGGGATTATGCGCAGCTATTGGATCAGCTCGCGCAGGGAGTTGCACAAGTCGGTGCGGCTCAGAGTGCTATGGGATTACGTGGTGGAACTGTGTGCGCGGGAGCAAGGCCTATTGCTGGGCGAAACCTCTCTGACGAAACCGGCTTAGAACTGTGGGAGCGGGCTTGCTCGCGAATGCGGTGGTTCAGTCAATGCATGTGGCGACTGACACGCCGCATTCGCGAGCAAGCCCGCTCCCACATGGGGTCTGTGCAGGGGCAGTGGATCGTGTCAGGCCCGTAGTTCGAATTCCGCACTGCCCAGCTTTTCCCCATTCACCAACACATGCACCNCCCCCCCCCCCCCCCCCCCCCCCCCCCCCCCCCCGCTCCCACATGGGGTCTGTGCAGGGGCAGTGGATCGTGTCAGGCCCGTAGTTCGAATTCCGCACTGCCCAGCTTTTCCCCATTCACCAACACATGCACCACATGCCGCCCCGGGTAGTGCTTGCGCGTGGTCAACTCGCGAATATGCTGCTCGCGTTTGAGGCTGTGGTGTTCCCCGGCCTTCAGGGTAAACGCCTTGAGCTTGAACACCTTTTTCGCACTGTGCCCTGCACTTTTCACATAGTCGATGGCGTAATCCACCACCAGTTTTTGCGCGGTGTTGGCGGTGGATTCCAGGCTGAATGACAGCTCGATCCGTTCCCCCAGGTTGATCACTGCTGGCGTCACGTTTAACCCGTGAAGCTTAACCTCGGCCTTGGCCCCGGCGCCCATGAGCGTGAGGGCACGGGGGTTGCCTTGTTTGATCAGGCTGCGCAAGGCATGGCGGGCGATCCAGGCGGTGTGGGGGTTGTCCAGGGACCAGCCTTCGATAAGCGTGAGCACCCAGTCCGGGTGGTCTTTGGTGATGTCGTTGAGGTGGTTGGCCACCGACTTGCGCACATACAGGCTGGGGTCGGCCTTGAGGTTGTCGAGAATCGTAGCGCACAGCTCGGGGTTGGCCTGTACCTCGGCCAGGCGAAACGACCACGGCAAGCGCGGTCGCGAGCCTTCGCTGGCGAGGCGGCGTACGTGGTCATTGCTGTCCAGTGACCAGGTTTGCATTACCGCCAGGGTGCGTTGGAAGTCGTGCAGCATAAAGTGGCGGATGCCGAATTCGGCAGAGCCGAAGGTGGTGAAATACTTGAGCGCGTCCATGGAACGCTTGAAATCCCCCAGGCCATAGCTGGCAACGAAGTGCGGCAGAAACAGGCTCACAAACGCGCTGTTCAAGCGCGGCGCCAGGGCGTACAGCAATTTGAGGGTGTGCGGGTAATCCAGCGGGATCACGGCGTGCAGGCTCTCGCTGACCCGTGCCATGCGCTGCATCACCGACAACTCGGCAAGCCCCGCCGTGGCATGCTTGAGGAACGCTTTGGCGTCGAATGCCGGGTACACCGCCGTCATCTCGGTGGCGATGTGCCGCAGGCGTTCGACGTTGAAGATTTCCTTGAGGGCCGGGGCGCTTTGGTCGGTCATCGGTGAATCCTTGGAAGTTAGAGAAACCAGCGATATTCCCGCGCGTGGATCTCTTGCTGGAATGCCAAGTGATCCTGGCGTTTGTTCTCGCAGTACACATCGATAAATTCGGCGCCCAGCTTATCGCGCAATACCGGTTGATGCTGCATGGCGCGCACCGCGTCGAGCATTTCCACGGGGAAATCGGTGCCGCTGGTGCGGTCCTCGTTCAGCGGGGCGATGGGTTCGCGCTTGGCTTCAAGGCCGTGCTCCAAGCCGACGAGGATCGCCGCCAGCACCAGGTACGGGTTGGCATCGGCACTGGCCAGGCGGTGCTCGATGCGCAGGTTGCGCGGGTCGGACTCAGGGATGCGCACGCACGCGTCGCGATCTTCAAAGCCCCAGCTGGCGCGGGTGGCGGCGTTGACCGTGCTGCCCAGGCGGCGGAAGGCGTTATGGTTCGGCGAAAAAATCGGCATGCAGTGGGGCAGCAATTCCAGGCAACCGGCCACGGCGTGGCGCAGCGGTTGTTGCTGGTGTGCCGCCAGCAGGTTATTGCCGGCACCGTCATACAGACTGACATGCACATGCATGCCGCTGCCGGGGTATTGCAGGTAGGGCTTGGCCATGAAGCTAGCGCGGTAACCGTGCTTGAGCGCCACGCCACGGGTGCTGCGGCAGAACAGGGCGGCCCAGTCGGCGGCGCGCAGGCCGTCGTCGAGGTGACCGAAGTTGATTTCGAACTGACCGGGGCCGATCTCGGCGGTGATCACTGTGATGTCGATGCCTTGGTCTTTGGCGGTCTGGGCCATGTCGTCCAGTACCTCGCTGAACCGCGACAGGCGTTCGATATGCAGGTTGGGCTGGTCATCGGCGTCATCGCTCAGCGGGTCGCGGGCGAATTGCGGCAAGCCGCCTTCGAGTTTCTTGTCGAACAGGTAGAACTCCAGCTCAAACGCCACCACCGGGTGGATGCCCTTGTGGTGCAGGCGCTCCAGCACCTTGACCAGCACTTCGCGGGGTTCGAATTCGATGGGCGCTTCGGTGCCATCCGAGGTGATCAGCATCTGCCCCAGCGGCTGGGACTCCCAGCTCACCGGCTTGAGCGTGCCCGGCACCAGGCGCCGGTTGGCGTCCGGGTCGCCGTCGTTGAAGCAATAGTCGCCGATTTTGAACAACCCACCCTGGACGCCCAGCAGCACCGCGTTCTGCGGCAGCTTCAATGGGCTGCCGGCGGCGACCTTTTCCAGCATCTCCACCGGGTAGCGCTTGCCGTAGAAATGCCCGGGAATGTCCAGGGCAATCAGGTCGACGTAACGCACGTCGGGGTGGTTCTGACGAAAGCTCCGGACTTCGGCCAATAGAGAGGCGGGATGGCTTTTCACGGGTGCAGCTCCTAGTTGTAAACCCACAGCATGCGGGTGGGCAGGTCAGTCAGGTTGGCGTAGCGGCAATGGGCAAAGCTGGCCAGGTGGAAGCTGTCGCCTGGGAGGAGGGTGACTGACTCGGGTTCACCTTCCACCCATAGCGTCAGCTCGCCTTCCAGCACAAAACCGGCCTGTTCGGCGCGGTCGCTCATGGTGTGTTCACCGCTGTTGGCACCGGGGGCCAACAGGCTGTCGAGCATCGAGAAGGCGCCGCTCATGCTCGGCGAGACGAGGATGTCGGTGATGCCATTGGCGTAGTACACCGTGCGCCGCTCATTGGGACGGGTAATCCAATCCACCGCCTTGGGTTTGGGCTGGCTGTAGAAGTAGGTGGTGGGTACGTTGAGGGCGTGGCTGATGGCGGTAAGGTCTGCCACGGTCGGCCGCGACAGGCCGCGCTCGACTTGGGACAGGAAACCCACCGAACGTTCAACCTTTTGCGCGAGCTGGGCGAGGGTGAGCCTCTTGTGCTTGCGCAGGTCGTGGATCAGCGCGGCGAGGGTGGCGAGCTCTTCTTGGGGTGTCATGAAATTTATGTCGAATAATTTCATGAAAAATTACAGGAATTATTTCATGTGGGCAATGGGTAGATTGGGTGAAGGTGAAGACTGTGTGGCGAGGGAGCTTGCTCCCGCTGGGCTGCGAAGCGGCCCCAACTCATACGCTGAGGTTTTCAGGTATTTCTCGGTGAGGGCTTTTTGGGGCTGCTGCGCACCCCAGCGGGAGCAAGCTCCCTCGCCACAGAGGTTTGATTGAATGATCGTGTGTGGTAGCGGTCGGAACTTGGGTAAGCACCACTCATTGAAGGAGCACCCATGAAATCCAACGCCGTGATCGCCAGCCTGTTGCTCGCCACCAGCCTATCCACCGCCAGCTTTGTCGTGCAGGCCGGGGATACGCCCCAGGAAACTGTGCAACCTTCGAACATCAACACCCGTGACTTGAAAGAAGGCGACCGCGCCCCGGATATCCTGATGCGCAAGGAGTCGGCTGTCAGCGATTGGAAAAAACGCGGCCTCAAGCAACCTGAGGCCGACAGCCAATGGTCGCGGGTCGGCGATAAGTTCGTGCTGCTCAAGACCACCAACGGCACCATCCTTGAGATCACCCCCGTCAAGAAATGACCCGTGTTCTACCCCTGTTCCTGGGTTAAGGTAACCGGCTATAAAGGCCGCGTTACCTTAGAAGAAAGAGAGCAGGATGCTTGCCACAATAAGAAACTACCCCCGCACCGTGAACCTGTTGCTGTCTGCCACGCTGTTGCTGACGCTGGCCAAGGCGATCACGTTTCCCTACCTCGTTATCTACCTCACCCGTCACTTTGCCCTGGACATCACCCAGGTCGGCCTGGTGATCGGCAGTTCGCTGATCGTGGGTTCCTTGCTCAGCGTGTACGGCGGCTTTCTGGTGGACCGCATCAACAGCTACCGCTTGCTGCTTGGCCTGACGATATTGTTTGCATTGGGTTTTCTCGGCACGGTGCTCGCGCAGAATATCTGGGCATTCTATAGCTGCCTGATCCTGATCAACCTGGCGTATGCCGTGATCGATATCGCGGTAAAGGCCGGTTTTGCCAGCCTGCTGCCCGAAGATGCGCGCAGTGAAGTGTTTTCCATCAAGTACACCCTGACCAATATCGGTTACGCCGTGGGCCCGTTCTTTGGGGCGATGGTGGCCAAGCTGGATATCAGCCTGCCGTTCATGTTGTCGGCGCTGTTGGGGGTAGGGTTTTTCCTGCTGTACTGGCGTTGGGGCGATCGGACCTTGACCACCGTGGACACCACGCAAAAGCCGGTGCCGTTTCTTGCGGTCGGGCGTGTGTTGCTCAAGGATCATCGCCTGGTGTGCTTCACCCTTGGCGGCGTGCTCAGTGCGGTGGTGTTCGGCCAGTTCACGGCGTGGCTGTCGCAATACCTGGTGACCACCACCACCGCCGACTACACCTACACCGTGGTCAGCGCCGTGCTGACCACCAACGCCGTGCTGGTCATCGCCTTGCAGTACGTAATCGGCCGACGCATTTCCCACCGCTACCTGGGCCAATGGCTGATCGCCGGCCTGGGCATGTTCATGCTCGGGTTGGTGGGGTTTGCACTGTCCACCAGCGTGCTGTGGTGGGTGTTGGCGATGGCGGTGTTCACGGTGGGGGAGATCATTGTGTTTCCGGCCGAGTACATGTTTATCGACCGCATCGCCCCGGACCACCTGCGCGGTATGTATTACGGGGCGCAAAACCTGTCCAACCTCGGCGCCGCCCTGGGGCCGGTGTTATGCGGGCTGGTGCTGGCGAGCCTGCCAGCCCACTACATGTTTTACATGTTGGGTGCGTTTATCGTCGGAGGCGGGGTGTTCTATTTCATAGGGGCGTCGTTGAAGGCCAGTCATCCAGCGTGAGTTTGCCGACGTTGTTGCTTTGCAGTTCGTAGCGCAATTCTTCCACCATCTTTTCCACTTCTTGCGGAGTCTGCAGCCGGTTGGTGCTGATCCCGGTGACCACCAGATCAACCCGGCCGGTCTGCGCGTCGAAGACTTTGAGGGTCAGGGACGCGTCCCGGCACAGGGTGAACTCACATGTCAGCGGCGTCAGGCCTTCTTCGATGCAATTTCGCAGTTGGGCGAGGGTAAACATGCGGGTTCCTTCAGGGCATAGGTGTGATGTCTTGAAGGTTATGGCTTGCCTTGCGCTGTCATAAGGCGAATTCGCACTAGCCGCCCTAGTGCATTTGCACTTTCAGCGGCTATTTCTTGAGGCGCAGTTCCCCGGCAAACAGCCCGCGTTCACGGGCCCAGACGATGGCCGCACTGCGGCTGTGCACCCCCAGCTTGGAATACACCGTGGCCACATGGTTGCGCACGGTGTTGGGTGCCAGTTTCAGGCGCGAGGCGATCTCTTTGTCGGCCAGCCCTTCGCAGATCAGGCCCAGCACATCGCGTTCGCGAGCAGTGAGATCGGTGAAGGCCACGTTGGGCAGGTTGGGGCTGTTGACGCTCTTGGCGTTGGCCAGTTTCTCGATCAGGGTCTGGCTGAACCAAGAGGCGTCCTGCATCACCTCCTCGATGGCGGCCACCAGCTCCAGCTCCGAGCGTTTGCGTTCGGTGATGTTCATCAGTACCAGCAAGTAGCAGGGCACGTCCTGGATGATCACGGTGTCGGCGGACACCACGCAGTCGATTACCTCGTTACCTTTCTTGCGCACCTTGAGATCCTGGCCGTCGAGGTTGCCAGCTTTTTCCAGGGTGGCGAACAACAGCGCGCCCGCCTTGGGGCTGTCGATAAAGTCGATGTCCTCGATGGATTTGCCGATCAGCTCTTCACTGATATAGCCGGTGATGCTCATAAAGGCTTCGTTGATGTCCACCACCTGGCGGTTGTCGGCGCTGCATACCAGGGTGGGCACGGGCGTCAGACGGAACGACTTGGCGAAGCGCTCCTCACTCTGGCGCAGGGCAATTTCGGCCTTGCGGCGCGGTTCCAGGTCCATGAAGGAAAACAGCATGCAATCCTCCTCGTTCATGTCCAGCGGCTGGCCGGCGACGATCACCAGTTTGCTGCCGCCTGCAGGCAGCCGCAGTTCAGCTTGCATCTGCGGGATGGTCGCGCCTTCGCCCAGGCGCTGGATGGCCAGGTCCTTGCGCTCGGCTTGTTCCAGCACATCCAACTCGTAGACGGATTTACCGATGACCTGATCGCGGTTGTAGCCGGTCATCTCCAAAAAGCCTTGGTTGACCTTGATGTAACGCAGGTCGCTCAGGCGGCAGATGACGGCGGGTGCGGGGTTGGCGTTGAAGGTTTTCTCGAAGCGCTGCTCGGCGCTGGCCCATTCGGTGGCGTCACTGAGGATCAGCACCAACAGCTCCGGTTCGCCCTTGGAGTCGGTGATCACCAGGCTGCGCAGGCGGTGTACCCAGGTTCTGTCCTGGCCGGCGGTGGGGGTGACTTCCACCACCACATCGCTGAATTCATCACCCAATGCGGCTCGGGCCAGGGGGTAGTTTTCTGGCAATACAGGGTGGTTGTTGCGATAGCGCAGGGCGAAGCGCTCGGCGTATTGCTGCCCATTGGCCCCCAGCCCCATCACATCGCCAACGCCATGCATGGCCAGGGCGGCCTCATTGGCCCACAGCAGGGTTTGATCGACCTCGGCCAGGATCACGCCGTCGGACAACCCGGAGATGATCTGCTGCAGTTGGCGGCGGTTGGTTTCCTTGGCAAGTACGTCCTGGGTCATAGGGTCTCCGGGGCAGGGGCGCATGGGAGTACGACACCTGGGGCTCAGGATAGTGCAGATGCACCAGGCTGCGACTTGCCACGCCTCTGGCCAAGGTTGATAGCGCCAAGGCTTGCCAAATACCCACGCTTTTGAGAAAACCCCAGCCTTTGCGCATCCAATGGGAATCCTCATGAGCAACGACGAACTGCAGGTCACCGACATTCGCTTGGGCGACGGTAAAACCGTGGTCAAGGGCGCCCTGATCACCACCCAATACACCGGCACCCTGGAGGACGGCACCGTGTTCGACTCCTCTTGGGAACGAGGTAAGCCTTTCCAATGCGTGATCGGCACGGGCCGGGTGATCAAAGGCTGGGACCAGGGCCTGATGGGCATGCAGGTGGGGGGTGTGCGCACGCTGTTCGTGCCCGCGCACCTGGCGTATGGCGAGCGCTCGATGGGCGCGCATATCAAGCCCAACAGCAATCTGCGCTTTGAGATTGAATTGTTGGAAGTGCTGACGCGGGAGGATTGAGTATGGGCGTTGATTCATGGGGGCTACCCGGTAGTTCCGTGGACGGCGTTCGAGTGAGTGAGCTGGGCGCTGGCGACGAGGCAGAGCTGCAGCGGTTTTTTGAGCGGGCGCCGGAATATTTCATCGCAGTCAACGGCGAGCCGGCTACGCCGACCGAGGCGCGTGAAGAGTTGCGAGGGCAGTTGCCGCCAGGCTGGCACTGCAGCCGGATGTACTGGCTCGGTTACCGCGATGCTCGCGGCCAACTGGTCGCCGTGGTGAACATTGCGGCGGACCTGCTGGCGTTAGGTGTGTGGCATATCGGGCTGCTGTTGGTGGATGTGGGCTTGCGGGGCACTGGCCTTGCGCAACGGCTGCATTCAGACCTTGAGGTTTGGGCTGTTAAGAACGGTGCCCACTGGCTGCGGTTGACGGTGGTCATTGGCAATACCAAGGCGGAACGTTTTTGGCTCAGGCTCGGTTATGTGCAGGTGCGCACGCGTGAGGGGATCACCATGGGGCGGCAGGTGAACAGGGTGTCGATTCAGGTCAAGGCGTTGATGGGGGGGCAGGTTGAGGATTACCTGGCGAGGGTGGAGCGGGACCGGCCAGACACGGACCCTCTAATACCCGTCAGTTAAGGAAACGAAAGGCGGCCACATTTTTGTGGTGAGCGAGCTTGCCCCGCGCTGGGTGGCGAAGCCGCCCCAACCCAGTCACCGCGGTCTTTCAGACATGATTCAGGCGCCTGGTTTGGGGCTGCTGCGCAGCCCAGCGCGGGGCAAGCCCGCTCACTACAAAGGCGAGGAATATTCTTATTCATAATGCGGAAACTTCCTACCGTTTACTCTCTCGTCATCGGGGCGTAAGCTGCGCGCGTTTTCATCCATAGCGGAGGCCCTCAGTGGGTACTTGTTCAAGTGACAGTTGTCAGCCGGTTTCAGTAACCGGTAATGGCTTGGCAAGGTAACGCGCATTTTTCCGATGCCGTTGTCTCGCCATATAAACGCGAGAAGCGGCATCCCGGCGGTGGCCAGTCCTGGCCCTGTTTCGATCCTCTCTCATCAACGCTAACCAGTTTCCGACTGACTCGGGAGCTGTGTGCGCAATTTGCTGCTGCATTGATGGAGCTATTTCATGCAAGCAATCAACAACATCAACCTCAATTCCTTGATCGATACCCTGGTCAGCCTCACTGCTGCGTTTATCCTCGGCGGCCTGATCGGCTTCGAGCGCCAGTACCGCCAGCGCACGGCGGGCTTGCGTACCAACGTGCTGGTGGCGGTCGGCGCGGCCATTTTTGTCGACATGGCTAATCGCCTGGGTGGCGCCGAAGGCGCGGTGCGCGTGGTTGCGTATGTGGTGTCAGGCATTGGTTTCCTGGGGGCCGGCGTGATCATGCGCGAAGAGGGCAACGTGCGCGGGCTCAACACCGCCGCCACGCTCTGGGCATCGGCGGCGGTGGGGGCCTGTGCGGGTGCCGACCTGGTCCTCGAGGCGCTGCTGGGCACGCTGTTCGTGCTGGCGGCCAACACGCTGTTACGACCGATCGTCAACAACATCAACCGCCAGCCGCTGGACGTGGTGTCGGCGGAGGTCACCAATATCCTGTATGTCATCGCCCGCCGTACCCAGCAAAAGGCGGTGTTGGCCTTGTTGGAGGCCGAACTTGCGCGTTGCAATTACCCGGCCAGTGATGTGGATGTACGGCCATTCGGTACTGAAGAGGTGGAGATCGAAGCCACCCTGGCAGTGACCTCGGTGGACGGTGACGAGCTGGATGCGCTAGTGGCGCGGATCTCGATGTCGACCCTGGTGGTACAGGCATTCTGGAGCCCTAGCACGACCGAATAGGCCTCCGGTTGGCCTGCTTTGCCTTGCGCAAAACTGGCTATGCTTTAGCGAGGAAAAGTCCTACAAGCATTCGAGACTATCCCTTCATTTGAAAAAACACGCCGTTGTTAAGGTTGCGCGCTTGCGCCTGCCCAGGAACCCGGGTGCGGCTTTACGTGTTTACCGTGTTTTTCAAGAGGAGGGACCTGAACTGCCTGAAGTGTTGCGCAGAGTAATCAGCACCGTTTGTCGGAACTGTTACTTCTCACAGGTAGATAGGTCCCGCGTGAAATGTAAGCGTACTGATCCTCCCAGGGGAGTCTTATGAGCAACAAAGCTTTAATTGTGGACGATCACCCTTTTATACGCGCCACCGTGAAGTACCTGTTGAAGCAGGAAGGCTTCGATAAGGTTTTTGAAGCGGGTAACGGTGCTGATGCCATGCAGATTGCCCGAGAGGAGCGCCCCGACCTGGTCATTCTGGACCTTGCGATGCCCAAGCTTGGCGGGTTGGAGGTTATCAGCCGGATCAAGGCGCTGGAGCTGCCCTGCAGGATCCTGGTACTCACCTCTTACCTGGCGGTGTTCTTTTCCACCCGCTGCATGCGCGCCGGGGCCATGGGCTTTGTGGCCAAGACCGGGGAGCTGGACGAGCTGCAAAAGGCGATCAAGGCGGTGATGTCCAACTACAGCTGCTTCCCCAGCCTGCCCACCAGTTCGGTGCGACGTGATGACCTGCAGACCACTGAACAGGCACTGGTGGATTCCCTGTCGGACCGAGAACTGACGGTGCTGCAAAAGCTAGCCCTGGGTTTGGGCAACAAGGAAATTGCCGAAGATATGTTGCTCAGCCACAAGACCATCAGTACCTACAAGACCCGGCTCAAGGAAAAGCTGCATATGTCTTCAGTGGTGCACTTGTCCAAGTTCGCCCAGCGCAATCATCTGATCTGAAATGAACACCCACGGGTTGGTTAAACGCCTGGCCATCCTGCTGATGGGGCTATTGCCCGTGGCAGTGATGGCCCTGGATGAACCGCACCCCCTGAAGCTGCTGGGCCACTCCATGCTGGAAAACCCTGCGGTGACGCTGGATGAGGCCGACTGGCGCTGGCTGCGTGAGCGCCGCAGGCTGGTGATGGGGGTGTCGGCACCCGATTATGCCCCTTTCGACTTGACCAACAATAACGACGAACTCGAAGGCATCACCGGGGACTATGCGGCGTTGCTGGCCCAAGGCTTGAATATCGCCGTCGATGTGCAACGTTACGACACCCGCGATGAAGTGATCGAGGCACTCAAAGCGGGCAAGGTGGATTTTGTAGGCTCGGCCAACGGCTATGAGGCGGCCGACTCGCAGTTGGTATTGTCCCGTTCCTACGCCAACGACCAGCCGGTGTTGGTGACTCGCACGGAAGACCGTCAAGCGCTCAGCGCCGACCTTGCCGGCAAGCGTGTGGCGATGCTGTACCACTACATGCAACCCGATGCCGTCCAGGCGTTCTATCCCAACGCCCATCTGCAGCTCTTTGCGTCGACGTTCGAAGCCATCGGCGCAGTGGCGTTCGGCCAGGCGGATGTGTACCTGGGCGATGCCATCAGCACCCAATACCTGATCAACAAGAATCACCTCAACAATGTACGCATGGCTGATTTTTCCAGCCTGGAGGTCAACCCGTTTGGGTTTGCCTTTACCCACGACAACACGCGCTTGTTGAACATTGTCAATGCCGCCCTGGCGAGCGTGCCGGCCAGCCAGCAACTGGAGATCCTGCGGCGTTGGAGCGCTGGTGGCAGTGGGTTGCTGGAAGCAGAGCGGTTGCGCTTGAGCGCTAACGAACAGCGCTGGCTGGACAAGCACCCGCGGGTGAAAGTGGCCGTACTGGGTAAGTTTGCGCCGTTATCGTTTTTTGACGAACAGGGGCAGTTCGAAGGTTTGAGCGCCGAGGTGCTGTCGCGCATCAGCTTGCGCACTGGCTTAAAGTTCGATGTAGAGCGGGGCAGTTCGCTGCCCAAGCAAATAGACGAGGCCGGCAGGGGCCAAGTGGACATGCTGGCAGTGGTCACGCCCAGTAGCGAACGCGCCGAGAAAATCCGCTTTACCCGGCCTTACCTGTCCAATCCCTATGTGTTGGTGGTGCGCGATGACGAGCGGCGGCGGGTCACGTTGGAGGACTTGCCTGGCCAGCGCCTGGCGTTTATTGCCGGCAACAGCCTGGCGGCTCAGATTACCCGGGATTACCCCAATATCGAACTGTTGAACGTCGAAAATCCCGAGCAGGCCTTGGCCATGGTCGCCAACGGCAGCGCCGACGCGACCGTGCTAACGCTGATCAGCGCACGCTACATGATCGCGCGCAACTACCGTGACCGTTTGCGCATCACCAGTACAGTCGGCAGGGAGCCTGCGCGCATCACCTTTGGCGTCAACCGCAGCCAGTTGGAGTTGTATTCGATCCTCGACAAAGCGCTGTTGAGCATGCCCCCTGAAGAAATGGACGAGCTGACAAACCATTGGCGCAGCGAAATCATCATCGAGGACAGTTACTGGCTACGCCACCGCAATGTGATTATCCAAGGCTTCGGCCTGGCCGCACTGTTGCTGCTGGTGACCCTGGGATGGGGGCTCTACCTGCGTAACCTGATTCACAAACGTGCCCAGGCCGAGCGCGCGTTAAGCGACCAGATGCGCTTTATGAGCGTATTGATCGACGGCACGCCCCACCCGATTTACGTGCGTGATCGCCAGGGACGGTTGATGGCTTGTAATAACGCTTACCTCGATGTGTTTGGCTTCAAACTGGTAGATGTGATCGGTAAGACCGTGGTGGAAACCGACACCGGTAACCCGCCCCAGGCCCGGTCGTTCCATGCCGACTACATGCACTTGATGGAACGCGGCGAGCCACAGATCCATGATCGCGTGCTCAAGGTGCCCACTGGTGAAGTGTTGACCATCTACCAATGGATGCTGCCGTACCGCGACGGTGATGAAAAAGTCGTGGGTATGATCGCCGGTTGGGTCGATGTCAGCGAGCGCCAGCGCCTGCTCGGCCAACTGCAGGAAGCCAAGGAAGACGCAGACGCCGCCAACCGGGCCAAGACTACCTTCCTGGCGACCATGAGCCATGAGATCCGCACGCCCATGAATGCAGTGATTGGCATGATCGAACTGGCCCTGAAGAACGCAGAGCAGGGCCATGCCGATCGCGATGCGCTGGAAGTGGCATCGGTGGCGTCGCGCAGTATGTTGGAGCTGATCGGTGACATTCTGGATATTGCGCGCATCGAATCCGGCCATTTGTCCCTGGCCCTGGAGCCTGCCAACCTGCATGAGTTGCTGGCATCGGTGGCGCGGGTGTTCGAAGGGCTGGCGCGCGACAAGGGACTGGCGCTGCAGGTAGCGCTCGACCCCTTGATCGACCATCCGGTGATGATCGACCCGCTGCGTTTCAAGCAGGTGGTGTCAAACTTGTTGGGTAATGCGATCAAATTCACCACCACAGGCCAAATACGCCTGGGCGCCCAAGGCGCGCGTTTGGTGGACGGCCAACTGAACCTGCGGCTATGGGTGGAAGACAGTGGTATTGGAATCAGCGCAGAGGACCAGCAGCGCTTGTTCAACCCATTTATCCAAGGCAGTAACAACGAGCAGTCGGCACGCAGCGGGTCGGGCCTTGGCTTGGTGATCAGTCGCAACCTATGCGAAATGATGGGGGGAGAGTTGCATTTGAGCAGTGTGCTGGGCAGGGGCACGCGGGTGGATGTGACATTGACGTTGGCACTGGCTGCCGCCGCGCCGGTCACGGCACCGGTTTCTCAGTTTCCTGCGGTGCGTGCGCTGAGCATCCTGGTGGTGGATGACTACCCGGCCAACCGCCTGCTGCTGAAGCGACAACTGAGCTTCCTGGGGCATCGCATCACGACAGCCGAAAACGGTGTGCAAGGGCTTGACCTGTGGCAGGCCGGGCACTTTGACGGGGTGATCACCGACTGCAACATGCCTCTCAAAGATGGTTACGCGCTGGCGCGAGATATCCGCGCACAGGAGCGTGAGCGCGGCCTGCAACCTTGCCTGTTGCTGGGCTTTACCGCCAACGCCCAGCCGGAAGAAGCCGAGCGCTGCCGCCAGGCGGGCATGGATGGTTGCCTGTTCAAACCCACGGGGCTTGAAGACTTGCGCTCGGCTTTGGCCGCATGCACGGTCGCCAGTGCAGAGCATGAGGCTGAGCCGTTGTTTGACTTGCATGCTTTGATCACGCTGGTCGGGGATGACCAGGCCGGCCTCAATGAATTGCTGGAGCCATTGATTGGCAGCCTAGAGGGCGATGGTGCGCTCTTGCCTGCCCTGCTGAATCGCGCGGACTTCGCCAAGCTGCACGACCTGGCCCATCGCGTAAAAGGTGGCGCACGGATGGTTAAGGCCCGAGCGTTGATCACAGCCTGCGAAACATTGGAGGGCGTGTGTGAGCGACGTGATTGCGAAGCACTGGGAGCAGCAGCCGATGCCGTCGGCGTGGCCATCGAAGCCTTGCATCACGGCTTGAGCCTTTACAGCAAGGTGGCATGACTGGGGTAGATAGCCATTCGGTGTATTTGGGAGAACTCCTACATAGAAGGGGAACAAGCCTGATTTTGTCTTCGGGATATGTCTGGAGAATGGGCCACGCTCACTGACGAGCGCTGCCTGCCAGGGGTTTGCCATGCCAAACAAAGCACTGACCATCCTGATTGCCGATGAACAGCACCTGCAGCGGCTGTACATCGAAAAAATGCTCAATCAACTGGGGTACCACCGGATTGTCCCGGTGCAGACCTTCGAAGAAGTCCAGATTCTTACGGCCATTCCGGCTGAACCCTTTGATGTGCTGATCATCAATGCCGGGCTCACGGTGCAGACCTGCGGGCCGCAACCCCAGGCGCGGCATGTACTGGTCTACGACCACCTGGACCTGGGTGCCCCGTCCGGTACAACACCGGCCGTGCTGGTACGGTTGCCCGGCGTGCCGGACAACGTCAATCTCGAACACTTCATGGACATCATCGACCCGCCGCAGGCCGCTACCGGCCTGCGGGTGTTGCCATGGCTGCGAGAGTTATCCCGCACGCCGGTGGCCGGGGCCTAGTCCCACTTCGGTGCAATGCCCTTGGGGCTGGTCAAGCGGTGCCCGCGTTCCAGGCCAGCGATCTGCGCCATGTCGGCGGCGCTCAAGGTCAGTTGCAGGGCCTTGAGGTTGCTGTCGAGGTTGGCGCGTTTGGTCGAGGAGGGGATCACCGCATAACCCAGTTGCATGGCCCAAGCCAGGGTCACTTGCGCCGGGGTAGCTTGATGGCGCTCGGCGATCTGCTTGATCACCGGGTCCTTGAGCACTTCGCCGTAGGCCAGGGTCATGTACGAAGTGATCTGTATACCGTGGGCAGTGGCGAAATCCACCACCTGCTGGTTTTGTAGGTAGGGGTGCAGTTCGATCTGGTTGGTGGCGATGTGCTCGGCACCGACTGCGGCAATTGCCTGCTTCATCAGGTCGATGGTGAAGTTGGAAATACCGATCTGGCGCGTCAGGCCCAGGCGTTTGGCTTCCAGCAATTGGCCCATGAACTCTGCAACGGGCACCTTGCCTTCCGGCGATGGCCAGTGGATCAGGGTCAGGTCCAGGTAGTCGGTTTTGAGTTTGCGCAGGCTTTCCTTGAGGCTGGGGATCAACTGGCCTTCAGCGAAATTGGCGATCCAGATCTTGCTGGTGATGAACAGCTCGTCGCGGGGGATGCCGCTGTCGGCAATGGCCTGGCCAACGTCTGCCTCGTTCTCGTAGATCTGTGCGGTATCAATGACGCGATAGCCCAGTTCCAGGCCGGTGCTGACGGAGTCGATCACTACCTGGCCTTGCAGGCGGAAGGTGCCGAGGCCAAAGGCTGGGACGTTTTGCGCGGGGATAGACATCAGTAACTCCAGAAGGGCGTGTGAACAATGGAGTCGAGTATCCGCCCGTCGTTCCTTCGGAAACACCGCCGAAACCGAAAAGGAGTCTTTACCGCAGGTCACGAATGCCCAAGCCCGCAAGAGCATTTTTGTGTCGAGTTGGCCTGAGCGTGTATGTGCGCCTCAAGCACAGGCCCGCGTGGCTTTCATCGGGCGTGCCGGGCGGTGTTGATAGAACTGGCTTTGTCGGGGCTTGCGGTTTTTACGGGATTGGAAGGTGTTCCAGGTGGTGAAGTCGAAGCGGGTGGCAGATACGACGTTTTCCTGGATCAGCATGATGGGCTGGGGCAGTTGCGCATGTGTGTAGTGAGTGTCGAGGGTGACTTCCAATGTGTCCTTATCCCGGTAGCCACTAAGAATGGGAAGCAGGGTGAAGGCATGGTCAATGCCTTCGGATTCAGTGGGCGCGCCTACAAATATCACGATCCCGACATACACCTTGCGATCACTCAAGCTGAACATGCAAGGTGCGCGTTGTTCAATGGACTCTCTCAGCAAGACCCTGAACGGGTTGCCCTCAAGCACTTCCAATGACAGCAGATAGTTGAGCTGTGTGTCCGTTTCAAGTTTCAGTACTTTCTTTTTTGCACTTACGTAGAAGGCTCCCCAGCCAAAAGGAAGCAGCATGGCACTGAGCCCGATCTGGATTAGAAACACCCACAATGCGCTGTTTCGCTCATTGGCGATGTCGAGCCGAACCAGCATGTCGCCCAGGTAGCGGCTGTAGTCTGTTGTGATTTCGTGGCCTGCGACGTGGAGCTTTTGCTTTGATAGCGCGAGTATTGCAGCACTCAGGATTGTAGCGACAATGAGGCACACCATGCCTAATCTCGCCACTTGTAGGTAGAGCAGTTGCCCTTGGAATCGGTGCAGGCGATTGAAGAAAAATGGGTGCCGAATGCTTACCATATAACCACTGACGAGTAATGGCACGATGATCAACAGGCCCATGAATCATCGGCCTCCATCTGACGAACCTGGCGTATGGCTTCCTTGTAGTTCTCCGACTCTGCGACCTCGGCCGCGTCCACGCCAATGCCGCAATCGTAGAGCTTCCAGGTTCTGTAAGACTTGACCGCGTTTACTCGCTCCCATTCATCCTGAGTCGGCTTCCCAAACAGCAAATGCAGTAACGACATGGCGAAAACCTCAAAAAGAAGTGCCCGTTTTATAGCAAGCACTCAACGGCCATCGCCACTGATGGCCGCCACGCCACCGTCGTCAGTTCCCGTAGGAAAGGTCTCCATTTATGCCGGCGGCCTAAATAGTCGGCGGACTAATCACCCTGATCACCCGCGTATCGACCTTGCCGGGGTTGCCATGGCGATGGGCGCGCGCGGCTGGTAAAGCTGAAACTGTCGCCTTCCTCCAGCACAAAATGCCGCGCTCCAACCCATAACCACTGTCGCGAGCAAGCCCGCACATTCTGAGCGCTGCATGTCAGATGATTGTGTGTTGTTCGCGCAAGCGCTCTGCAGCACTGCGCAACAGCTGTTCGGTACTGTCCCAACCGAGGCACCCATCCGTCACCGACACGCCATATTTCATCGACCCGCTCAGCGGTTGGCAACCTTCGAACAGGTGACTCTCAATCATCATGCCGATCAGCGACGTATCGCCCTGCAGGCGTTGCTCCAGCACTTCGTTGAACACCGCTGGCTGACGCAACGGGTCTTTGCCGCTGTTGGCGTGGCTGCAATCGACCATGATCCGCGTCGCGATCTTGGACTTGGCCAGTTCGAGCTTCACCTGAGCCACACTTTGCGCATCGTAGTTCGGCCCACGGTGACCACCGCGCAACACCAGGTGGGTGTCCGGGTTGCCCGGGGTCTGGATGATCGCCGGGTGACCCTGGCTGTCGATACCAAAGTGGCGGTGGGGGTGGGATGCCGAGCGCATCGCATCACAGGCAATCGCCACGCCGCCGTCGGTGCCGTTCTTGAAGCCCACGGGCATGCCCAGGCCACTGGCCATTTCACGGTGGATCTGGGATTCGGTGGTGCGCGCACCAATCGCAACCCAACTGAGCAGGTCATCGAAGTAGCCGGCGGCCATCGGTTGCAGCAGCTCGGTGGCGACCGGCAGGCCCAGGCGCAGCATTTCACGCATCAACTGGCGTGACAGGGTGAGGCCGGCGGCCATGTCATCGCTGCCGTCCAGGTGCGGGTCGTAGGCCAGGCCTTTCCAGCCGATGGTGGTACGCGGTTTTTCGACGTAGGCGCGGATCACCAGTAGCATCTGGTCGCTGACCTCCAGGGCCAGTTTCTTCAGGTTGCGCGCGTATTCCATCGCCGATTCAGGGTCGTGGATCGAGCACGGGCCGACAATCACCAGCAAGCGTGAGTCTTCGCCATTGAGGATGGCGCGCACGGCTTGGCGATGGGCATGGATCTGTTCGTTGAGGAACGGGCTCAGGGGCAGCTTGTGCTTTAAATCAAGAGAACTTGGCAGGCGTTGGGACAGCGCTTCATTGGCACAGGTCAGTGTGGTGACAGGCAGAGCGGTGGTGGCAGAGTTCATATTCAAGGCTTCCTGGGCAAGCGGCGGGCTATTCCCGCGCGCTTGGCCCTACTGGGGTGTTCGACAATTGGCCGTATCGGCTACGTGTGTTGGCTTGCCACCAAGAGGTGACCGATCGGAGGCGGCAGGCTGTCCCGAGCGGAGCTTGCTAAATCGCCATGCGGTGGAGGTGTCGTAGCGGTAATAGGTGGCGTAGTTCATGTCGTAATTCCTTAAGTGTTCTTACTAAATATTTTGAAGGTCTGAAAAAACAAAACCCCCGGTCGGGGAGCCGACCGGGGGTTAGATTTCTCTGGTAGGCGACCCCTTGAACAGTGGGCGCCGATTTCAGGTATCAGGCGCGCCAGTGGCTAAACCAATACCCAAAATAAAAGCTTACAGCTGCGCTCGAACCGTTCACGCGGGTAGCCGATACCGAGCGCGGGGCGCTGGCAGCAGGGCAAACCTGAGTGTGGGTGAGTTGCAACATGTTGTGCTCCAAATGATGGAGGGAGCTTACTAGAGGCGAGTAGGCGGCTTCAATCATTAATTTCTATTACGTTGGGGTACTTACTCCTATCGGTTGAGATAGGCTGATGACCCTTTGATATGGACGGTTTGGACGCGACCATGACTGCCTTGACCCTTGCTGCTGCTCAATCCATCTCCATCGCGGGCGATGTGCCGGCCAATATCCAGCGGCACTTGGTGTTGATGCGTGCGGCGGCCGAACGCGGCGTGCAACTGCTGGTGTTTCCGGAGTTGTCATTGACCGGGTATGAGCCGGCGCTGGCAGCTGGCTTGGCCATTGCGCCCGAGGACGCTGTGCTGGCGCCACTGCGCGAGATGTCGCAGGAACTGCGGTTGACTGTGGTGGTGGGGATGCCGATTCGCCGCGCACCCGAAGCCGGTGTGTTGATTGGCGCGCTGGTACTGGGGGCTGACGGCTCCCTGGCGGTCTACACCAAGCAACATCTGCACCCCGGCGAAGAAGCGGCGTTTATCCCTGGAGGCGGTGGTGCCACTCTCGAATGGGGGGATGATCGAATTGCGCTGGCGGTTTGCGCAGACTTTGCCCACGCCAGCCATCCCGGTGCGGCAGCCGAGGCGGGCGCCAATGTATACGCTGCTGGTGTGTTGATCAGCGAGGGTGGTTATGCAACCGACAGTGCCTTGCTCCAGGGCTATGCCGTCGAGCATGACCTGCTGGTGTTGATGGCCAACCATGGTGGCCCCTCGGGTGGTTGGGCATGCGCGGGGTGTAGTGCTGCCTGGGGGCCTGATGGCCGTTTGCTTGCCGCCGTGCCGGGTGCGGGTGATGCGTTGGTGATTGCTCGTCGCAACGACGAACAGTGGATCGGCCAAGTGGTAGCGCTCTAATGGTGTTTCGCCTACAAGCTGCGACGGATCAGGACCTGCCCTTCGCGCGAACCCTGACTCAGGAGACCATGAGCCGCTACTACTCGCAGTACGGTTTGTTGTGGTCCGACAGTGGCTTCGATACCGCCTGGGCAGGGCGTGAGAGTTGGCTGATCTGCAAGGGTGATGAGGTGATGGGCTATGTCAGCCTAAGTCGCGACAGCAAGGCGCTGTACATCCGTGAATTGCACATGCTCGAAGCTTGTCGTGGGCTTGGCGCGGGCAGATGGGTATTGGAGCAGATGGCGCTGAAGGCTCAGCCCGTGGGCTTGTTGCGCTTGACGGTGTTCAAGACTAACCCGGCCAAGCGGCTCTACGAGCGCATGGGCTTGAGCGTCGTCATTGAAGAAGAGACCTACTGGTGCATGGAGCGCATCTGTCACTCAAGCTAAACCATGCACTCAAGTGGAATAAGCGCATACTGGCTTCAGGACACAACTTCCTGATCGCTGTTTTGGCCATCAGTTTCAGTAAGGATGATCCCTTCTTTCATGCCCAACAGGACCGCTACCTTGTGGGCTTCTCCACGCCGTCCCTTTTTGCGCCCAGCGAGCACTTGATAGGTGGTTGCCGGATCTACGCCATGTTCACGGGCGAACGCTTGAACTGACTTTCCTTGATGTTCCAGCCAGGCCTTGGCTTGTGCGGCAGTACGGATTCCGGGCATAGTTCAAAACCGTTCAAGTTCGTTTAACAAAGAGATGAATGTGTCACCTCTTGGGGTGTGCAAAATAGGATCATACATCCAAATGAGTGGAATCGGTTCGCGTTTGAGGCAAGAAAGAGAGCGACTTGGCCTGTCGCAAAAAATTTTTGGTGAGATAGGAGGCGTTGAAGCCAACGCACAAGGCAAGTATGAAAGTGGAGGGCGCGCGCCCAAGGCTGACTACTTGTCTCGCGTCGCCGAAAGAGGTGTGGATGTCCTGTATGTGTTGACCGGGAATGCCACCCCCATTCAATTGGAAAACCTGAGCCAGATTGAAGAAAAAGTTCTGGGCGATTACCGCGCGATGTTCAAGGAAGACCAGGATGCGATTCGCCGCCTGACGTCGACCCTGGCAGAGCATTCTGCTGCGCTGAATGGCAAAGCTAAGCCGCAGCCCCAGGATTCCTGAGCGTTTCCTGATAAAAGCAGCCGCCTGCCGCTCGGTGGGCACATGCGCTGCACCCAATCGCTATATATATGACGCTTGCAGCTAGGTCTGCGCCTTGGTTTTTTGCTAAGGTGTCCAGCAACCTATAAGACCATATCGCGAGGTGTCTGCTTGATTAGGGTGCTAGTAGTCGATGACCATGATCTCGTTCGTACAGGCATTACACGAATGCTGGCTGACATCGATGGCCTGCAAGTAGTTGGTCAGGCCGAGTCCGGGGAAGAGTCCCTGATCAAGGCCCGGGAGCTGAAACCCGATGTGGTGCTGATGGACGTCAAGATGCCGGGTATCGGTGGTCTTGGCGCCACGACCAAATTGTTGCGCAGCCATCCCGACATCAAAGTCGTGGTGGTGACTGTGTGTGAGGAAGATCCGTTTCCAACGCGCCTGTTGCAGGCCGGTGCGGCCGGGTACCTGACCAAGGGCGCGGGCCTGGCCGAGATGGTCCAAGCCATTCGCCTTGTGTTTGCCGGCCAGCGTTACATCAGCCCGCAGATTGCCCAGCAGTTGGCGATCAAATCCTTCCAGCCAGTCAGCGACTCGCCTTTTGATGCGTTATCGGAACGGGAGATCCAGATCGCACTGATGATCGTCGGTTGCCAGAAGGTGCAGGCGATCTCCGACAAACTGTGTCTGTCGCCCAAGACCGTCAACACCTACCGCTATCGTATATTCGAGAAGCTCGCCATCAGCAGTGATGTTGAATTGACCCTGCTCGCGGTGCGCCACGGCATGGTGGACGCCAGCGCCTGACATGACCACATCGTTTGATCCGAGTGCCTTTCTCTCAACCTGCAGTGGCCGCCCCGGCGTGTACCGCATGTTCGACAGCGAGGCACGCCTGCTTTATGTCGGCAAAGCCAAGAACCTGAAAAACCGTCTGGCGAGTTACTTTCGCAAGAGCGGCCTCGCGCCCAAGACGGCTGCGTTGGTAGCGCGCATCGCCCAGGTCGAAACCACCATCACCGCCAATGAAACCGAGGCGCTGTTGCTGGAGCAGACGCTGATCAAAGAATGGCGGCCGCCCTATAACATCTTGCTGCGTGATGATAAATCCTACCCTTATGTGTTTTTATCCGACGGCAACTTCCCACGCCTGAGCATTCACCGTGGCGCGAAGAAGCAGAAGGGCAAGTACTTCGGCCCCTATCCCAGTGCCGGCGCTATCCGCGAAAGCCTGAGCCTGCTGCAGAAGACTTTTTTTGTGCGTCAGTGCGAAGACAGCTTCTTCAAGAACCGCACGCGGCCGTGCCTGCAATACCAGATCAAACGCTGCAAGGCGCCCTGCGTAGGGTTGGTTGAGCCGGCGGAGTACGCCGAGGATGTACGCCATTCGGTGATGTTCCTCGAAGGGCGCAGCAATGCGCTGACCGATGAACTCTCCAGCGCGATGGAGCAGGCCGCCAGCACCCTGGATTTCGAGCGCGCCGCCGAGCTGCGCGACCAGATCTCCCTGCTGCGCCGCGTACAGGACCAGCAAAGCATGGAAGGCGGCACCGGCGACGTCGATGTGATCGCCGCGTTCGTCAACCCGGGCGGCGCCTGCGTGCACCTGATCAGCGTGCGTGGTGGCCGCGTGCTGGGCAGCAAGAACTTCTTTCCGCAAACCGGTATCGACGAAGAAGTGGCCGAAGTCATGGCCGCGTTCCTAGGCCAGTACTACGTCAGCAGCCCCGAGCGCGACCTGCCGTCGGAACTGATCGTCAACGTGGTGCACGAAGACTTCCCGACGCTGATCGAGGCGATCCACGAACTGCGCGGCCGCGAGCTGGACATCAGCCACCGCGTGCGCGGCACACGTGCCCGCTGGCAGCAACTCGCGGTGACCAACGCCGAGCAGGCCCTGGGCGCACGCCTGGCCAATCGACAGCACGTTGCCGCACGCTTCGACGCGCTGGCCGAGGTGCTCAACCTGGACGAGCCGCCGCAGCGCCTGGAGTGCTACGACATCAGCCACTCCAGCGGTGAAGCTACGGTGGCGTCCTGCGTGGTGTTCGGGCCGGAGGGGCCGATCAAATCCGATTACCGGCGCTACAACATCGAAGGCGTTACCGCCGGCGATGACTACGCAGCCATGCACCAGGCGCTCACGCGGCGATTCAGCAAGTTGAAGGACGGCGAAGGCAAGTTGCCGGATATCCTGCTGGTGGACGGCGGCAAGGGCCAGCTGTCCATGGCCCGTGACGTGCTCAACGAGCTGGCGGTGCCCGACCTGATCCTGCTCGGCGTCGCCAAAGGCGCCACGCGCAAGGCCGGTTTCGAGACGTTGTACTTGAATGATGCCGCCCATGAGTTCACCTTGAAGGGCGACTCACCCGCATTACATTTGATCCAGCAGATCCGCGACGAAGCCCACCGTTTCGCCATTACCGGGCACCGTGCCCGCCGTGGCAAAACCCGGCGAACCTCAACCCTGGAAGGGGTGGCAGGGGTTGGGCCGACGCGCCGCCGCGACTTGCTTAAACATTTTGGTGGCTTGCAGGAGCTATCCCGTGCCAGCATTGACGAAATAGCCAAAGCTCCCGGTATCAGTAAAAAGCTCGCTGAGTTGATTTATGCGAATCTGCATAGCGAATAGAATGCCTTTCCACCTCGTAGCCAGTTGTGCCGATGAATATCCCTAATCTGATCACCGTTCTACGCGTCCTGCTTATTCCGATTTTCATTCTGTTGTTCTATTTGCCGTACGAATGGAGCTATGCAGCCTCAAGCTCCGTGTTCGCCTTTGCGGCCGCCACCGACTGGCTCGACGGCTACCTGGCCCGCCGCCTGGAACAGAGCACGCCCTTCGGTGCGTTCCTCGACCCCGTGGCCGACAAATTGATGGTGGCCGTCGCCCTGGTCCTGCTGGTGCAGGAACACGGTAACCTGTGGCTCACACTGCCGGCGGCAGTGATCATCGGTCGCGAGATCGTCGTCTCGGCCCTGCGCGAATGGATGGCCGAAATCGGCGCCCGTGCCCACGTCGCCGTGTCCAACATGGGCAAATGGAAAACCGCTGCGCAGATGCTTGCATTGGTTATCCTGCTCGCCAACCCTTCGGACTTCTCCTTCTGGGTCCTGACGGGCTACGCCTTGCTGCTGATCGCGGCCGGTCTGACGCTGTGGTCCATGCTTCAGTATTTGCGCGCTGCCTGGCCTCATCTGCGCACCACCGTTGAAAAGAAATAAAACTTTTTTGAATCAAAGGGTTGACCGGTTACGAGATTTGTATAGAATGCGCATCACCAAGCGGGAATAGCTCAGTTGGTAGAGCACGACCTTGCCAAGGTCGGGGTCGCGAGTTCGAGTCTCGTTTCCCGCTCCAAATATCGATCTACAGAGTTCCATCGAAGTCTGTAAGTCATTGAAAATAGACGCTTAGGCGTCTTTTTTCGTTCCAGTGCAATCCGTCAAAATCCACCCCCAGCCACGCATTTTAAGTACATAATTAAGTACATCGAAATCGGGTAGCGGGCACAGCGGATTTTGGGCGGAACGCCCCGGTCCGGCATCGATATACATCTCCTCGATCCTACGAGACGGGAGATGTAATCATGGCCTTGACCGATACCGCCGTTCGCCAGGCGAAACCTTCCGGTATAAATTACACCATCAAAGATACGGATGGGCTTGCGCTGTTCGTGGGGCCCAAGGGTGCCAAGCAATGGCATTTCCGCTTTTATTGGCTGGGCAGACAGGCACGTATTTCCTTGGGTGTTTACCCAGCAGTCAGCCTTAAAGATGCGCGCCGGGGTCGGGACGAGGCCAGGGCCTTGATTGCCCAGGGCGTTGATCCGCGCACTCACCGTCGCGAAGCACGACTGGCCGCCAGCGCCTCTACAGATGGTTACTTTCGAAGTGTTTTCGCCGACTGGCGTGCGTTCAAAGCCTTGAGCGTGAAGGCTGGACGCCAGGGGACTTTGGAGCAGATTGACCGCCACTTCGCCAAAGATATCTTGCCCTGGCTGGGTGATTTGCCGATCGCTGAGATTTCCCGTCAGCATGTGCTGGAAGTGCTGCGCCGGATCGAGCGGCGCAAAGCCATGACCACGGCGCAGAAGTGTCGCACCTGGCTCAACCAGTTGTTCCGTTATGCGATGGTCGAAAAGGGGCTCGCGACAAACCCGTCTGCCGACCTCGATATCGTGGCGCTGCCCAAGCCCAAGGTCCGTCACAATCCTTACCTGCAGATGGACGAACTCCCGGAGCTGCTGCGCAAGTTGAGCAGCTACGGCGGTCACCCCAATACCGTGCGAGGTATTCGTCTGCTGTTGCTGACCGGAGTGCGTACCGGTGAGCTGCGTGCCGCTAAGCCCGAGCAGTTCGATCTGCAGCGTAAGGTGTGGATCATTTCGCCAGAATTGGTCAAGCAGCTTCGGGTGCGCGAACTCCGGGGAGATGAGGAGATTCCACCCTACATCGTGCCGCTGTCTCAGCCCGCCATTGAAATCATCAAAGAGTTGTTGCAGGCCAAGGTGCCGGCGCAGTCCTTTTTGCTGCCCCATCGCTTCAAGATTCGCGAAAGTATCAGCGAGAACACCCTCAACATGGCGCTCAAGCGCATGGGCTATAACCGCAGACTCACGGGGCATGGCATCCGTGGCACCTTGTCCACCGCCTTGAACGAGTTGGGCTACAAAGACAAATGGATCGACGCTCAGCTGTCGCATGCGGATCCCAACAAGGTGCGACGTTCGTACAACCACGCCAAGTATGTGGTCCAGCGCCAAGCCATGATGCAAGACTGGGCGGATCGTCTTGAGTGTTGGGAGCGTGGGCTGCCGCAGCCGGCATTGCCGAAGTCAGCGGTGCCGCAAGGCTTGGATGTGATTGCGGCAGTCTTGAAGACTTTGGCTGAGCAAAGTCCGTTGCCGCAGGAGCTGATCGCTTCAGTGATAGCGGCTGTAGCGGCGGAGCAATATTCCTCTCTTCACAAATAGGTTATCTGACATGCTGGCGGGACAATGCCGACCTGGTGCGTGGTTCAGTAGGCCGCAGAAGACGAATGGTGCTTGACAGTAGGGGAGCGGCGATTCGAAGTAAGCGTTACCCTCGCTCATCCGCGTGCGACTGGTGCTTTTTGATTCCTGGCAATGCAGCGTCCTAAGTAGGGTAGTGGATTTGATACATGCGCTCGCTAATGGCGGCAGTGTAAGTACTATGCTCCTCGACAAAAACCTCTCAAAACGCTTTGATTGTGATTTTGAGAGGTTGCCACAGCCAAGCTTAGTCATAGCGGAATTAGTTTGTTACCACTGGCCTGAGAGTAAACACGTTAGAGCCTCAATCCCGCTGAATGTGTACCACGGATCAGGATCGCTACAGCCCATGGCGGCATAGGCATTTGAGGTTAGCAGAAGGGTAAATATCACCGTTGCGCAAGCAGTTTTCTTTATGTTCATGTAGTTAGACTCTAGTAGGTCGTAGGGGTGTGCCACTTCATATTGATACTGAACCCTTACGAATGCTATTAGCCCGAATGTGCTAATGGCATTTAGCCGCAGTCTAAAGCAGCGCAATGTTTGCCATTGCTGCAGGCACCCTGCGGTGGCCAGAACATAAGACACACAGTGTGTTTATATTTGCTACCAACGACCCATTCAAGCAAAGGATGTAGGACCCTTCTTTATTTAACCTTGCTGCGGCACTGACATTTGGCTGTTTGATAGAATTTGTTCCCCTTGCTATTAAACGGAGTTAGCTCTGTGTCCAACGGAGAAAGCAACACCAGGTCTCCTAGAGGTTACGGTGCATCCGCCTCTTCACCCTCAGGCGTATGTACTCCAGCCAGCCCAAATGATCAGAGTCAGGACGCTTGTCCTAGACCTGGAAATTCTACTTATAGTGGCCCGTACCTCTCAGAGCCTGTACCCGCGCTGGGGCCAGGTTTTTATATTGTTCCTTACAGCATGACCGCCAAAGATATGTTCGACACCCTGTTTGAGAACATTCCGAATAGCGCACTTCGAAAATTCAGTGACCTCAATCCTGAACTGGACAGCTACATCAAGGCTGGCACGATGATTGTGCTTAGCGATCTGCCAAGTACGGTCTGTACCCCAGACGAACAAAAGTTGATGTCGGCTGCACGTGAAGTGAGGGCAGCACTGGAGCCATTGACGCATGAGGAAGCGGACTTCATGTATCGCAACCGCGCGGAAATTGAACAATTCGTCAGTGGTAGTTCTACTTGGATGGGGGTTAGTAGTGCAGTTATGGGGCAACACCTAACCGAGTTGCGCAAAACTTTGCTGGAGATAGAACGCCTGCATCAAGATAGCTATCGTCAGCATGGGCATCTTCGATCTCCCGATTTTTTCAGTGAACGTAAGCGTTTACTCAGTCGCCTAGATGCTCAATTGCTTAAGTCTGCCCGTCTTCGTAATCTCACGTCGTTCGGTGACTATAACAAACTGAAAAATGCGCTTGGAATATCAAGTCGAAGCCTGGTTCATCATTGGAATAGGGCTGGCGGCCCCGGGCAGATTCCTGGGTATGCAACCCATGTAAATTCAATTAGTCGTGCCGCCAAGTATATGAAAGCAGGTGGGTATGCAGGAGTTTTTTTAGGTGGAGTCGCATCGGGATTGAGAATTCAGGAGGTGTGCAGTGCCGCTCCCGATAGTCCGGAATGTAAGAGAGTAAAGTTCACAGAGGGCGGGAAATTTATGGGGTCTGTTGTAGGTGGAGTGGCTGGGGGGGCAAGTGGAGGCTTCATTGCCGGAAAGATATGCATCGGTATTGGCGCAGCCACGGCCGGCAGTGGTGGCGTGGTTTGTGGAGTTATCGTTGTCGTGGGGACAGGACTCGGAGCTTGGTTGGGGGGTGAGGGCGGTAGCAATGCGGGTGAGCTGGCTGGAGAAACCATCTACGAAGGGAGTCTTCCATGACAGGAGATACATTTTGGAAATCATGGTGGGCAATCCTCTTTTCTGCAGGCCCTATATTTGTTGGTATGGTATTTATTGTTAATAGTCTCTATATAAGTAGATATCTTCCTGTGATGATTAAGGCTCTGGAGAATAGTCGACAAATAATTCTTTACTCGAGAATATTAAAAGGCATGGGGGTGTTTGGAGAGATTTGTTTAGTGACTCAAATAGCTGGCATGCTCATCTGGCCTAAGGTTGAGATACGTATGGGGTTGTTAGATTCGCGCGATGTCACAAATTTTCCATTGCATCTTTTGCGGCTTTTGAAGATGAATATGGCGCTGTTGGTAATATCTATTGTGTGGTTGGTTGTCGTGTGCGTGGTGCTCAAATTTAGATAGGTGGGTTGATCTAGTTGAACTGCGTAAGACCTTGCGGGAGATATGGCATCTACATCAATAGATTCATCGTCGATATGGTCATGTCCGCTCTCCTAAATTTCAATGATCGTAAGTAGTGACTCACTCAGTCCAGTGCTCAATTGCTTAAATCTGCTCGTGTTCGTAATCTTACGTCGTTCCGTGACTATGAAAAACTGAAAAATGCGCACTTGGCATATAAAGTTGAGGGCTGGTTCGCCATTGGGATAAAGTTGGTGACCCTGGGCAAATCTCCGGATGTGCCACCCACCTGCGTTCGATTGGTCGTGCTACTAAGTATATGAAGGCCGGGCGCTACATTGGTATTGGTGCAGTGGTACCGGGATTGGTCATTCGTGCAACTCCTGATAGCGAGGAATGCAAAAGGATAAAATTTATGGGGGACGGTCAATTATGGGGGCAGTTGGAAGTGGGGCGACGGGCGCCTGGGGCGGAGATGCCGTTGCCGCAGAAACATGTATAGGCATTGCTGCACTCACCGCACCAGTAGGCGGAAGTGGGCGCCTGGTGTGTGGCGTTGTCGTAGAGGTGGGTACAGGAATTGGAGCTTGGATAGGGGGTGAAGCCGGAGGAGCAGCGGGTGAATCCATTGGGGAAACAATTTATGAGGCAAGCCGGCCATGATTGGAGATACTTTCTGGAATTCATGGTGGGCAATTCTTTTTACAGGAGGACCTATATTTACGAGTTTTGTGTGTATATTAAACACCCTTTATTTATGCCGGCATCTTTCCGCAATGCTCAAGGCATTGGAAAATAGCCGTCAGGTCTCTGTTTATTTGGCAATATTCGAATCTTTGGGCATCGTGGGGAAGACTATTTTGATACATCAAATAGGCGGCATGCTTATTTGGCCTAAGCTTGAGATACGTAGAGGCTTCTTGGATGCCCATGATGCCGCAAACTTTCCGCCGCATCTCTTACGGCTTTTGAAAGTAAATATGGCTCTATTGGTGGTTTCTATAGTCTGGTTGATTATTGTTTATGTGGTTCTGAAATTAAGATAGTTGTTTGTTGATAAATAGCTACCTATTCACTTGGGTAGAACGATGGCAAAGCTGTCATCGTTAGAGTTGATGTGGCATCTTCGGGCGAATATTTGTTCAAGCTCGAACTTAGGTGGTCGATGACGGAGCGTGAGCAATTTTTTGATCACGGTAGCTACCACTGCGGATTCTCATCCCGCTGTTAAGTGACCGACCCGATGCATACTTTCACAGGGCGGATGTGGCCTCAATCAAGCAGAGCGAATGTTTGCATGAGGCCTCCAGCATTCGCAGGCCATTCCAGAACTGCTTCAATGACCTATCGCCACTAAGGCGGGGACGGCGTTTCAAGTGAAGTGCGGCTGCTCGTTGGGGGCATCCAGGCACATGCGCCAAATACGCCCCCGGAATACCTGTACGTAGAGGTGATAACCGCGACGGCAATGCATGTGATGCACATCACGGCGTGGACCAGAGACAGATTCCAGTCTGCGCAGTGATGGCTGCCGCGCCTGCGCGGACTCCAACGGTAAATTGATGTGCAGTCCTTCCACATGGCAGCGCATGGAGAAGTTGCCGTAGAAGCATACCGACGCCAGTCGTGTATCCGCCCCAATGCGTGCCATGAACCCGTCCAATCGTCGGGCGGGCCGCCACCAACCGTCATCTTCCAGCCGTGGCGCATACCAGGCGTCCCCCAATGCTGCCTGCAGTTGCTCCAAAGAATCGCCTGGACGCAGAAGAGCGAGGCGTGCGCAGTCGAGGCGGTGAGCGGGCTGTGGCATGGTGCAGTGGGGGTGTGAACGAGATGTCAAAGGGTGTTTTTGACCGAGACAGCCGCACAATAGGAATTTTATGAAAGTTGCCCAGTACCTGGTTGAAGGCGACACCTATGCCTGTCGCCGGGCGGGGTGAGGGCTGTCTTCCCCGCCCGCAACGACGCCTTGATCCGATGTCACTTTTGGCAGAGGTAATCCTGCGTGACGGTGGTCTCCAAGCACTGGAATTGCCCCATGGTGCGGCATACGGATTTTTCCGGCCCTGAACGTTCGGCGCTCTTGTAGCCCCAGAACTGACAGCGCCCCGTGGCAATCTTCAAGCCTTGGGCGGCGTCGCTTTGGCCGTTTTCAAACTGCCCTTGTTCATAGGACAGTTGAACGACGCCGTCGGCTTTGCTCCCTCCTGTGGCTTCCCAAAATTTCGGCGTTGCGCAGCCTGCGAGCAGCAGCAAGGTGAGGGGTAGAGCTGCAATGATTGGCTTTATGATGGTTGGTCTTCCTTATGATTGAGAGTGTCTGTTGTAAGCCGATTTTTGTTTAGCGAGCGCACTGTGTCGTCGGGTTAGGGCGGCCCGAACTTGACCGATTTGCAGCCACCGGACAGCAACATCTTGCCTTTATCCGCCTCGAATTCGACGACCTTCCTGTCCTGGTCGACGGTGACCGAAATGATGCAACGCTTGGGTTTATGTACCGTCGCCCAATAGCTGGTATGCACCATCACGTTGCCATGTCGCTCCGCGCCTTGTGCGACTACTTCGTTGGTGTTGTAGGAGGTGTCGAGATACCACTGCATCACCACGCGTTTGCCGTCAGTGGTGCGGTCCATTTTCTGTGGCGGACCAAAGAAATTGATGGCGTCCTGCGCCGGCCGGCCCTTCCACTGACTGCGCGCGTACATCTCAGGGACGGTGTCGAAACTCACGCAGCCGGTTTGTAGCAGCACGATTGCCAGGGCCAATGCGCCTTTGTATTTCATGTCGATCACTCGTCGCGTTAACGTGCCGAAGGCGCTGAAGGTAATTTTTTTGCGGGGGCGCCCAAGAGGAAGTTGAGGTCGCGCATCACGTCCTCAGTGCTGCTCTTGGTGGACTCAATCCGAATCGGCTGGTTGCCTGGTAACTGCTTGAACAAGCCCTGTTGCGTGATCGCCACCAGTTGTGCATTTTCGAGGGAGCCGAGACCCATCGACGACATGGCGTTGGACTTGCGTTTGTCCGGGGCGCAGGCGAAATCATAGCCACGCTCCAACCAGCTCTTGGGCACAGGAATCCAGCCTTTAGGAGCCGGTAGTACCGTGGTAGCGCCAGCACGCAGGTAGGCGGTGGCTGAGTTCACTCGGAGTTGTCGCTCAGGACAACGCAGCTCAAGGGTGTAGCTGACATAGTTGGGGCTGTTGGGGTTTTCAAACACTTGCATGATATTCAGCAGCTTGTTTTGTGGATGTTCTTTTGCAGGCTTCACGGACTGTGCATCAGCAAAAAAAATATCCCGATTGGGCGTGTCGCCAGTGCCGAAAATCATCCACCAATCGGTGGCCAATGCGGGTGCCGCATTGAGCGATAGAAGGGCGAAGGATGAGCAAGCGAGCAGCCGCTGTCGCAAGCGGAGAGTGTTGTTACGCATGGTCGATTTGAGTCCTTAGGTCGCAGGGATGTGAGTGCAGGTTGCTCAACACGGAGTTGGCGTGCCGCGACATCCTAGGCAGCGCCGTCTGGCCACTTCAATTGCGTGGGCGTAATCAGGACGCCTCCTGCGAATCCATGAGCGAGGTCTGTAGGAGAGGTCTTGCAAAGCCAAAGGATGGGGTTGCTGTATGAGTGAACGCGAGGTAAGTAGAGATGCGGTTGGCTAGATGCTGGTCGTCGCAGTTCTGAAGCCGGAATCATTTTGCGCAGCGGAAGCCCGCCGTCTACGCCACTGCATATACAGGAGAGTTCATATGGAACCCATCAGTGCCAAAGCCATATTGCACAGCCCTCGCGGCGTGCTTTTCGTCAAGAATCCCCGAGGGGAGTGGGAGTTGCCCGGCGGTAGGCCGGAAGCCGGCGAGAACCTGGAAGATGCGCTGGTACGTGAGGTGCAGGAAGAGTGTGGTCTGGATGTAACTGCCACGGTTTATGTCGGAAGTCGCTCCTGCGAAATCCTTCCAGGCAAGCGTGTGCTGCTGGTCTTTTTTCGCTGTGAGTTCGCGGCGGGCAATGCAGAGCTGTCGCTGAGCGAAGAGCACACGGCGTATCGCTGGGTAGATATGGCAGGGCAACGGCCAGACCATCTTCCCGAGTTCTACTGGCAGGCATGTCAAGCTGGGTAGGACTCTCGATCGGCTATGGTCTCCAGCGCATACGCTTCGCCGCTTCGCTGTGGCTTGAGCTTTGAGCTGAGCACACTTGCTATGTGAGATTTTATCGCTTGCGAGTGCTACCGGTGCTTGGGCGATCATGGCCGTCCACAGACCATGCGGGATTTCTGCTTTGATCCTGCCTTAGCGCCTCAAATACTCAACCCCGATGGTCACTTCGTTCACTGACGCCAGCCGTACAGAGCAAGGGGGACCATATGCTCGCTGTCAGACCGGAAGACCTCGTGCTGGATGATGTCTTCCTGAAAACCCAACTCGCCGATCATCCGCACGACATCTACCTGAAGATCGAAGGGCTTTCGATCACCCACTCGATCAAGCTCAAACCGGCCAGGGCCATGGTCGATCAGTTCGAACGCGAAGGGCGCCTGAGTCCCGGCAGTGCGCTGATCGAAAGCTCATCCGGCAACCTGGGGCTGGCGTTGAGCATGATCTGTGCCTCGCGCGGCTACCGCTTCATCTGTGTGTCCGACCCGAACATCTCGCCGCAGACCGCCAGGCTGATCGAGGCCTACGGTGCGCGATTGATTATCGTCCAGGAGCGCGACGAAAACGGCGGTTTTGTCGGTACCCGTATGGCGCTCATTCGCATGATGCTGGAGGAGGATCCCGCGCTGGTCTGGGTCAACCAGTATGAGAACCCCTGCAACCCGGAGGCTCACTACGAACACACGGCCATGCATATCGAACAGTCGTTCCCGCGTATCGACTATCTATTCGTCGGCACGGGTACCACGGGCACATTGGGAGGCCTGTCAAAGTTCTTCAAGGAGCGTCATCCAAAGACGCAGCTCGTCGGCGTGGACTCGGTGGGTTCTGTGACGTTCGGCACGTCGCCGGGCCCGAGATTCATTCCAGGGCTTGGGGCCAGCTCGCCGCCGCCGATCAGTCGGGATGTGATTTACGACCAATTTTTGATGATTGAAGAGCGCGAGACTGTGCGCATGTGCCGCCAGCTACTCAGACGCGGGCTGCTGCTCGGCGGTTCGTCGGGCACCGTGCTGTGTGGGGTGCAAAAGCTGTTGCCGCAAATCGATCCCCGTGCTGTGTGGGGTGCAAAAGCTGTTGCCGCAAATCGATCCCCGTGCGGTGATTGTCGCGATTTCGCCGGACATGGGTGATCGTTACCTGGACACTCTTTACAACGATGCATGGGTGTCCGAGACCTTCGGAGAGGGTGTTGTTGATGACCACCACACCAACCCTTGATGTGTACGGCGCTGACCAGGTGCAGGCTTGGTTGCGAGGCAATGCACAGTCGCTGTTCTACATCGTGCGCGACACCTACCTGGCGTATCACGCGGGCAAGGCCGAGAACCCCAACAGTTACTTCCTGCGCTTTCGTGACGACCCGTACAACAGGATCATCGCGTTGCCGGCGACGCTGGAAAATGAGGTGCCGGTGGCGGGGCTCAAATGGGTAGCCAGCTTCCCCGGCAACCTGGAGCGCGGCCTGGATCGTGCGTCGGCGCTGATCATCGTCAATGACCGCGCCACCGGCTACCCGCTGGCATGTCTGGAAGGCAGTCTGATCAGTGCTGCCAGAACGGCCGCCTCAGCTGTGGTGGGTATCCAGTACTTGCAGGTGACGCAACGCCGACGGCATATCGGCCGCCTGGGCGTGGTGGGCTGCGGGCCGATCAGTCTGGCTTGCGTGAATTTGCTGTGTGACCTGGGATGGACCTTCGGCCCTCTGCAGTTGTTTGATCAGCGGCCCGAGCGTGTTCAACAATTCAGCGCCAAACTGGAGCGGCGCGCCATCAAGGCAACGGGCGTCTCCTTGGAGGTCGCGGTGGCGTCATCCGATGTGGTGCTGTTTGCCACGTCGGCCATCGCACCGCATATCGATGCGCCGGAGTGGCTGTTGCACCGGCCGACCCTCATTCACCTGTCGCTGCGCGACCTGTCACCCAGGGTGATCCGCACTGCGCAGAACGTGGCCGATGACATCGACCACTGCATGAAAGCAGACACCTCATTGCATCTGACCGAGCAGCAGGATGGCAACCGCGCTTTCATCCAGTTGAACATCGCCGACCTGATCAGCGGGCGCGTTCAGCCCGATCCCGATAAGCCCCGCATCTACTCGCCGTTCGGTATGGGCATTTTGGATCTGGCCGTGGCCAGGGCGATCATCGCTGACCCGCGCATTCAGCCGGTCACCTCGGTGCCTCGGTTCTTTCCAGCTCCCTATGTGCAATCAGCCTAGCGACAGGAGGAATGCTATGCGCAAGCATCTGAACTCGCTGCCCGGACCGCTTCAAAGTCATGACTGGCCGGTGGTTGAACCTTTCTCTGGCTATGACCCGGCATTCGAGACGTTTCTGCACGCCGAGCAGGAGGAGCAGAAGGCGGCGCTGTCCGGCGTGGTACGTCGTTCCTGGGACAAGGCCGGTGCCTTTCTCAGCCAGGCGTTGGCGGGGATCTATGCCTATGTGTATGGCTACCCCGACAGCCCTTGCTATCTGAGTACCGATCCAGAGCTGGAAATCAAACTTCAGCGCGCCAAGGTCCAGATTGAAGAGGTCTACCTGAATCTCTGGCTGGATGCGGCGGCAGTACCCGTATTCGAAAGCCCTGAGGCAGCCTTCGACTATCTGCGCGGCTATGTCGAGACCAATGCCGGCGTCGGACATGAGCTGTTCGACTACCTGCGCGACGACGCTTCGGCGCAGGCGTTGAAAATTTTCCTGCGGCTGGAGGTATGCCGTAACGAAGTGGTGGATGACGAAGTGGCACTGCTGGTCTGCGGGTTACAGGGAAATTTAAAGCGTATGGCCGGTGCCAATCTGTGGGATGAATTTGGCAATGGGCGGCTGGCCAACTTTCATACCTACTGGCTGCGGCGGCTGCTTGAGCACACTGACGACTGGGAGGGGCTCAGGGCCTTCCGAAAAACACAGATGCCCTGGTGCGCGTCTATCTCCTCCAATGCGTTCAACGCCTTGCTGACCCGTCCAGGCCATAAGTACCGGGCCTATGGATTTTTCACTACCACCGAAGCGTGGGTAAGGCCGCACTTCCAAAGGCTTTTGATCGGCCTGGAGCGTGTGGGGTTGTCGCATCCCGATACAGACGTGTACTTCGCTGCACATTGTTCGATCGATCCGCTCCACGCAGGTGAACTGCTGGACGGTATTCAGGATCAGGTGCCGCCCTTGAGCCTTGCGCACCTTGTGGACATCATTCGTGGTGCGCATTTGGCGGTGGCGGCTGGCGAGAACCAGTATCGTCTGCTTCTGGAGCATCTCAAGGTAATTGATGCCGGAGGCCGGCCATGAGTGCCTTGGCAGTACTGCCACTGCTTGCCTGCGCGCTGGTCATCCTGGTGGCCCGGCGTTCGGCAGCCGTGGGCGCGGGCGCCGGGCTGATGGTCGCTTTGGCCCTGATCGGCTGGCAGGATGGTTTCACGCTGTCTTCGGAAGGTGTGGTCGCGGCCTTGTTGGACACCATCATCCTCACCCTGAGCGCAGCCATGGTGATTCTGCCGGGGTTGTACTTCAATGCCTTGCTCAGGGGGCGGGGCATCGTCGATACCATTCAGCAGTGGGTGGAACGGCTGCCGTACAGCCGCGAGCACAAGACGCTGTTGCTGTTGTTCGGTTTGGTGCCAGCGGTGGAGTCCCTGACCGGCTTTGGGGTTTCACTGTTCCTGTCGATCCCGATCCTGTTTCATCTGTTCAGCGCGCCGGCCGCCTATCGTCTGTCGATGCTGGGCATGAACATCATGCCGTGGGGCACGTTGGCGTTGGCCACGGTGGTGGGCGCGACCTTGTCGGGGCTGCCGGTGGCCACCCTGGGCTGGTACAGCGCCCTGACCAGTGCGCTGGTGTTTCCACTGTTGTCCCTGGTGGCGTTGCAGGTGATCGGCGGCGCAGCGGCAGTCCGCAGTAGCTTGCCGGCGGCATTGAGCCTGAGCTTTGGGCTGTCCGGCGTTTTGCTGTTGTTCAATTGGCTGCAGTTGACCGAAATTGCTGGTGTTCTTTCCGGCATGGTGGTCTGTCTGGTCGGTGCGTTATTGCTGCCTAAATACATCGAAGTGACCGAGCCGCAGGAGCACCGGCGTGCGCTGCGTGCCTTCCTGCCTTATGGCGCTGTGCTGCTGTTGATCGTTCTGGAGCGTTTCGTACCTGGTGCGTATGCGCTTCTCAGCGAGGCGTGGGTACTGTCCGGTAGCGAAGTGTCGCTCAAGGTACTGACCAGCCCGGGCATGGCGCTGCTGGTGGTGGCGGTGCTGTTGTTCCTGAGTCGGCCCATTGCGCTGCCGCACAAGACCCTGCTGACCAGAGCCTGGACCGCGTGCCTGAGCCTGTTCGCATTTATAGCCCTGGCCCAGGTGATGCGTCAGAGCGGTATGGTCGACGCCTTCGCCAGTGCCCTTGGGCAGTGGAATGGCGAGTTGCTGATGCTGTTCTCGCCCTTAATTGGCATGGCCAGCGGCTTTATCACCGGTTCGAACTTGAGCGGCAACGCGCTGATGATGGCAGTACAAAGCGGCATCGGCGCGCATCTTGGGTCCGCTGCGTCGTTTGCCGCCGCGCAGAACAGCGGTGCCGGGCATGCGGTGTTCACCTCGATTCCGATCATTGTGCTGGTCCTGACCATTGCCAAGGATGTGACCTCACAGGAAGAGGGGGAAGAGCCAATCAAGGAACATCATCTGCTGAAGTATGGGTTGCGTGTGGCGCTTGTGTTGCTGCCGGCGATGACGTTGGCGACTTGGGTGGTGTATCGGTTTGCAGGGTGACTGCGAGAGACTCGGCGTCAGAGATTGCGCGGGCCGAATCGCCAAGCAGGCGCAGGTAAGGGTTGTTGAATGGCACCGATGGCAGTACCGACTGCGGATGTAATAGGAGGTATCCATGCAAGCGTTTTCCCGGTCGCGGGCCGAACACTTCGCAGGTCCAGAGGTTGAGGTCGTCGGGGCGTTTGCGGTGCTGGTCCAATCGTTCGAACTGCTTTTGCAGCCATTGCCAATCGCTGCTGTCTTCATGCTGGGCGTTGTGGGTGGCTTCGGGGTGCTCCTGCAGGTAGCGTCGGAAGATGCCTGGGCTGACCAGGAACAGGGTGCCGTCCACAGTGTGCAGCAGGGCTTTTGCGTCATTCAGGGCCAGGCGTTGCAACAGTAAACCTTCGCGTAGCCATTGCAGGAACAGCTCGCCGGGGGACGCCTCGGTCTTCTGAGGCATTGGGGCAGGGGGCTCGGGGCTTGCGTCACCTTGGGCTGGTGCGTCGGACGTCTCGGTAGGTTCTGCGATTGCCTCCATCTGCACGTTGCCGGCAAATGGCGGTGGGCGTTGCTCGGGTTCCCAGATCAACGATGGGGCCAACTTGAGCAGGGTGAAGGTCTGGGTCCAGCCGCTATCGCTGCGTACCGTGGCGCGCCAGATCGCCTTGCCTTCGGGGTTGGCCAACACCAGGCCGTGTTCCTGCAGGATGTTGAACAGGGTGGTGTTTCGCTCGGGAATGCCGCTGATGCCTTGTGACAGCAGATGAGCGCGCAGCTTGTCCGAGACGGTCTTGCTCACCAGCCACAGGGCGTTGTCGGTGAGCCAGCCGTCTGAGGCTTCGGGCTGGTTGAGTTTGAGCACGTCGTGCAGCAGGTAGCGCAGTCCGTCGAGCAGCTTGCGTTGCAGTGCGTGGCGCGGGGCAGCCAGGGCCTGGACCGGGTCGCCACCGAGGGCGCGGGCGACGGAGGCTTGGTCGGCGCGGATCACCAACTCGCCGAGGATCCCGGCCTGTTCGTGCTGGCCGGCCAACGTCAGGAGCAGGGCGGCCCAAAGATCAGGAAAACCACTGAGCCAGTCCAGCGGCTCGCGCCCGAGCACGGCGCCAGCCAGCAGCCCGGCGGCGGCACTGTGCAGACGGTGTTGCCGGTCCGAGAGGTGACGAAAGCGATAGGGCTGGTGCAGAGGGCCGTGCCAGGGCTGCCAGCGATTGCCGTGTTGATCTTCCACCCGCAAGTCGGTGGCCAGCTTGCCAATGTCATGCAGCAGCGCGGCGTAGGCGATGCCGGCGGTCCAGGCTTCGGCCTGCTGGGTCTGGATCTCTGGCGGACTGCCCGGCGGCAACAGATGGGATTGGCGCAGCTTCAGGGCGCAGACCACGATCTCCAGGCCATGGTCCAGAAGTCCACCGGGATGGGCGTGGTGGTGGCTTTCCGAAGCGGGGAGCAACTGCACCAGCTCGGCGTAGCGTTCTAGTGGCGCGCGGTAGAGCAGGGCGAATTGCGCCGGCGAGACGGCGGTGCGCTGCCAGATCTGCTCTATCAGTGCCTGGCGATGGGGGATAGCCAACAGCTCCGCTGCCGACTGCGGACGAAGCCAGCGGGCAGAGGCTTGATTGCTGGCGGGAGTGAGAGCTTCAGCTGTGCCTTTGCGAGGGCGCAACCACTGGAACATGGCGTCCTCCGAAGTGTGCACGGCGGGAGTGCCCTTTGCCTTTTCTGGGTAAGGCCTTTGCCATTGATGAACCCTTCCGTTGTGTCCTTTGCGTCAGCCGTTTCTTGCCATTTTTGCTGACGGGCGGCACGCAAATCCGGGAAAAGGTGTGATAACTATTGCCACATACCCATCCTCGAACTGGAGTGCTGAAAAGCCCATCGTCGTAGAGGTGAATACCATGAGCGGTCATCCTAAAAACACTAAGGCCGAGCGGTTTGGACGCTGGCTTGGACGAGCCTATCGGAACCTGATGCAGCAGGAGCAGCGGTTGCGTCTGTGGCTTGTTGGGCTCGGGGTTCCTGCAAAAGGCGCCCGAATCGTGGCCTGGTGTCTGCGCCTGAGCGCGTTGGCTCTGTTGCTGAGTTTTTCCATCCTGCTCGCGATGATTTGCATTGGCTTGTGGCTAATCGGTCGGGGTATTGCGCGAAGCGACTTGTCGTACCGGACCCCCGATGTTGAGTGGCGAAATGGTCAATCAGGATTTGGCTTGTACACGCGAGATGAGTTCCGAATAGATCCGCACGTATTCGAGGACGATTGAATGATGTCTACTTCCCAATCTTCATGGCTGTTCCTGCCCCAGATCCTCCGGCTGACTTAGCGTCTCCGGTTGCGTTTGCCAAGCCTTGCAGCACATTTCCGGCGCGAACGCCCGCTAGCCCTAGAGCAAGTATCCAGAATGACGGCATGACGATGAACATCATCGCCATTACGAAATTCAGCAACATATCCCCAAACGAATTGTTCAACCCAAACAGCACATTGAAGTTGCTGTGTGGTGCGCCGCTGCCGTAGAGCGCATCCAGGATTGTGCTGTCGATCCAACGCGCCAGCTGAAACCAGAAATCCACGAAGAACAATGCGAACTGCACACAGCTGGCGGTAACCAGGGTCTTCAGATCATAGGTGCCGATCACCAGCACCAGCGGCAGGCAGATCACCAAGGCCATTTTCAGAAACGACAACACCATCGGCAGTGCCTGGCGCACCACATCCATCGCCGGGAAGAACCCCAGCGAGCCGACAGTCAGGCCCAGATCCGCGGTGGCGCGGGTAACGATATTGGGGATGCTCTTTTCCACCTGGCCACCGTAGTCGTTGTAGACCTGCCCCTGGTTCATCACCTGCTGCTTTGGCGCGGCCACGGCGCGGATCACGGCGTCATCCACCTGCACACGCGACATGAAACCCGCCCAGCGCGCCAGCCGGGTCAACACGTCGGGATCCACCTGCTGCAGCAAACGTGCACGCAGCCCTTGGTCGCTATCCCCCCACCATTGCTGGCAACCGGGATACCCGCCGCCACCGGGCACCTGGGCCAGTCCAGCATCACGCGTTGCATCGTAGGGCCAGGCACTGCGCGGGGTGCTTGAGCGATAGCGGTCATAGAAGCCGGGACTGTTGAGGAAGAAGCGTGAGCCAATCCAGCCCACATCGTTCATCTGTTCTTCGTTCAATCCTGGGCGATCCATGAACAGCCGCGCTCGGGCGCGGGCATAGCAATCACGGGTGAAGTCGGCAACTTCCTGGGCCAGTAGCGGGTCGTCGATGCGGGCACTGTCGATGGCCATGCGCATCTGCCGCAGGTCCACGCCACAAGGGATCGACGCGACGGCGGCACCGGTCACGGCTTTGGACAGCGCGTGCATAAAGAACCACCACACGGGTACTTCGGCACTCTGGTTGTTGAGGGTGGTAAAGGCGCTGTTCCAGCCGGTTTCCGTCGGCGCGACGACACGCACCTGGCACTGTCGCGAGCGGCTTTCGTCGAACTGCAGCGTGCTCAGGTCCACCGGCACAAAGGGAATGCCCGCGAACATGATCACCACAATCGCTACCCACACCCGGTTCTCGATCCGCATTGCCGACAGCACACCTTTGTTGCCTTCGTCGGCACCCTCGGCACGTGCGCGCAACCACTCCTGCAGGATGATCGCCAGAAACGGCAGGGCGAACACGCCGCTGGCGACCAGCACCTGCCACAGGCCGTTGTTGACGATCCAGCCCACCAAAGTCAGGTAGTACTCCAGATAGTCGGTGGTGGTCAGGGTCATGATGCCCTCGGCCCGGTGAGGGCATTGCTGGCTTCCAACAGCACCAGCGCCGCGATGCAGGCGCATTCGGCACGGCGCAGGCGCGCGGCCGCGTCGGGTTCGCGCTGCAGCAGGCGTGTACGCATCCAGCGCCAGCCGTAGAGGATTGCGGCATACAGACACAGGCGCCAGACCAGCAGACCGGTGCTGTGACCCTGCAACCAGGTACTCCAGGCCGAGGCATCACCGAGCAGGCCGATGGCGATCAGGTTGATCAGCAGCCCGGCGAGGATCAAGCCCAGCGCCCATATGGCATAGCGGGCGCTGGTGGATAGGTGCTTGATCCAGACTCGGCGCATCTCAGCGACCTCCCTCGACCGGCCGTTCGATCTGCTCGATGCGGTTGCGCTCCGGATCGCCCTGATACACCCCGCGCGAACCCTCAACCCGCAACTGATTGCGCCGCAGGATCTCGCTCGCGGCATTAGCGGCCAGCGTGCGGCGCAGTTCCAGTTCGGTCTTCAGGTTCTGGATTTCCAGGGTCAGCATGTCGCTCTCCTGGGCCACCGCTTGTTGTGCCAATTCATTGGCCGCCACATTCGGCTCCTGGCGCCCGGTCAGCAGCGTGCGCTGCAACAGCAGGGCCTTCTCCAGCACGCCCGACAGCGCCACCTCGGAAGCCAGGCGTCTGCCCAGCAGATCCTGATCGGGCTCTTCGCGCAGCGCCTCGACCAGACCACGGGTGACCGGCAGCGCATTGCTGCCGGCGGCCTCCAGATTGGCCGAGGTAGTCGGCAGGCGCTTGTTGACCAAGTCCAGCAGAGCCTTGAGTTTGGCGTCGTATTCCTCCTGGATCAGTGGCGTCAGCCCGATGCCGGGCGTGCTGTCGGTCTTGCTGCAGCCGTCGCAAGTGCGTTGAACTTGTTCGCCCAGTACGCGGTTGGCCCAATCGGCCGCAGCTTGGGGCGACGGCCAGCTCTGGCAGCTCAGACGGTCACCACAGCTGGCGCGTGGAATCGGTGAAGTATCGGTAACGTTGCGGCCGTTAAGCAGGTTGTAGCCAGCGCGGGTCACGTCGCCGACCACCTTGATTGGCGTCTGCCCGCTGCCGCCGGCCTGGCCACCGCCGACCCAGGGCACGCCGCGGTTACCGCGCTTGGCCTCGGTCTCCTCAATCGCGGCGACCGCATCGGTCTTGCTGGAGCTTTCTTTCAACGCCATGCCTTCGGCCAACTGCTCCCAGCCTGACTGGTTGCCGGCGATATCGGCCATGCGGTTAGCCATGGCGCGACAGGTCGTCTTGGAGCGGTCGAAGTCCAGCCGCGCTTGCAGGATGCCGTTGGTGAGGAGGTTGTACAGGCCGGGATTGGCGCGCTGGATGATCAAGGCCGGCAAGGAAGCGACGGCACTGGTAGCGTTCTGGATCACGCTGCTCATGATCGACTGGAAGCCGTTGGTGATGCCGTTCAACTGGTTCTGCAAGGTAGTTTGCAGACTCATGTCACCGCAGATCATGTTGCTGCTCCAGCCCACGCCGACGCCGAGGCTGCGCATATTTGCCCCCGGTCCCATCGGCACCGCGCGGCCGCCGCCGATGCTGTAGAGCACGTCGTCGCCGATCACGCTGCCGCTGGCGCCGAAATTGGGATCGTCGGCGTAGGCCGGGAAGCACAGCAGCCCGAATACCAGCAGGGCGGTGGGGAAGTGGGTCTTCATCGCTCAACTCCCTGTGTCGGTGCTGCCGAGAAAGGTCTGGCCCTGGCGTTTGCAGCAGCTGTATGGGCGCCATAGCCCCCAGGCGTAGGCGCCGTCCTCGGCCTGCGGCAATGCGCCGGCGGTTGGAAACACCGCGCAACTCCTCGACAGGTCAGGCTGCAGCCGTTGCCATTTGCCGCTCTCGGCATCGTTCTCGCGTAGCGCACCAGCTGGCCAATAGCCCGGTTGGGCCTTGGCCAGCAGCGACTGATAGAGGTGCGGCTGGCCGCTGCGGGTGACGACATCGCCGGCGCGCTGGGCGACCACGGCAGCGGCCTTGTAGTCATCCGCCTGCTGCAGAAAGCCGCCGCGCGGATACACGCTACCCCACAGATCCCCGCTGACACCGACCTCACGCTCACCGGGTGTCAGGGCTTCTGAATAGAACATCTCGGGCACGTTGTAGCGCCAGGCGAGGAAGTCGAAGCTGCTCAGCAGGTACGGCATGTACGCGGTACCCGCGCCGGTGCAGCTGTAGCCGAACTGGCTGGCAAAACGATTGAACACCAGGGTGCCGGGATGGCCGATCACGTCTGCGTTCTTGAACTTGAGCAGCGCGTTCTCGTTGGCCTGGTTGGTCGTGCTGTCACCGCCACCTTGAGCCGAGGCATTGGTAGGGCTCATCAGCGCAACCTCGCGCCATGGGTTGGCGCCGGTGTCGGCGTAGCTCGATACCACAGCATCCGGCACGTAGTGGCGCACCTTTACCGAAGTCTTGACCTTGCAGCCGTAGGGCGTACAGCGCAGCCAGTAGCACACGCCAACCACGCGGTAGGCCAGGCAGTCGGGGGACAGGCTGGAACTGACCAGCGTTGCGCTGTCGATAGCGGTGGCGCTACTGGTCACGAGGAGGAGCGCCAGGCTTGCAGCGGTGGGTAAGCGGTGTCGGCGGTACATGGGGCAACTACCCGCAGGGGAATTCAATGGATAGTTGAGCGCGGGATGCGGGCGATGGCGCGTGGGTAAGAGGTGCCGTCTATGCCCCTATTTCGATCTGCAATTGATTCAGTCGATTCCTACATCACAAGTAGACCTATCGCGAAGTTTGCGCACAGGTGCAGGTGTAGCGTACTGGGCGTTTCAGACCTTTTCAGGGAAGCAGCATGGTCATTCGTTGCGCAAAAATTGTCCTGGTTGGGATGTTGGCGGCCTTCGCGGCACTGGCGGCGTTCAACAACTTCACCGACTACAACTCCAACTTCTACTTCGTCCAGCATGTGCTGAGGATGGACACCACCTTTCCCGGCAATGCGGCCATGAATCGTGCGATCAACGCTCCGTGGCTATGGCACGGTGCCTATTGGGTGATCATTGCGGGTGAGGCGCTGACGGCCGTTTTGCTGGCCGGTGGTGCGCTGCTGCTGTGGCGCGCTCGACAGGGCAGGGCTCAGCAGTTCAACCGGGCCAAGGCCTGTTCCGTCGCGGGCCTCACCATGGGGCTGGTGGTGTGGTTCTTTGGCTTCATGGTGATCGGTGGCGAGTGGTTTCTGATGTGGCAATCGCAGGAGTGGAACGGCCAGAACGCGGCGTTCAAGTTCTATGCGGCCATTCTTGGTGTCTTGGTGTTTCTCAACCAGCCGGATGCTGACAAAGACTGATCGCTTCGCGGTCGTGCCCATCTGGGTAGCCGGTGCGTGCAGTGCCCGCACCGGATTAGCGGACTTACTTCGTGCAGGTCAGTCGCGTGTACGTTGGTGGATCAAGCAGGATGCCTGGGGTCATGAATGTCGAGCAGTTGAACACGCGCCCCTTGGCAGTGGTTGCTTGGAACGTCAGTTCGGCTCCGCCCAGGAAGTCTTCCTTTCCCTTGGTCACCGGACCCATGGTCAGCTCATCGGTGGATGCCAAGCCGATCGCTTCGGCAGTGACCTTGTGCATCTGCAGAACGTTGGGGTTGGTTGAGCAGCCTGCCAACAGACTGGTCAGTGCAAGCAATAGGACGGTTGAGGTCTTGGTCATGGGTGTGGCTCCTTGCAGGTCTTGGCGGCAGGGAGTTGTGCTACGTGCCGCCTGTTGTAATCGTCGAGGGGACAGGGATTTGCCCTACGGCGGCGGAGTCTATGGGCGCAAAAATCCCGCCACAATTGGCTGATAGAAATCGAGACGGAAGCCACGACCCGCTCTCCAAGCGCCGAAAGAAATCGGCTACAAATTGGCTGCTCGCGCTGATTGGTGGGCACCCATCGGCAGCAACGTGCTAAGCCTCAGTTATTCCATGGAGCTGGGCGACTCAGCAGGTCTTCCACCCCGGGGTTGCCCTGCAGATCACGTTCTAATGGGGGAGCTGGGTCCATCAAGGCCTGCTTGGCGATCCGACAGGCACTGTCGAGAATGAAGTTGGCCAGGGATGTATGGGCCAGCTCGGCGGCTCGACGTAGGGTCGCGAGTTGTTGGGGAGGTATGTGCAAAATCACCTGAGAACTACTCGGTGTGGTGTTGGCCATCAGCAGGGTCTCCTTTGCTATGCCGAGCTCATTTGCCGGATACAGGTGCTGTCTCAGTCATAGGTTGAGCACATCTCGTCGCTGAAGTCGTTGCGTTTTGAGGGACGCCCAGCAGGGCTATGCGTACATGCTCACGCAAGCGGGCGTCCGTATCCACTGTAGGGCTGTACGAGCGCGGCGCCCCCTCGTAGGCAAGGCGCACTAGGATCAGCTTCAGCGCGGAGTCGATGGTCAAGTTCAGTTCTTCCAGGGTCAACTGAGCTTGGTTGAGGACATCACAGCTAACGTAGAAGCTGATGCAGCGAGAGCCGGCGTGCATGGCATCTTGTCCATAGGGAGGGGCAAGGGACGATGGTACTTTTCCATCGTGCGACCAGGCTGTGCGTCGGAGAAAACCCAACCCGAGAGTCAGTGAAATCTGAAGGCGGCTGATCGACATAGCGGGTAGATGCTAGCTTGCTGCGCCGTTGGTTCAGAGGCGCCCATTCAATATTTCGATGAGTTCTGAAAGTCGTGTAGGAAGTTGCCTTGGTCGCCTGGAAGTCAACAATGAAGGCCGCTGCGAGTGAGTCGCAGCGGCTATTGCCAGATGCGTCATGCCGTTGGGTATTGCTGCTCAAGCATCTGATCGACCAGCATCTGAGCCATCTCCACGAGCTGCAGTATGCCCAGTGCCTTGTCGCGCTGCGCACCGACCAGTTCGAAGGCGCCCTGATAGCCCATGCTGACCGCCGAGGCCAGAAGCTCGCTGGCATTGGTCAAGGTTTCCTCTGGGTTAAGCCCGGGCCGCACATTGAAAATGCGGGACGGTGGACCGTTCGTAGGGAGGTCGTTGTTCATGACAGAACCTCCATAGGTACAGCTTCTCGGAGCGGTTGTGCAAGCTGGCTACGGGATGCTTTAGGGCTTCGTACGATGCTTGCCGGGCGGTGCCCTGGCGTAAAAGGGGGATAGGCCATTCTCCTTATCTCCAACGTGTCGTTAAGGAACTGCCACCGACCGTTGCGACACGGGGAAAAGGTGGCAGACCGTACGAGGGTCGCAAACCGGCACACGAAGGAAAACCGGCCAGGCCGAAGCCTGCCCCGCACGGCCTGCCATAGAAGGACAGCTGCCGATCTAGATGAAGCGTCGACCACTGTCATATGGCGCTGGACCGCGCCTTCGTGCGATTGCAGGTTGCGACACCCGGCCGCAACAAAGTTGCGACGTGTAAAAGCCTATGCTGGAGTCTTTGGAAGTCAATATTAGATGTTGGATGACAGCGTCATCTTCCATCAAGAATTTTGATCGTGGGCCGATTATTGTTGATGGGTTCTCTTCTTAAAAAGGCGCCAAACTAAGGGTAAGGCGCTTTGATGGTGAGTGCGGTAGCAGATGTTGAACTTTACTGCTCAACTCGGCTCACGCGACGCTCAGAGGATTTCGTGCCGTCTGTCGATCTACGTGAATGGACACCAATATTCAGGGGGCCGGCAACCTGCTCCAATGTGTTTCGGCCCTCTCGCGTTACTAAGAGAGCGACGCCCTCGCCCCAGAACTGATCTTGATGGACGTCCTGAGGGGCGCCATCTCTCCACCAGATAAGTCGTGCGACGCAAGCACCGTTCCTGTCGAGGTAGTGCATCCAGTTGTTCGGATCATGCTGCCACTCCAAGTGATGCAACCATTCAGGGCAAAACACCAGAAAATCATCAGGGTAAGTTTGAACATCGCTGATGGAAAGGCGGCGGACAATGTTCTCTGATGCTTCATCTAGAGCGCACACGCCATCCATCCATAGTGCTGGAGGAAGACTGCGCCCTTTGCTTGCCCAATAGGTTTCGTCGACATAGAACGGAGCGCGGGTACGTGTCATCTCAAGATCTTGTTTGATAAGACGCCAATAAAAATGAGTGATCTCTGCAATGACAGAGTCCCCGTCATCGATCAGTGGCGAGAGATCCAACTCAATATCGTCAAGCCATTTGGCCTCTCCTGAATGCCAGCCAGCATCACGATGTGTTATTGGTCGGGGAATGAAGGCTGGCCGCACCATCGGGCCCTCGAGAGGAGGAAGATCTATTTGATAGTTCATTCCATACAAGAACTGCGAATTTGCCCGCGGCTCCAGCAACCCTGAAAGACGAAATTCCCCTGTGACATGACGGAGGGACCTGAGTGCCGCAGTAATATGGGGCTTAGAGTACGGAATTCGTAGTTTCAGCTTCTCAAGCTCAGATAACTTTCGATCAGTCTCACTTTGTCCAAATCTCTCCAGTCCACCCCAAGACTCAATAAGGGAGGCGCAGCGATATCGAATGGTTGTCTCAGGAGTGCCTGTGCGTGCTAGAAATCTGAGCAGGGTTGGGAAAAGCTCGGTCCAGCCCAATGGATCGTTCACGAGCATCGCGCCAGATGATGGGTTGGTTAGAGGAGGTGCGGATCTCACTTTTCCGTGTATAGCCATATGCAAGCGGTAGTGGAACGGCAACTCCTGTGCCGAGATCGCCCAGTCGCGCCCCCAGCGATCAAGCAGAGAGCCAGCAAAAGAAGCTACGACATAGTCTTCAGCGTTTGCTAGTGGTAGAACTAGTTCCACCCAGTCGGCGGTACTGATTTCTTCGTCTCGAAAAAGTAGCTGAAGAGCTTCTGCAGGTTCATCCGACTCACCATTGAGAAGACTGCGCACCAAGCGGGTGAACGATTCCCGACCTAGATGTACTGTCGTCAGCTGCAGGGCGCCTGCACGTGCGAGTTGTGTCAACTCAATAGCTGAAAGCTCAAATGCCCAGAGAAAAACCTTGGCAATGAGATCCGAATCATCCTCAGGCGCGTCCTCTGTCAATTCGAATTCGGCGACCGTATGTTCTCTGGTGGTCGCAAGTTGATCAGCCAAGATATCCCATATAGCAGTCCAGTCAGGTTCTGCGCAAATCGTTGTGAAGACATCGAGGGTGTCAAACAAAATCGGAGAGGAGTTGCCTGGAGATGTAACAAGCTCATCGACCAAATCCATGTACGCAGCGTGATGCACCTCGGGGCCGTCGAGAGCTATGAGAGCTTTGAAGTACTTTAGCTTGGCTGCACCTTGCCAATAGCTCCAGCCAGATCGCTCGTCCTCATCTGCGTGCCTGCTATTGATGAGATCTCTTGCCAGCTTCCTGTCGTCTTCTGCAATCGCTCGATCAATCAAGGTGTAGCGAGCGCGGTAGTCGCGTTGGACGATTGGCCAGCGATCGAAGAAAGCTGTCGCTTCCTCCAACGTAGCGGTGCCCAGCAGGCGCGAAAACGCAGATGCCGCGTCATAGCTCGGTTGCGCAGTGCTGTTGAGTGCGTCTTCGAGCAGGCTTAGTGAAGCAACTTCATCGTACGTGCCAGGTGTGCCTCTGTCTTCAGGGGTGGGCGTCTCCGATCGCCATCTGCACAATGCTTCGTTGACACGCTCACTACTGAGTCCCCTTTGCGATAGACCTGTAGCAAGGCATTCAAGCAGTCTTGTGCGGGAACTGGTTGTGCTATGGATCTCGATGCCATCACGCAGCACATCAATGACTGTGTTGACCTCTTCAATCGAGGCGGCGGCCAGCGATTTGAGGACGAACTGGCCTGTTTGTCCTTCGCTGTAAAAAGGCTCAGCGTAGAATGGAAGCGCCAGGAAGCGCCATGTGACGGAGCAGGCCGAAGCCAGTTCCGGGCGTCGACGTACAACGCCAATCATTAGCGCATTGATGGCGCAATCCCAACTCAGTAGCCCCTTGGACGTGAGTAGTCTTACTGCTCGGTATCCGAGGGCTGGGCTGTGGAGTGCGGCTTCGACTACCGCCCGCGGCGCCAAGCGGTGAGCAGCACCGTCACCCTCCGTAAGGGCCATGCCTGAAAGTTGCTTCAGCATTAGCAGAATACGTTCGCCACTGCCGGCAGGATCTTGGCTGTTTGAGCTCTCAAGTAGATCTCCCCACAGTGAGTACTGCGGATCCTTCTTCGCTGGCAGCGCGTACCCAAGCGTATTGGAGTGCAGCTGTACTAGCAGCTCGCGCGCCCGCTTGGGATTGCCCATCTCAGCGAATGCCTTCGCTATGCCTGCAATCAAATCGATGTGTTCCTGTGGTGTATTGCCATGAACCTTCCCGAGCAGTTCCTCAAGCCTGCCAAAGGCAGCTGTTGCGTTCCCGTCACTGCGATATACCTCTTCAATGACGGCTCTGCGGGAGGGAATGCTCAGTTTGTTTTTAGCAATTCGGTCAATGAACGACGCATCAAAGAGTTCAACTACGGCAGTGAATTCTTGCTCGCCACTCATTGACGCAATTCGGACGACCATCCTGCTAAGTACAGGATCAAGGTCCCGAAGTTGGTGGGCTGAATAGAATTCACTTCCTTCCTTCGCGCTAGCGTTATCAAGAAAGCTGAGCATTCCTCTGGCCGCCTGACTAACCTCTCCAGGGGCAGTTTCTTGGCCAGATTGTGCCCTCCCCAGCAAGGTGCCAATTGTATTGGCATGATACTGAAGGGGGCGTAGCAAGCGGCTCTTTGACGCTTCGGTTACAGGAACAGGTAGTCTTAGCGCGGCTGCCAAGGTGGCGTGCTGAATCGCTGCGTGGATGATGTGATGGGCGTTCTCGAGACCTATGGCATCGTCCATCATGGCAACGGATGGTGGCTTCAAGTCTTGAAAAATATTGCTGGCGAGATCTCTATTGCCAGCCTGAAGGCATAGTGACGCAAGTTGCCTGCGCGTACCGTTGGCGATGGTGCCGAAAGCAGGGTGCTCATGAGCACTCTGGATTAGCGCGCGGGCATTATCGAGTTGTTCCTGAGCGTATGCGCATTCAGCGGCTTCGATTAGCAAATATGGCAGGTACTCTTCCTCAACGCCCAGTTCCTTCGCAACCTGCAGAGGGTTACTGTCGGGCCTAGCCAATATGGCTGCACGAGCAATGCTGCAGCGAAGTGACGCTATCTCCTCAGCATCCAACCTGTCGCCGTTGTCACCAACAGCCAGACGCGCCAAGCAAGCGTCTATCTGTTCAGGATCCCGAAAGTGGAAGGCGCGCTGCGACCAATTAGGTAATTCTGAGTGGTGAGGGGTCGGTTGTGAATCCTGGGAGAATGGATCGATATCGTCAAAGATTGCTTTCGCGCCATCGAAATCATCATTGGCCAAAAGCGCATCAATTGCCTTGTAGTGATCGCCAATACTACCCTCGGCCATTGTTCGAACCCCGTCTAGGTCGCCCAATGCGAGCAGTGCGTCCATGATCGCTGGAGCCTCTTCTATCGCCGACGCGCGTCGCCCAACTTCGTCTCGGGCAAGAAGCAGGCGAAATACTGCGGATATATCGGGTTCATGCTTGGCACAGATCAATGCCAAACGAATGTCCGCGTGGATGTCAGTTGCCGGGCGTGCGTCGGCTAGTTGATCTCTAAAGCGAGAGGGCTGTGCCAGCGCGAGTACTTGTCGATGTTGCTCCGCGCGCGCCAAGTATCTTAGTTCAAGCCAGCGTTGGGGATTGTTGGGTTCGGCTGCGTGAGTGAGCTCAGCCAATCGGCGATAGATAGCAGGCCTATAGTCTAGGTTGGGCTTCCCAAAGCGCAGTGATGGTTGCTCCAGAACGAAGAGGCGAAAGCTGTTATGGAACACGCTCCAACCATGCGTTGTCTGGTTTAACAGGTGGCTTGTGGCCCTCAGTGCGGTCTCTACCGCTTGTTCCGATGTGGCCATGGCCAATAGTTCTGGCGGAATAGGGCCCTCTGCGTGTGCTATGAAGTCGATGACCTTTCGAGCATCGGGATCGTCTGCAATCTCCCTCCATGCGGACTGGTAGACCCGCTCGATATTGCCTTCAAACGTGAACGCCCCACTCAACAACGCTTCCTGTATAGCCGGTTCCGCTTTGCGCAGTGATTCTATCAAGTACCGCGCAACCAGCGGATGTCCCTGGCAGAGCGCATAGACACTTGAGCGGGGAATTGATTCGTCCAGGCCAAGTTCTAGCGCGAGCTGGGTGATCGAATCTTCTGATAGAGGGGCGATCGCAGTGGTGCGATCAACATGTCCAGCTTGTAGTCTAACTTGAGGTTTAAGCCCCTCAAGTTCAAGTCGCTGAGTGCCGAGGAGGATAAGTACTCCTTGTGGTAAGGCCTCGGGCAGCGGAAGCTCAGCCAGCAGTGAGCGGGATGGCTGCTCTTCTCTGGGGACATGATCAAGCCCATCAACAATGATCAATGTACGAATGCCATGATCACTGAATCGATTGCCAGCCTGATGAAGCAAGTACTCGAATTCTTGCTGCTTCTCCTGAAGGTTGCTGTTGCGCACCCGGCGACCTTGTAAGCCAATCTGTCTCAGCTGTGTGCTGATATCGTCGAGGAAGTCTTCCGCTTCAGCTCGACCGATGCCTTGGCCTTCCCCTGGCATGTAAGCGAGGTAGCGCACTAGTTGTAAGGTAGGGCCGGCGCTCAAGGTGGATTGGAGAAGTGTTGATTTCCCTGTGCCCGGCTGACCGACTAGCGCCAAGTAGCCATGGGTGTGCTGATCAATGCTATTGAGGATGTGTTGTTCGGTCACACGATTTCGTTGCACATGTTCCCCGATTGGGAATTGGTGCGCACGGTGTACTTTGAATCGGTCTGACCAGCCGAGCTCCGCGAGCAGTTCAGCACGGCTCCATCGATCTTTGTTGCGTTTATCAGCCACTAGGGAAGGGAGCTTTTCGGCAATCTGCTCGACTAGATTATGTATTTCAGGGCGAAGGCGATGGCTCAAGATGAAATCAGAAGCTGATCCGGTGAGAAAACGCACGGATTGCAGGAAGACTTCGAAGTGTTCATCGGAGAGGCCTGATGCTGCATGTAGCTTGTCGATAAAAGGCTGCCAGCGGGTTGCCTTCCATTCTGCGAGTGTGCGGTGATGGTGTAGTTCAAACTCCTGCAGAAAGGCGGCGCTGTGGTCGTCCCTGTCGCCGAGCAGGTGGTCTCCTTTGGCCTGTGATGGAATATCATTGGTGACGAAACGAACTTCCGTGAGAGGCTCTTCATGTGATTCGCGCAAGCTAGTCCAAGCTTTCACCAGCTTGAGCAGCATGGCCTCCGCACCAAGCAGTAACGCTTCTATCCTGAAAACGTCGGCATACGCGGACGTCTTGAATTGGTGGCCAACGACCCTCCCAGGGAGGCCCAGTACGATGTCGTCAGCGATACCCGCACTACGGTCGGCTACACCGATCCAATTCAACTGGTCTTTGTCTAGCGCATCGTAGATCGCAGCTGCGCCTGATCGGTACTGTTGAACGTAGCCACGCTGTGCATTACGTTCGCCCTCACCTGGGGCCATCGTTGATGTTGAATCCGTCATGTTGCCTCGCGACTGTCCGTATCGAATTGGGTTTGGCGCACGTTTTCTGACCCGCTGCGGAGCTCAATGATCTCGCGGGATACGATGCTCTTTTGCTAGTTTCCCGTTCAGGATCACCGAAAAAGTTAGGTCCTCTCCGCGATCTTACCAAGCTCTGTTACTCAGAATGGCTGGATGTTTTTGGCTGCAAGATCACTCAAGATTCTGGATTGGTAGATCCTCCGGCCAGCTCTGCGCCTCATGCAGCACGCGCAAGATCCGCACACGATCATCCCGTATGAGGTAAGCGGCGATGTAGGGAGTTCGATCAATCACCAGCTCGCGCGTGCCCTGGCAACGCCCAATGCGCCCGCTCTCAGGGAACAGTACCAAGCGTTGGGTCTGTTCCGCGATCCGGTTGTCCATCTGAATGGCCGCGTGCGGGTTGTCCTGTTCGATGAAATCGAAGATCGCATCGCGATCCTTCAGGGCCCATGGCGACCACTCCAGCTTCACCCCTCACCACCTTCCGACAGCTTGCGCTGGGCCTTGGCGCGGCGTTTGGCAAAGTGGGCTTCGACATCTTCGGCGGGAATCGCCGGGCGCGGGTCGTCCAGGGCTTCCTGCACCTTGGCGCGGAACCAGGCGTCATAGGTGGCGGGGTCGCTGGCAAATCCAAAGGGCAGGGCGCCTTCATTGGCGACGCGGGTGAGCAGGATGCGCACGGCATCGGACACCGTTAGCCCCAGGTTGTGCAGGACGGCCGTGGCGCGGTCTTTCACATCCGGGTCGATGCGGGTCTGGATCAGGGCATTACTGGCCATGGTGGGGGCACCTGAGAGGGTCTTAAGGTGAATGTAATGCAAGTGAATGACAAATTCCATGCCCATTACCCCATTTCCGGCAGGTCAATGACCAGCGGTTCAATGCCCCGACGCCGATCCAGCTCCGCGGCCATCTCGAACGCCGCCTCCAATTCCGTGATGCCCTGGGCCTGCATCAGTTGGTGGCGCTGGTGCTTCTCCTCCGGCTCAGTCATCGCCATGGCCAGGTAAAGACTCGGCGGCACCGCACGGAACAGCACCTCCATCGACTTGGACAGAACCACCCCCTCGCTGAACTTGCCGGACTCCTTGCGCGCCGAGCGCATCAGGGCTTTCTGCGCCGGGGTGAGGGCGCGGAAGCGGGCGATCTTCTCTACCTCGTCAGGCGGCATCGACAGGCAGATCCACCACTCGATCATGTTCAGCATCGGCTCGGCAGCCTTGGGCAGGTCGTCCAGGTTCTGCGTGGCCAGCCAGAACCAGGCGCCGAGCTTGCGCCACATCTTGGTGATCTTGACCACATAGGGCGCCAGCAGCGGGTTCTTGGTGATGATGTGCCCCTCGTCGGTGACGTTGATGATGGGGCGGCCGAGCATCTGGTCGCGTTCGGCGAGGTTGTTCACCGCGTTGATTAGCGAGATATAGGCGATCGATAGTTGCGCGTTGTAGCCCTCACGGGCGTAGGTGGCCAAGTCGACCAGGGTGATGTCGGCCTCGGGCCAGGGCGTGCCGTCGCGGTTGAACAGCTCGCCGTCGCTGCCCTGGCAGAACAGGTCCATGGCGTCGGCCATTTCCAGCAGGCGGATGCGCCGTGATTCGGGCAGGGCCAGGTCCTGGCCGGCAGTACGCAGGGCGTTGCGCACGTCTTCGGTCAGTACCGTGCGCTGCTGCTGGGCGCAGAGGCGGGCGGCGTCGAGGATGCTCTGGCGGATCAGGCTACGGTCGGCGCGGGTCAGGCGCTGTTCTTCCTTGTCCTCGCCGCCGGTGATCATCAGCCGGGCGGTGATCTCCAGTTCGCCCAGCACATCTCGTTGGTCTTCCTGCAGGTCTTCGTCGTCGAGGTCTTCGGCGTCCAGGGTTGTGACCCGGCCAGGGCTGTCCACCAATCGGCGGGCGTCGGCGAACGGTGCCAGGCTGACGCCCGCGCCAGGGGCGAGCTTGAGCCGGTGCACACTCAGCCCCAGGCGCTGGGCGAATTCGGCGAACAGGCCAAAGCTGTTGCCGGCTTCGACGATAAACAGCCGTGGCCGGTAGACCGCGACGACCTGGTTAAGCAGGTTGTTCAGCGTGGCGGACTTGCCCGAGCCGGTGGGGCCGAACAGGAACAGGTGGGCGTTCATCTGCCGGTCGAGGCGGTTCAACGGGTCGAAGGTGATCAGCCCGCCACCGCGATTGAACAGGGTGATGCCGGGGTGTCCGGTGCCCTCACTGCGACCCCAGACTGGGGCGAGATTGGCCGCGTGCTGGGCGAACATGAGTTGGCTATACCAATGGCGCTTGTCCAGCTCCGGGTCGAACACGCAGGGTAGCCAGCGCAGGTAGCTGTTGAGTGGTGCCACTTCGTCCTCTTCACGCACCGGCTGCAAGCCGGCGTTGAGCAGAGCATTGGCCAATTGCAGGCCGCGCGCGTCTAGCTCTTGTAGGTCACGCCCGCGCAGGTAGAACGCCAATGCACCGCGATAAAGTTTGTGCGAGCGGCCAATCAACTGGCGCGCTTGCTCGACATCTTCGCGGGTTTGCTGCGAGTCCAGGGTGTCGCCGACGGATTTGTGGCTGAGGTGATTGAGCTGCGCTTCCAGCCGATCCTGTGGGGTGATGATCAGGGTCAGGCAGAGGGTGGTGCTTTCCGGCAACTGGTCGAACACCGCATTGAGCGCATCGCCGCCCTTGCTGCTTTCGCCGGTGAGATGACCGATACCCGGCGGGCTGCGCAGACGATCGAGGACAATCACCCGGTGCGGCTGATCATCCAGCCACCACACGCCGTGCTCAGTGTCGGAGCGTGGTTGACGGAAGAACAGGCGTTGGGCGAAGTCGGTGCCGCTGGCGAGTTCCAATTCTTCGGCATCCGGGGCAGGGGGCAGGTCGGTGAGTTGATAGAAATGCTGCTGTGCGGCCGGATCATGGCCTAGCCAGTCTGGCGCCGGGTTGAACCAGCGCAACAGCCAGCGGTGAATAGCGGCGGCGTCCATCCGCTGTGCATGGATCCCGGCGTTGGCTAGACCACCGACCAGTCGTTCGCACACGGCCGTGAGCGCCGCTTCCGGGGAGCGTTCGTAGCGCAACCGTGCATGCTGGGTACGCCGATACACCACCAGCCGGGTACGGCGGCGCTGGCCGCGCCAGGGGAGATGGCTGACCGTACTGTCCTCGAAAAGGCCGCCGGGCTTGCTCACCGCTTGCAGGTGGTGCGCCATCGAACGCAGGTAGAACGCGGTAAAGGCACTGCCTTGGGCGCGGGGCTGAATGTAGTCGTGCAGCCCGCGCAGATAGCCTCCCCAATCACAATCATCTTGGGCGTAGAGCTGCACCACCCAGGGCTGCTGGTCCAATTCATCGAAGCTGTCCTGCAGCGCATTCTCCAGGGCGTCGCGCACCTCACGCAGCCACTCAGCTTCACGGCCCTCGGTGCCGACTGCGCTCAACTCGAAAAAGGCCGCGACCGATTGGCCGTCCTCCAGCAACAGGCTCTGCGAGCCGGGCAGGTATTCGACCCAGGGCAGCAGATCGATAAAGGAGGGCGGGGCGGCATACAGGCGCTGCTCATCGGCGCGGGTGGCTGATGATTGCTGCGAGCGGTGCCTCGGTGCGGGGATGCCCTGGCCCCGCAGTCGCGCGATGTACCGTTGCCAGGCATCACCCGGCTGGCGGCGGATCCGCTTCATCAGTAGTCCTCGACCCGTTCGCCCGGCAGGGCATATTGCACGCGCTGGTACAGCGGAAATACGGTGCTGTAGCCGGGCACCGGTACCGGGTCGCTGCCGGCCAGATGCGGGAAGATGTACATCACCAGGTCGGGGTTGGGTAGCCGCTGGAATTGCCGATAGATTTCGCTCTGCGCGGTGCGGGTGTAGGGCGCCTGATCCAGCACAGGAGGCGGTGGTTGCAGGGGCCGTCGCAATGTCTGCCGGGCATCCAGCAGCACGCGGGTTGACGGGCCGCCGCTGCCCGCCGTCTGCTGGTTCCAGATATCCAGCATGGTCGCATCGCCATGGGGCAGCAGCTTCTCCGGATTCGTCGCGCAGCCCGCCAACAGCAGCAGCGCAGCCAGGCCACCCAGGCTAGTCCAGTTCAACGACATGGCCGTTGTCTCCTCGGTTGTGGTCGACCCGGCGCCCTCTCGGGTTGTAGTCGACATTGATCGCCCGTTCGATATGCACCGCGACTTTGGCGCCCGGTTGCACATACACCGCGGCAAAGGCCTGGCCATAGAGTTTGTTGACCCACTGCGCCATCTCCTGCACGCCGCCGGCCAAAATCCGTCCCAGCGCCTCGTTGGTGGTGATGCCCACGGTCCCCAGCGGATTGCCGGGGCTCATGTAGGTCGTGCTGTTGTTTCCCTGGATCAGCGATGCTGCGCCGGCGCCGGCGGCGGTGATCAACGCCTGTGAGCCGAGGTACTGCTGGGCATTGCTGCGTCGCTCGCCGGTGACACAGGGCACGCCGTAGGGATCGCTGATCCAGCCCAGGCCCTGGCGGTTATCGCCGCTGTTCTGCTCATCATCGGCCTCCTTGCTGCCTTTCGAGGGAACCGTACGCACCGTGCCGTCGCGGAACACGAAGGTCAGCGAGCGGATCTGCCCGCGCACGCATGACAGCGTCCAATCACCTGAAGCCGTACCGCTGACCACCGCTCCGGCCACGTCCGGAAGATCGATGCCATTGGCGGTCAGGTTGTCCGGGCCGATCAGTACCTTGAACGGATAGGGATCGTTGACCGTGCCGTCTACTGGCACGCGGCCGATCAGAGCGGTCATCGCCACCGAGCCCATCAGGGTGGCGTTGGCAGGCACGGTGTAGACCGGCTGCAACACCGGTTTGCCCTGCAAGGCTTTGCCAGCAGCATTGAGCTGGGCGGCGGTGTCTTCCAGCGGTTTTTGCGCCGCGCCGAACGACGATGGAAAGCTCAGCGGTTTGCGCGGTTTGGCGCTGGGGTCGCGGCCGTCCTGCGGCTCGATCCAGATCAACCGGTCGCGCAGCAGGTCCTGGCCGTCGCCGTCCTCCAATCCCAAACCCAGCGGCAGGTCCGTGCTGCCCAATGAATCCAGACGCTGTTGCAGGTCTTGCAGCAACTGGCTGGTCTGGCGCTGGGATTCGCTGACCTGTTCACGCCCGTCCTCCAGCGCGCTTTGCACACGTTGCTCTATCGCGCCTTCGCGCTGGCGCAACCGCTCGTTCTCGGCCTTCTCCTGTTGATTGGCTTTCAGCGCCCCCTGCAGTTCGCCGCGCAGTTGCTTGACCTGAGCGACCAACGTGGCGACGGTGTCGCGCGGGGTGTCGCCCTCAATACCCAGCGCCTGCATTTCATCCGGGCTGAGCGGATCGACCGTATTGCCCTCGCCGCCAACGTTGCGGGAGGGCGCGGCCAGCTTGACCCCCACATACAGCAGCAACACCAGCAGCGGCAGCATCAGCCACTTGAGCAGGCCATTACTCTTCATCACTGCTGCTCCGCGGCAGGTTCAGTGCCGCATCGACTGGGCTGATGGCCGGTAGCAGCGCACCGGCCAGGCCACGGCCGCGGGTGACCAGGTACAGCACCGTGGTGTCGGTGGCGTCACCCTTGGGGCCGAGGTCGGGATGCTGGAACGTCGCGCTGACGAAATCCCCTTGCAACCGACGTGGGTCCAGCTCGATCCAGCGTAACGAGCGGTTGCGCAGACGTATCGCGGTGACCCACAGATCCTCCAGGCGCCAGGCCGCCAGTGCCCGGTATGACAGCGTGAGTTCCGGCAGCAGGCTGTCCAGATTCAGATCACCAGGCAGCGGCACGGCCCCCAAGCCGGGCACGGCTTCGACGGTGCGCAGCGGGGCATACAGGTTTTGCGCGGCGTAACGGGTCAGGGCCACCGGCAAGGGCGTAGGCGGAGCGGGGCGGGGTGCTGACGCTTCTACCGTATCGCGTGGCGCCGGGCGCTCGGCCTCGACGATCTTCACCGCCTCCAGCGCGGGCTGCCCGGCCTTGGCCGGCTCGGCGGCGATGTCCAGCAGGATCAGCGTGCCGTCGTCGGCATCCTGCAATTGCAGGCGACTGGGGGCGATGGATTCGCTGGCCAACAGGTACAGCGCGCCGCCGGCACTTTGTACCCGCAGCTTGCCTTGCAGCGAGGCAGGCAGGCCGATCCTGACATTGCGGTCGATAAACACCACACGCTCCTGACCGACCTGCAGCGGCACGGCCAAGGGCAGGCGCTCCCAGCGCAGGATCTCCACCGCGCTCGCCAATGGGATGGGCAACAGCAGCACGGTGCTCAATAGGTATCGCTTCATGAGGACGGTTCCTCGTTGGTGTCATCCGGACTACGACCAATTCGTTGCGGCGCCTGGCTGTAACAGTCCAGCGCCAGGCCGAAGGGGTTGCGCTCCGGGTCGATGTCGCGCCGCACCACCTTCAGCGAGTAGCGCACGAGGGCGCGCTTGACCTGCTCGGCGCCGTAATACTCGTCAGCGGTCAGGTCCAGGGTGACGACCCAGTCGTCATCGGACACCACCTTGACCCGCACCATCGGGTTGTCGCCGTAACCGCGGCCGGGAATTTCGTAGACCCCGCGCACCCGCTGGCGCAACTCGCCGCTGTCCCGTCGCCGCGTGGACTCATCAAGCAAAAACGCCCGGCAGGCTGGGGTCAGGTAGTTCGACAGGGCGCGGATATTGCGCGGGTAGTCGTCTTCACCATTGTTCGGCCAACGGTTGAGCTGCTGGAAGATGTAAAACGCAAAGGCATACACCGTCGACGGCGGCACCTCCCACCACTTGCGCACGCTGCCCGAGCGCAGATCCGGCGGGATATGCACGGTCATGTCCCGTGGCGCGCTCCACCAGCCGATGGCCAGTAGCAGCGATATCAACAACAGCGCCGCGCCACCCAGGCGCAGCGTCCGGACATGCGCCTGCAGGTGGCTGACCTCATTCTTGAACCGGCTCACGTCCGGCTCCGGCGGATGCCCCAGGCACCCGAACGCAGGATCAAGCCCGCGCCGCCCAGGTAGCGAGCAAGACCGGGAAAGCGTTGGCACAGCGTCCACTGCAACTGCCGGTACAGCCACGCATCCGGCCGCCCGCGTTTCTGACGGCGTAGCAACCCGCCGCCGAAAAACACCCCGCCAGCCACAGCAATCAATACCAGCGTAGGTGCGACCGCCAGGCTGCGGCTCAACCAGGCCAACGGCAGGCCCATCAACAAACCCAGCACCGCACTGAGTCCGGTACAGGCCCACAACTCATCGGCGGTCAGACCACGCACCACCACCGGCTGCCGGTTCAGCCGATGGGGCAGAAAGGTTAAGGTCTGATCCTGGCGCGCCGTACTGTCCATACCGTCCTCCTACAGGATCCCGGTGGCCTTGGTCAGCAACCAGATCCCGACCACCAACAGCAACGCGCCCACCGCCACGGTCAGCCCGAACTGGCCCCAGGTCTTGCGCCCGGCGTGGATCTCCGAATAGGTCGTGTAGGCGTGGTAGCAGACCCCGATGAACATCGAGGCGATCACCAACAGCGCCACCAGCATCACAATGTCGTAGCCGTAGTTCTGCAGCGTCTTCAAGATCCCATCACCGGTACCGCGCGACGGATCTTCCAAGGACGGCAACGCGCCCTGCGCCCGTGCCGGCGACAACACCACCGCCAGCGCAGACAACCAGGCACTGCACATCACGGCGAGCACAGCAGGAAAGGCTTGATCGGAACGTTTCATCACGGACTCGCTCAAGACAGCAGGAAATAGGTCAGCACCACGTACATCGCCGCAAACCGCACTGCTACGCCCAGCAACTGCCGCTGGGTCAGCTTGTGCTCGGCCCAGCCGACATAGGCCGTGCGCAATGCCCACACGCCCCAGACCAGCAACACGGCGAACACCACCCCCACCAACAGCGTGGCACTGGCTCCCGGCGCGAAGCCGCCATGGGCCAGGAAGGCGGCGCTTTGATCAGAACTCAGGCTCATCGGCCACCTCCGTCTCCCGGCGGTAGTCGCCCTGCAAGGGCAAGGGATCGCGGGGTTGTGCGCGTTGTGGGCTCAGGTGGTCGCGGATGCCTTGGCGCATGCGCTGTAGATCGTCGCGGAATCGGGCGTAGTCGAAGTGGTATCGCGAGGTGTCGTCGCGGGGGAGGCGGGCGCTGTCTTCGGCTAGGCGTTCGATCACATCGAGTTGGCGCAGGAGGGCGGCCAGTCGAGCAGGTTCCGAACCAGTCTCGGAGGAGAACGAAAGTGCTGGGAGCAGCAGCAAGCAAAGCGCGATTCGCTGTTCCGGCCAATGACGACGGTGGTTCGGCATCTATGTCGACTCCTGAAGCGAGGAGTAGATGCTGCTTTCCTGATGGGAGTAGTGCCGCGAGAAATGGGAGATGCCAGCGGACCGCTATGTCATGGGATCAACGATGGCAGGGACGATTGGATTGGCAAAAATGGCGAATGCGACAGATGCCTTGTCGCGCCTAACCCATCCGTCTAGCGAATGCTGACGGGAAAATCCTTTGCAGGCGTAGGTGGATTCTGAACTTGATGAAAAGGTGCGGTTCATCCCGTTTTGCGCTTGATGAACATGGAAGCATGGTCAATAGATAGATGTCATACGCGCTTCGACGTGACGGCATGAACCGCACTTGCAGGGAGCTCAGCGTTCTGACACCACATGAGCTCATCTGATGCCAGAAATTACTCTTCGAAGTGTTTTTCCTGAACGCATTAGGAAGGAGTACAAGGATGTTCCCGATCTCGAACTCTCTGCGTAACCCCATCTTCTTCTGTCTCTCTGTGCTGTTGTTCTTGGCTCCGACTGCTTACGCGGAGGAGGTCAAGAAACAGTGGGAGAACTCCTTTACGGGCGGCCAGCCGCGTACGACGGAGAAACTGGCGCAACGTGACATCGAAGAGCTCTACTCTCGGTATGAGACCGATAAGCCATTCGCCTGGGAGGTGAAGAAGCAGACGGTGATGGGCAACAAAGTCCTCTATCACTATCGAATTCAGCCGGATGAAATTGTTACTACTGACTGGATCTACAAGTACAACGGGCAGGAGTTCACCAGCGAGGACGAAGTCTTCGAAGCAATGCGAGTTAAGCTTGCTGGTCCTCCTCAATGCCCTGCGACCTCTGTTGTTCCGGGCGAATGGACTGGAATTGGCGGTGTCGGGGTGGGCGATGACGGAAGCAGTATCGCTGATGAAAACTGGGCCAATTACGTCTTTTACTCTTACTTCGAGCCGACTGGGAACTGTAGCGAAATAGCGGGTAGGGAGAGGGCTGAGAGGACCCGTACGGCCAAGTGCCCCAACCGCCCCTACGCTGCCTGGGATCCTTCATTGGAGGCGTGTGTGCCGCCTCGACAGGATGATGGAGGAGCATCGCGAATTTTGACCTACTGGAGCACTCCGCTAACCTGCCCTACCGATAAGCTTGGTAACCCCTGCGATCCAACAACGGGAAACAAGATCCAGACGGAACCGACAGATGTAGATCTAGGCTGGGTCAGCTTTTCACGTCGCTACCAGTCCCTGAGTTCTTCAGCGGGTGGTGCGTTTGGGCCAGGCTGGACCCATTCGCAGAATGTACGCCTGACTGCCGGCGCTGACGAGTGGAGTTTTCCGCCCAATCCCGAGCTACAGGTTGGCGTGGTGGAAGGCAATGGTTCGCAGAGTGCCTTCAAGAAGGTTGGCACCCAATATGAGGCTATGGGCGGAGGCGGCGACCGTATCGAGAAGCAAGGTGACAGCTGGAAACTTTACCGTTCTGACCAAGTTTTGAACTTTAACGCAGACGGTCTGCTTCAGTCGCGGACCATGGAAGACAGCACCACGCTCAGCTACAGCTACGACGTCCGTAGCCGCCTGCTGTCGATTACCCATTCCAGTGGCCGCAGCTTGTTGTTCCACTACGAAGCGCCTGCCGGCGACGACTTGATCAGTGGCATTTCTGTAGCCGGTCAATTGGTTGCGAGCTACAGCTACTCCGCCAGCGGTCAGGTTGCTTCGGTCACCTATGCTGATGGCACTACGCGCAGCTACCACTACGAAGACACCCGTTTCCCGCAGTACCTGACCGGCATTACTGCTGAGGATGCGCGCCGCTACAGTTGGTACAGCTACGACGCCAAGGGCCGCGTCACATGCAGCCGCCATTCCGGTGATTGCAGCCAGACTGATGTCGGTGTCGATGGCGTGCGTCTAGAGTACACACCCGTCGGTACCACCATCGTCACCGATGCGCTGGGTAAGGTATCGACCTACGCGCTGACCGCTTCTGGCGCCAGTGGCCTACCGCGTAAGGTCACCAGCATCACTGACCCCCAAGGTTCAGAGAGCCGCACCTTCTACAGTGAGGCACAAGACTTCCGTCGGCGTCTGGAGAGCCTGACCGACCGCCGCGGGATCCAGACAAAGTATGCCTACGCGGAGGCAATCGACCCGGTCAGCGGCAAGCCGGTCAGCGTGCAGACCACCACTGAGGCGTTCGGGCTACCCGAGCAGCGTGTGACCGAAACCTATACAGATGTGGCCACAAATCGGGAGTTGGTCAGTCGCATCGGTGATCGCGAAACCCGTACTACCCGCAATGCTCGTCTGCAGCCAATCAGCATCGCGGTACGTGACGTGAGCGGCAGCGAGGTGCGCACCACCACAATCAGTTATTGCGAAGAGGCCGATGTGGTGGCCGGTGGCAACTGCCCACAGCTAGGCCTGCTGAAAAGCATCGATGGCCCGCGAAGTGATGTTTCCGACACCACAAGCTACAGCTACTACCCCAATGACGATGTAGGTTGCGCCGACCCCGCTGCCGGCAGCTGCCACTTCCGCAAGGGCGACCTGCATACGCTGACCAATGCTCTTGGCCATACGGTCGAGACCTTGGCGTATGACAGCCTGGGACGGCCGCTGTCGGTCAAGGATTCCAACGGCGTGGTCAGCGATTACACCTACCATCCGCGCGGCTGGCCGACTTCGGTCACTGTGCGTGGTGCGGACGGTGCGGGTGATCGAAGTACGTCAATCACTTATTGGCCTACCGGCCAGGTACAGCAGGTTGCAGAAGCGGACGGCGCCAGCGTCACCTACGTCTATGACGCCGCTCAGCGCCTGACCGACATAACCGATGATGCGGGGAACACCCTTCACTATACGTTGGACGATGCTGGCAACCGGCTCAAGGAAGACACTGTTGACTCCGGTGGTACCCTGCGACGCACCTTGGCGAGGATCTATAACACGCTCGGTCAACTGACTACGATCAAGGATGCCGGTAACAATGCTACTGGCTTCGCCTACGACGTTAACAGCAACCTTCAGTCCGTCACTGATGCGCTGCAGCGCGTCACCCAACAGAGCTACGACCCGCTTAACCGGCTGGCCCGTACCCTGCAGGATGTAGATGGCGTGGCGGCCGAGATCCGCACCACGTATAACGCTCTAGATCAGGTCACCCAGACCACCGACCCCAAGGGCTTGCATACCACCTACGTTTACAACGGATTTGGTGATCTGACTGCGCAGGCCAGCCCGGACAGCGGCGGCACTAACTTCACCGCTGATGCTGCCGGCAACCGCATCACCCGTACTGACGCGCGCGGCATAACTGCCACATACCACTACGACGCTTTGAACCGCCTTGTCGGCGCCGGCTATCCGGATCCCAACCTGGATGTCGGCTACAGCTACGACGTCGCCCCGGCAGTCTGCGCGGCCGGCGAGCAGTTCGCCAGGGGCCGGATGGGCCAAGCCCTGCATTCCGGCGGCAGCACTTCGTATTGCTACGACCGGTTTGGGCAGCTCACTCGGAAAGTACAGACCATCAATAGTGTGTCTAGCACCCTACGTTATTCATATACCAAGGCCGGCCGACTAGCCGCGCTGACCTACCCGGACGGCAGCGTCGCCGACTATGTCCGGGATGCCCAGGGCCGCATCAGCCAGATCGGTCTTACCCGTCCTGGGCAGGGCCGGCAGGTTGTCATTAGAGATGTTACCCATGCTGCCTTCGGGCCTGCCACCGGCTGGACCTATGGCAATGGCCGCCAGTTGCAGCGCCCGTTGGACCTGGACTATCGTCCTCAAGCGATATATGACCCGGCTTCAAGTGGCCTGTCTCTGGGCTATGGCTATGATTCGGTTGGTGCCGTTACCGAATTAAAGAACGGCACTGGCTCTACCACTCTGGCCAAGTACGGCTATGACAGCCTGGGGCGCCTGACTCAGACCAAGGATGGTGCCAGCGGTACGGCCATCGAAACCTACACCTACGATGCAACCGGCAACCGCACCTCATTGATTACCGCCGCTGGCACCGCCAACTACACCTATCCGGCCGAAAGCCACCGCTTGATCGCGGTTGATGGCGAAGTCCGCAACCACGATGCCGTCGGAAATACCGTCAGCATTGGTGGGCAGGAGTTCGTCTACAACGACGTCAACCGGCTGAGTACGATCAAGCGGGGCGGTGCACCAGTGGAAAGCTACGGCTACAACCATCGGGGCGAGCGCGTACTGCGTGCACCGGTTGCGGGAGACGCGCAGCTTACTGTGTATGACGAGGAGGGGCAGTGGATCGGCAACTACGGCGTCACTGGCGAGCTGCAGCAGCAGGTCATTTGGCTGGACAACAATCCGGTGGTCTTGATCAATGCTGCAAGCAATAGCGGGCCTGAATTAGCCTACGTGCAGCCCGATCACTTGGGAACCCCGCGCGTGGTGATCGACCCGGTACGCGATGTGGCGATCTGGGCGTGGAGCAACAAGAGCGAGGTTTTCGGCAACCAGGCTCCCAACACTGATCCGGATGGGGACGGCCAAACCTACGAGTTGTCACTGCGCTTCCCAGGGCAGCAGGCGACGGAAGCCTCTGAAATGTTCTACAACTATCAGCGTGAATATGGTCCGGCGGTGGGCCGATACTCACAGAGTGATCCAATTGGTTTAGCTGGTGGGATCAGTACCTACGCTTATGCAGGTGGGAGCCCAAACTCGGTTGTTGATCCATACGGGCTGTTCGGTTGGGCCGATATGCCTTCACTTCCGAACTGGTTGGTTGACGGTGCTGCAGGCTTTGGTGACGGTCTGAGCGGCGGGCTCACCAGGGTGGTACGCGACTGGGCCGATATTGGGAGCGTCGACTACTGCTCTACAACCTATCAGGGCTCTGAATGGGCGGGGATCGGTGCAGGTTTGGCTGTTCCGGCTGCACGCCTTGGCTATGTGTATAAAGTAGGTCAGTTGCCCAAGGCTGGGCTGACGGTTGAGCAGACCGTGGCGGCACGTAATGCACTGAAAGGCTACTATCGAGGCAGACCACTGGACACTCTGCTTCCTAAAGTCAGCGGGAGGTTCGCGAACCCCACTGCAGAGCAGCTACTGGTGCGCCACAATGGAAACGCTGCGCGAGTCATTGAGGGCGCCGGTCGGACGAGCAATCAGTGGACGACTGGTATCGTTAGTGGCAGCGGGGCTAAGGCGGCCAATAGTGCTGCGAATGCTGGAGAACGGTGTGGATGCAACTGACTCAATGACGACAGGTGTAGATCAGACCTTTCTTTTGATGGGGTATTCGAATCGGGAAATTTTCTGGCGCCTGGATCACCTTCGAGATGGAACTATTCGGGTCTCTGGCATAGAGGAAAGGCCTGTTGATGCTCCGGCTCGCGGCATCCTTGAGTGGTGGAAGCTAGGAGGTGGAGAGGCTGTTCCCATGGCGTTTTTCTCTTCGCAGCTTGATGGCGAACTAGGTACGCCCAACTTCGCAGAAGACCTTCTCCTGCTGATCAATGGAAAGTTGTTGGGGGACGGAGTGGCGGTTCCTGAAATTAGCTTTCGGCGTGGGATCTTTTCTAACGATTTCTCCATTCGGCTGAAAGATGGTTGGGTATTTCAGGTCCACTACTCCAGGCCTTTGTTGAGGGAGGCATGGTGGAAGTTCAACAGTGGAGGGACGCTGGACTATTATCCCGTCGATTTCATTGAACAGTTGGTGGACATCGTTGCGATGAATCGTCCGCACTGGCTTGCCGACGGTCAATCGTAAGGACGTGAGATCGGGTGTAGCGGAAGGGGGCTTGAGCCATGTGTAGGAGGCTCTTGACCCCTGTGTATTACCGCCCTGTTCTGTAGGCATGCAGGTCTACAGGTATTTCTTGAAGCTTCCGGCCGTCAAATCCACCATGAACAGCAGCACCACTGCTGCGGGCAACAGGATCACAGTCGGATACACGCTGATAGGCAGTGCCAGATACGCTACCCACGGCAGTACCGCCATTGGCAGAATCGTAGTCCGCGCCCGGTGGTACAGAAAACCTGACTCCCTGCCAGCCCGGAATCGCCGCAGATCCCGCCGCACCAGGCCATCAACTAGCCCGGTCAACGCCGCCAATGCGAACAGAGGCAAGCTCAGCACCAACACCAGCAGCCGCAGTAGGAACGTCGCCGTGGTGTAGAACGCCGCCAGCACGTAGCTCTCCACATACACCACCGCCTGAGCCAGAGTGGCATTGAACCCTGTGGCGGTATCAGCTGCTTTCGCCTGTTCGTTCATCCTCGTCAACCAGTCGAGCAGCCCGCTGTCCAGCAGCAGGTTGTGGTGCAGCCAAGCCACCAGCCGATAGGCGCTACGCCCCGGCTCCTGCACCACCATGCTACGAGTGAACTGGGTCGAGAGCTGTTGCAGTTCAAAATTCATCATTCCCTGCGCATGCCGCCAGCCTTGCTCTGGCCAGAACAGATGCATGCCCACCAGTTCGATCACCAGGCACAGCAGAAGCGACCCCAGCAGCACGCCGAGAAAGCGCAATGGCAGGGTGATCAATGCCGCGATGAATCCTTGCTGCCGCGCCTGCTGTTGTTGGGCGACGCTGGCCGGATCACGCATGGCGGCGTTCTTTACCCTGCCAGGCAGCCTCATCATCGGTGTTCTGCCGACGCATATGGTCGGCTAGCGCCCGCAGGTTGTCGGGTAGACGGTCTTCAGCTTGGTGGACAGGCAGCGGTATACGCAACTTCCACAAGGTGCCGCCCTCCAGCAGGGCAAACGCCTGACCCTTGGGCAGTGCGACGATATGCGCCGGCTCCAGCAGCGGCACGCTAGTCGTGGTGATGCGGTCCATGCTGCTGGATGTGAAGGCGGTACGGCCGTGCGGGTCGGAACTGTCGGTCGCGCTGCTCATGGGCGAGATGCTGGCGATGTCGACATTGGGCAGTTGCTTGGTCAGCAGTTCGGCGGTGGCGGTTTCGCGCACGCGCAGCATGATCAGGTTGTTGAAGTTGCCCACCACTTGCCCGGCCTTGGCGCGGTTGCCGAGGCGGGCTTCGATGTCGCTGAGGGTCTGGGTGTACGCGGTGACCTGCACGCCTGCGCCGCCGCCTTTGTTGACCATGGGGATGAACTCGTCGCCCATCAGCTCGCTGAACTCGTCGGCGTGGACGTTGATTGGGGCCATCGGGCGGTTTGCGGTGCCGGGCAGGCCGTCGTCCAATCCGAATTTGTAGAGGTGGCCGGCGACCGACACCAGGTCGGCGAACATCGAGTTGCCCACAGCGGCAGCCACTTCGGCATCGGACAGGGCATCCAGGCCGATGTAGACCACTGCGCGTTGGCGGACCACCTGCATCCAATCGAAGATCGGCCGGGGATCGTTGAGGTCGGCGTAGTCCGGGGCCAGCAGTTGGGCGATGCGGCCGCTGGTCAATTTCTCCAGCAGCGGCAGCAGCGAGGCCACAATCTTGTCGAAGAACGTACGCTCGTAACGTACGGCGCTGCGCAGGCCTTCGAGCACTGGATCGAACAGCGGCACTTGGGTCAGGTATTGCTCAATCGCCACCACCCGGCGGTCGCGGCCGAGCATGTGGCGCGGGGTGTTGCGTTCGTTGATACCGCCTTCGATCTGCACGATGGCCTCCCAGGCCTTGGGCGCTTTGCGGGCGAACAGGTGTTGGGAGTATTCGATGAACAGGGTGTCGATGTTCACCACATGGCGTTGAATCAGCAGGTAGTCCGGGCGGTGCCCGAGTTCGACCAGGGCGCGGGCGATGATGTTGACGAAGCGCCAGGCGAACTCGCGAAATGCGGCGCTGTTGCCTTCATTGGAAAGCTGGCCGGCGATGCGGCTGGCCACTTCGGTGATGCGGCCGAAGCGGCCCACGGCGTTGTAGCGGGCCGAGCTGTCGGGCCAGCCGAGGTGGAAGACATACAGGGTGTCCAGCCGGCCGCAGCGCCGGCACTCCTGGTATACGCGCTTGAACAGGTCGGCATCGCCCTTGGGATCGAACACGATGCAGGTTTCGCCACGGCGAATGTCCTGGGCGATCAATAGTTCGGCCAGGCGGGTCTTGCCAACGCGGGTGGTGCCGAGCACCAGGGTGTGGCCTACGCGTTCGCGCAGGGGCAAGGTGACATCCACCTCATGCGGTTCCACACCATGCAGGCGTGGCAGGCCGCCCACGGCAGGCAAGGGATGCACCGGGTTCATCGGGTGATCCCAGGCAGTGAGCCGCGCCAGATGCGGTAAGGGGCGGGGCGCAAACTCCAGGCGTTGTTCCAGGTGTCGCGCGTAACGCAACCGCCAGGGCGCCTCAACATAGTGGCGGAACTCCGGACGGTAGGTTTGCAGGAGGCGGTGGGTGTGATGCGGCTCCCAGCGGAAACCGCGGCCGAGGAACAGGCGTTCCTGGCTGACCGGGATGCGGTCGTCGCGTAGGGCGTAGCGGGGCAGGCGGCGGATGTTGCGGCGGTAGCGCAGGATCACCCAAGCCTGCCGCAGGCGGATCGTGCCGAAAGCGGTAAACACCATTGCGGCCCCTAGGCCCAGGCTTGGGTTCAGTGCCAGCGCCCAGGGAGCGGCCAGGCACAGCACGGCGCTGCCGGCACAGACCGCGACGGTGTACAGCTCCACCGCCGGGCGTAGCAGCACTTCGACGGTCTGGGCCATGTCATTGCTCGATCGCCGTGGCGGTGATCAGCACCGGGTAGCGGTTCAGGCCCAGCCGTTGAGCCAGGTCATCGCCGGGGACTGGGGTCAGGCTCAGGCCTGGGGCACGGTCACGTAGGGCTTGCAGCGCCGCCGCTGATTCGATATTGACCACCAGCCCGGCGGCGCCAAGGCGTTGCAGCTCCGGCAGACGTTGTTGCAGCCAGGCGTGTGAGCGTGGGTCATCGCCGATCAGGAATAGCGCGGTAATGCCTGGGAGATTGTTTACTCGCGGCTCCACCGGGCCGGGGCGCAGCGAGGGCGAACGGATCGGTAGCAGGGTTGCTTCGTCATAGGCCATCGATGGTTCGTCATCGGACGCTTGGAGTGCGGTGACCGCGCATGGAAGGCTGAGTAGGCTGACCAATAGCAAACGCTTCATGGCTGATTCCTCTGTACAGGCTCGGCAACACGAGCCAGGTGCCGGCCGACACTTTGTCGGTAGCGCACGGCTGGCGCGCCACCGGCCGGGCGGTGGTAGCGTCCGGCAGCCATCAACCAGCTTTGCGCGGGATCGTACTGTTCCCGCAGGATGGTCGCGGCCAGGCGCAGGTTGCGATAGGGCTCCAGCAGTTCGCAGGGCTGGCGCACGCGGTGGCGTTGATGGCCGACGTTGAGCTGTCCCAGGCCCACGTCGACGCGTGTCGCTGGAGTCACGAGTAGGGTGCGACGCAGGTCGGCGCAGGCTTCGTGGCGAGTGGCGTAGCGGCGCGATTGCCCGGCGACGTTCAGCGTCCATGGCCAGGGCACGATGCGTCCACGCAGGCTGCGACCGCTTTCCTGCAGGGCCACGGCATACAGCAGGCTTGGCGGCACCTGGGCCTGCGCGGCGGCCAGTTGATAGGCCGGCGGCGGCAGCTCCCGCGCTGCAAGTACGTTGGGGGTGAGCAGCGCGGGAACCAACACCAGCGCCGCGCAGTGGCCGGTCACTGACGTTGCCATTGCCCATTCACCTCGCGCACCAGCGCCGGCAGGTTTCCCGCCACACCCAAGCTGCTCCAGCGGCCCGCATCGTGATTCAGGGTGACCCGGCGCTCACGCACGGCGCGTGGATCCAGCGCGACACGCTGGGCCCAGCGTCGCAGCCGGGTATCGTCGCTGTCGCTGCCGACCATATACAGGTCGAACTCGCTGCCCGTTGCTTGCAACTTCTTGACCTGCAGGTTGCAGGCCACGCAGTCGTCCTCAATGAACAATGCCAGGCGCCCGTTGCCAGGTTGAGGGATGGGGCTGCTGTTGTGGGCGTCGAGCAGGGTGACGGGCAGCAGGTTCGGATACAGGCGCTTCCAGGCCTGGTCGTAGGCGCGTTGATAAGCCAACTCCTTGTTCACTCGGGTTGATTCGGCGCGCACCTGCAATTCGGCGAAACGGCGGCGCTCGTCGTCACTGCGCGCCTCGATGCCGAGAGCGGTCAGCGGGTCCAGATTGGGCGAATACACACCCAACGGCCCTTGCTGCAGCTGACGGTAGCGTGCCCAGTCTTCGGCTTGCAGGCCCCAGTCCTGGGCTAATTGCTCGTCGCTGCGGAATTCTCGGCTGTCACGTTGCTGGCTGAGTCGTGTATCGCTGGTGGCTTCGCCACCGGCCAGTGCCGAGGCCAGTCCGATCAGCAAGGCTGCCAGGACAGCCACGGCCAGTGCAGGTTTGGCACGGGAGAGCATATGCGTGGCCATGGCCTACTCCTGCGGCAGCGGGAGGCGCTGCGTCTGTTGATCGACCCGGAACACCGCGCTGTGGGGCTCCAGGGCGTTCAGTTGCCAACGTCCTTCGGCATCGCCGAGCCGTAGCAGTCGGACGGCGGCCAACCCAGTGGAGCCGTTGGGTTGGATGGCCAGGAAACGCTCGCCGCCGCGCGACTCTACGCCGAGCAGTTGGAAGGCTGGCGTTGTGGGCGTCGGGCGCGGCTTGGCAGTACGAGGGCGAGCTTTGTTTGCCACGGGTTTGGTGGCGCTCACCTGTTGCGCTAGGGCATCAAGGCGGTTTTGCACGGCAGCCAGGTCGGTGCTGCTGGCGAAGTCCCGTTGACGCTGATTGAGACTTTCCCACTGTTGCTGCCACTGATCGCGCTGCTGCTGGAAATCGCTGTCTGTGACTACCGCCGGCGAAACCTCCACCGAGGCGCGGAACGCTTCCAGCTCAAGCATGCGGGTTTGCAGTTCGGCGATCTGGGCATCCGGCGCGTCTTGTCGGTACTGCGCATCTTGGCCGGTCAGGGACAGTGCCAGCGCGACCAGGGCGAGGCTGAGCAGCGTCAGCCATCCTACAACCAGCAGGCGAGTCAGGCTTGGATTGGTGAGGGGTGTTTGCATCATGACTGAGCCTCCCCAGCGAGTGGGACAGCGATAAAGCAGACCTGCCGTGTGGGCTCATCCACTGACAGACGCCAGACGGTGCCGGCCAGCAATTGCAGGGTTTGGTTCAGTGGTAGTGGGCCGAGCTGCAGGTGTGCAGCGGGCAAGGGAAGAGCCCACAAGGACGCCAGCGTCGGGTCGCCTTCGCACAATTGGTAGCCCGAGTGACGCAGTACATAGCGCATGGCATCGCCGACGGTTGTGGCGGTGGTGGTCGGGATACGCAGGTCGATGATCTGATGTTGTAAATCTTCTTGACCTCGGTCGGGGCGCAGTTCAACCAAGGTGTAGCGGCTTTGCCTGAGTATAGAGATCGGCGCCGCAGAGGGCGCCGTTATCGAAACGGCGGTACAAGCAGGTTTGAAAGACGGCGCTGTAACGCAGCCGCCCAGTAGGGGCATGCTTAGAAAAAGTGCATTGCAGCACTGGCGAATACTCGACGAAAACATCAAATAGCCCTCTCACGGAGAGAGCTATCTAGCCTCACTTAGGGCAAGAGGGCAGGCGGTAAAACGTTGCCGCGGGTAGCCGTATACATTGCCAGTTCGGTGATGCTGATGGTCCTGCGTCACCAGTTTGGATCTGGCCATTCAGCTTGTTCCCACATGCGCAATTCCTCTGGTGACAGCACTGGACTCTCCCGGCGCGCGACCTCAGCTAGATGGTTATCCTCAAACCGGCGATCAAAGCTCGCGAGCAATGCCGCGATGCGGTACTTACGCTCGCTTTTGGTCCAAGAACAGAAGATCCCTCCACGACTGTCCAGCTTGTCGAGAACATCAGGTGAGGCTGGGTCAATTTGCTGCCAATGGTCGATGACAACCCGGCTATGGGGGCCAAAGTCCTCGATTAGGGCTTCTTCAATCACGGCTTCAAGTGCGTAGGTGATGGCTTGATGTTTGGCACTGTGATCGAGATAGGCCAGGGAGGCGCGCATCATGCGTTGCTGCAACAGCAGTACCGGCCATAGGAGTTTGGTGCCGTACCGTGTGCCTACTTCTTCGAAGTGCTCGGGGGCGGGAATGATCTCGCGCTGCTGCTCATAGGCTTTGCGCACCTCATAGGCCAAGCCAAGAAACGGGCCATCATCAACACGTATGAGCGGCGATCGGTCGTTTATTTCGTGGATGACTTCATGCAGCCACCGCAGCGATGTGTAGTCACCAATAAGAAGTAAGCCGGCATGGTTATTGAGCAGCCTGTAAGAAAGCATGGCGTCAGTTCTCTCCAGTTTTCCCCAAGGTTAAAGACAAACGGCCTTCCAAGGAAGGCCGTTGTCTGATGCTCAATACTCCTCAGGAAGCAGCATCGTCGTCACCGACCGATCCCACTCGGTGATGATCCACAACGTCAGCTCTGGCGTGACGTGGTAGACCGAGAGCAGACGATTGTCATGCTCAAGTGCGGACTGATTCTCCTCCCAGTCTTCGGGGTCGATATCACCCCAGTCACCGCTGAGGTGGCGTTTCAGATAAGGGGCAGGATGGAAGGTGCCGTTCTCGACCAGAGCGTGAACCCCAGCCGTAACGTAGATATTGCCCGGTGCAAAGCAAGGGGCAACAGAGCGTGCGGACTCCATGATGGATTCCTCCATGGCGTGCGCCGAAGCCACGGCATGCCGTGACCCGGTCGCAAGGATGACAAGAACAAGGTTTTAGACGGGCTGGGCAATCGCCGATGTATCCGAGGCCTGTTCAGCCGCGGCATCGCCGGATTCAGCCTTGGGGTGGGCCTGATAGACCAGCTTCCCATCGACCTTGACCCAACTGACGAACAGCAACCGCGCCTTCAGGCTGACGCCGGTTTCCCCGGCCTTTTCACCCCGGCTGTAGCGGAACAGATCGGTCCACAAATCGCCGAGCCGAAAGCCCATCAGCACCTTGCGACCTTGATCGACGGCGCTGGCGTAGCGGTTGACCAGTTGCTGGGCCTCGGCGCCGCAGACGGTGACATCGAAGTAGCGGTACTCCGGCGCCTCGGTCGGGCCGTTGAGCGCGGCGATGGTGCAGGCCAGAAACGGCTTGCCGCGTTTGGGGCAGATCTCACGGATGCGGTTGAGGTAACCCAGGCCCTGGGTGTGCAGATCGAAGTAGGTCGCCTCGCCGGCGACGGCAGATGAGTGGGACATGACAGTCTCCTGGTTCGGAACAGACGTGAACGTGGAGACGCCCCGTCGGGACGTGGCCCCACGGGTCGGATGCCAGTGCAGGACTGGCGGGTGGATCAGCGCGTTGGCGCCGTGGCCTTGAAGATCGGGGCCACCTGGGCATGTTGCCGAGCGGGTCGGCGGAACATGGGATCAGCCTGACGCGATGGTGCGCCAAGCGCGTATCTCAATACGCAACCGGCCACCTCCGGATTGCATGGTCGGTCGGAAAAAGCGAAGCCCCGATATCGGGGCTTCTGGTTGAGGGCTTATGGCTGATGATCATAGGTCGGCAAACCGTCCAAGTCGGCGGCATCAGGGTCGAAAACGAGTATGCGCACATCGGCCTGCGCGGCCAGGTGCAGCACCTCGACCAGCTCCAGCGGCAGTCCAGCGTCCAACTGCTGTTGGCGTAACTGATCGGCGGTGCATACGTCGATTTGATCCAGATTGCTATCGGTCCAGGGCGTGGCAATCAGCTTGAAGCCGAGCGCGTTGCTGTCCGGCAGCTCGAACGCCTCCAGCAGCAGCCCCGTCGGGATTGACGATGACGCCAGTCGCTCCCAGGCCACCTGAGGCAAATGCGCGCTGCTGATCTCCCAGCACCGGCTGTAATGGCCGGTTTCGAACGCGATCTGCCGGACCCGCTCCTGGGCCAGCGCCTCGGAGTACAGATCACCCACCAGGATCGGCGGCGACTGATCATGGGAAAAGACCCCATAGATCACCTGTACGACAATGCCCGGATGAGGGTAGCTGTCCTCATGAGCGGTCAGCGAAGCACTGGAGGTGACGATCAACGCATGCTGGTCATTGAACAGGCACGGCTGGCGCTCAAGCTCCGCGTCGCTCAGGTGCTGCTGGGAAGGGTGTGGGGGCAGATAGCACAGCGGCGCTTTCGCGTCATAGAGCACGGCCAGCAGACGCTGGATGCGCAGGTCATTGAACCCGCGGGCAAACGGATTGGACGGATGATTATGAATAGGCATGGGTGATCTCCTATGTTTATGAAGGAGGGACACCGCCCGACGGGAGGTGTCCCGTCGGGTGCCATCGTGCGGTGGGTTACCAGCCGCTGTAGTGGATGATCAATGTGGCAAGGAGCATGCGTCGCTGCGTGTCCAGCAGACCGAAGTCGGCCAGGCCGCGGACGCCGACCCGCTGCAACAGGCGTCCCCCGGTCTCATCGTTGTAGAAGCTGACGAGCGCGGCAAGGAACACTTGCTCGCCGTGGCTCATTACGCCGATGGCGGACTCGATCAGCGGGACATCGGGACACAGGTCCCACTTGCTGTGGGCCATGTTGATGTCGCTTCGGCACTCGATACCGAAGTAACGCGGCCCGACGAGCAGGACGGCTTTCCTCCAGGCCTGGAAGAACTGCTCTGGTGCCAGGTCTTGCTGTTGATGGGCGTTGATCAGGTCCGAGAGTACGGACTCTGGGAGCTGTGGGTGCATGGTGAGGAACCTCCAATCAGTGACGGCCGTGGTGGGCCGCTCGAAGAGATGGGTGCCTGTGGGGTGTGCGGACAGGCTTGGGATCAACGCGGCGGGTGCCGTGTCGTAGCCTTGAAGATCGGGGCTACCTGGGCGAGTGCCGACTGAGTCGGCAGTGCTATTGGTAGCTTAGTGATGTGCCGGAGATATTTGCAGCGACAATCCGGCGCTGCGGATGATCGGCTTTTTGTGGTCGATGAGCGTTAATGAATCCGCTGGCTGTATTGGACGAGATCGCGGAAACGAGGGAGCTCTACTGTTGCGGGTTTGATGCGAGTAGACATCACTGCGGAAGACGTTACAGGGTGCAATCGGCTTAAGGCGCGCATTCTTTTGCTTTAGTTGAGGCGTTTCATGAACGCGTCGAGCGTATCCAGAAACACTTTCACCCGTGCCGGAACATGCCGGCGGGTCGGAGTTACTGCCCAAACAGAAAGCGCCTCCATTTCAGCGTCTTCCAGTTTGATTTCCCGTAGTAATCCGTCTCGTAGGTGTTGAACAACATCCCAGTAAGTCAACATGGCAATGCCCAAGCCCTGCGTGGCTGCCGTTCTCACGGCGTCGACACTGCTCGTAATCAGGCGACCTTGCATGCGGCGACGCTGCACTTCCCCGTGGATCACAAATGGCCATTGGGAGACGGCCTGAAGCAGGATGCATTTATGTCGGTCCAGGTCGGCAAGATTGCGAGGAAAGCCATGCTGCTCCAGATAAGCCGGGGCAGCGCAGAGTACTCTCGGGTTCGGAGCGATACGGCGGGCAATCAATTCCGAGTCTGCCAGCGGCGCAACTCGCAATGCCAAGTCGAGGCCGCTGGCGACGATATCAACTACCTTGTCAGAGACCTCCAGCTCTACATAGAGCTCCGGGTGCTGTTCCATTAGCTGTGGAAGAACCGACAATACGATGGATTGCCCAAAGACACTCGGTGCTGTCATGCGCAGAACACCTTTGACTGCATCAGGCATGGGGCGCAGTTCGCCAAGAACACTCTCTTCAGCGTCGATCATCGTATGGGCGTAGGGAGCCAACGCTTCGCCCTCGCTTGTGAGCGAGACCGATCGGGTGGTGCGATGAAATAGGCGGACTCCCAGCTCATCCTCCAGTGCGGCGATGCGCCGGGAAACTTGCATGGGAACCACATCAAGCTGACGCGCTGCTGCCGACAGGCTCCCGGTAGATACCACTGAGAGGAAGATGCGTAGATCAGCTATCAACATGATTGTATCCGTTTGTGTTATGGCGGTTTCACTCCGCAACGACTTGGTCAGGTCCATCCGCACACCTAATATCTGGTAAATCAATCAACCAAAGCAAGTTGAGGCTAACCAGAAGATGCATATGACTGACTCAGAAGTAAAAATATTAACCTCTTATGATATGAATGGTCTGCTCCTGCGCAATCGGCTTGCGGTCGCGCCGATGACCCGCGTCAGTGCCAGCGTCACGGGGCTAGCCACACCGAGGATGACCTCCTACTACGAGCGTTTCGCAAAAGGCGGCTTCGGACTTGTCATCACCGAGGGTATCTATACCGACCAAAAGTTTTCCCAGGGATATCCTTTTCAGCCAGGCATTGTCGACCAGGAGCAAGCCTTGGCGTGGCGTGACTTAACGCAGCGCATCCATGCTCATCAGGGGGCTGTGTTCGCCCAGATCATGCACGCAGGTGCCTTGTCTCAGGGAAATCGCTTTACTGATCATTCGGCCGCGCCTTCTGCGGTGCGCCCGAAAGGTGAGCAGATGCGCTTTTATTACGGTGAGGGTCAGTATCCTGTACCCAGGGCGATGAGCGATGAAGATATTGCTGATGCCGTTTCAGGGTTTGCGCAGGCTGCGAAGCGTGCGGTTGAAGAAGCGGGCTTTGACGGCGTTGAAATACATGGAGCGAATGGCTATCTGCTCGACCAGTTCCTGACCGATCACACCAACCAGCGCGCCGACCGCTGGGGAGGTAATACACAACGTCGCCTCGGACTGACCTTGGAGGTCATCAAGGCCGTACGCGATGCAGTGGGCGCGGTGCCGGTAGGTGTCCGAATTTCCCAGGGCAAGGTCAACGACTTCACGCATAAGTGGGCTAACGGCGAGCGAGATGCAGAGATCATCTTCGGCTCGTTGAGTGACGCCGGTGTTGACTTTCTGCATGTGACCGAATTCGAGGCTTGGAGGCCAGCTTTCGCCAACAACAGCACAAGTCTGGTTGGCCTGGCGCACCGATACGCACCGGATGCTACCCTGATTGCCAATGGCGGCCTTCAAATTAGCGAACACGCCGACTTTGCTCTAGAAGAAGGAGCCGACCTAATTGCTTTAGGCAAGGCAGCACTCGCCAATCCGGACTTCCCGAAACGTTTGGCGGCCAGCGAGTCCTTTACTGATTTCGATGCCTCCATTCTCGGGCCAATTGCCGATATCAAAGGTTGTGAATTGAACTGCTGATTGTTTGCTGCATGCTTAAGTTTTCTGGGTGCTCAGAAGTTGGGCCGCAGCCTGTGCTTTTGAGTCTGGGGTGGCAGGCATTAACTATGGAAGTGCGTGAAGTGCCCCCTGCCTCAGCAGGGGGCATCAACTATCAGACCAACTGCAACCGCGCAATCAATGGATGCTCTCGATGCTGTGCCTGCCAAAGATCGTAGGCAGCCTGTTCGGCAAGGTACTGCTTGGCACTGCCAAGCCCCGCCAGTTCCAGCCGGTACGCCAGATCGGCAGAGATCGCCGCGTGACCGTGCAGCACGGTGGACAGTTGACCGCGCGAATAGCCCAGGTGCCGTGCGAGTGCGGTCAGACTCAATCCGATGGCGGGCAGGACGTCCTCGCGGATCGCTTCGCCCGGGTGAGGTGGGTTGTGCATGGGCATCATCAACCTCCTTAGTGATAGTCAAGGTAATCGACCAGGTCGACATCGGTACCCTCGAAGCAGAACACCAGGCGCCAGTTGCCCGAGACGCTGACCGACCAATAACCGCTGTAGCGCCCTTTGAGTGGGTGTAGGCGGTTGCCGGGGCGGTCCATGTGGCGTGGAGCCTGAGCAACGTCGAGTGAAGCCAGTAGACGCAGTAGGCGGGGAACATGGTCGGCGCGCACGCCGGAAGTCTCGCCGCGTTGGTGTAAGGCTTTCAGGCCCTTGTGCCTGAAGCGCCTGATCATACGGGGATGAGTGTAAGGTATGGCCTTACACTGTTCAAGCAAGGATTGACTATCGGCAGGGACCGAATCCTCCAAGCATGAGTGTCATTGCCGGCGCGTGGCGCAGGGGGATCGAGCCTTCCCATTCTGTTGTCGATTGCGTCGAGCGAGGTGGCCTTCTTCTGTGCGTGAAATAGGAACGCGAGTGCCAAGGCTTGCGTTTGCTGATTCCCGATCAGGACCGATAGCGCGGACTCTGGGAGTGGTGTTTTCACTGTGAAGAACCTCCAGCCAATGATGGCCTGGGTGGGCCACTGGAATGGATACCTGCGGGACTAGCGGGCAGGCGCTGGGATCAACGCGGCGGTTGCCACGTCGTAGCCGTGAAGATCGGGGCTACCTGGGCGGGTGCCGAGCGGGTCGGCAGTGCTGGCGTAGCTTGGGAGTGGCCGCATCGGCGCAGTAGCGGAAAGCTGATTCGACAACCTTCCCGTTTGCTACTGCGATGGATGCCGCTGTCTCAGATTGCGAGATTTTGATATGGACGCTGACTACCCGATGGCGGTGTTCGGAGGGAGCACGCTGGAGTGTCAGGCGTGAAAGGCAGTCAAGGTCAAATCACTGCAACGCCAACTACCGCTTTGGTTGGTGGCAATGGGACGCCAGCACCACTGCATTGATTCCGCCACTTCCAATGTTGGTCGCGCCTACTTAGACAGGTTCCCCACCTGTGCGCGTCCTACCCAGGCACCCGATCGATTCGATGGCATTGGAAAAATAGCCTCAAGCCGACAGTTGGGGAGGGAGTCGTCCTTGAGGCTCAATCTTGCGCAAGGAGTGGAGTGGCGGGCGCAGTAGGCGGTCATGAGGTGGTCCGTCACCTACCCGCCACTCCGTGACGGTGCCGGTACACCGTCGCTTGGAATCGTAAAAATCCCTGCACATCGTTTCAATACCGACGCGACGAATGACGTGGGAAGCGGACTACAACAGCATGTTGGCAGTTGAGTCACACCGGGTCGTCAGGCACATCGGCGGCCGGCTCAGCAGGCGCCAACAACATCACCCGCGCCAACCGATACGGCAGGATCGCCACCCGTCGTGCCTCGATCTTGAAGGTGACGCGTGGGTTCTCCTCGCGGTCTTCCCACTCTTCGCGCACGGTGCGGCCATCGACCAGCACACGCATGCCTTTCTGGTACAGCGCCTGCCACTGCTCGGCGTCCTGGTGCCACAGCTCCACCGGGGCCCAGTAGCCGCCGCGGTCCTCATAGCCGTCTTTGGTCGGCACTGGGTTGTCGAAGTAGACGTTGAGCCTTAGCAGGCGCCGGGGTTCGACGTTGTCGCGGGGGAATTCGCGAAATTCCGGGGCGGAGCCGATGTTGCCTTCGCCGATGAAATAGGTGCTCATGGAACCTCCGGGGCAAGGATGGGTAGGCGCTGCTGGACGATGTGCTCGGCATGGGCCAGTTTGTCGACGGCGCTGCGGGCCTGCTGTGCCAGGTTGTGGGCCAGGCTGATCTGGGCGTTGAGCAGCACGCGTTGGTGTTCCAGCTGATACAGCTGGGGCACGAGTAGCTCAGGCGTGTTCGGGGCCAGCAAGAGTGCCTGCCACTGCGCCACACCCATGGCCGCGCGGTCGACCCGGCGCCAGCGCAGGAAGCAGGTACCGGCGGCCGTGGCCTGGCGATTGAGTTGCACCGGCATCAGGTGCAGCGGCGGGGTACGGGCATCGGCCAGCACGGCATGCAGATCCTGCTGGATCAGTTCATCGCGCAATGCGCAGCAGGCCTCGGCCAGCACCATCAACTCCCCCTTACCCTTGAAAAGGCCTTTTAGGGAGGCGAGCTGTTCCAGCGCCTCGACGTGGGTCAGTGAGGGCATGGTTGAGCCTCCTCGTCATCGCTGGCGGCATCGTCTGCAAACGTGGTCTCTGGCCCAGTACCGTTGGTCTTGGTTGGCCCAGGGCGCCGGATCGTCGGGGCGTGACGGGCACGCTGCAGGCCCTCCAGCACTGGCTGTGGCAGCTCACCAAACTGTTCGCGCGCGTGCGCCGCCCTGGCGTTGTTGGCTTGGAAATCGCTGCGGCAGACGCCGCTGGAGCGGTAGGGCTGGACCAGGCCGAACAGGCTGCGCAGTTGGTGCGCACCTTCCTCCAGCCAGCGATCCAGGGTGGGAGGGTCGATCAGGGCGGTGTGCTGGGCCAGCAGGGCGCGCCGGGCCAGTTCGTCGTAGTCGGCCAGCAGGTAGAGCCCAAGGAACCCCAGCGGAGCGTTGACCGTGACGGGCAGTTGCACGGGCTCCAGGTTGAGGTTGTCGCCCAGGCGGAGGGCGGCCGGGGCTTGGGTCAGGGCGTCGCTCAGTTGGGCGCGCAGGTCGAGCAGGGCGGCGCGGGTGCTGTCGAGTTTGGCTTCCACTTGCAGCAACCAGGCATCGGCATATGGGTCATCCAGCGCGGCGTCGCGGTGGATGCGGTTAAGCATGGCGACAAAGGCGCTCAAGCCGAAGATGCCGTGCAGGTCGGCGGCAGGCAGGCGGCCTTGCCACAGGCGGATGGCATGGTGGGTGTGCAGGGTCAGCTGCATATCGCTGCGCAGGCGACCGAGCGGGGCGTGGTCGGTGAGGGCCATGGGCAAAGGGCTCGAAGGCAAGTCGAGGGCGTAGCGTGGCCGGTTCGCTGCTGGGTGTCTGTGGGCAATGCACACGCGCGGTGTTCCGGATTGCCGCGTTGATTATGTCAGTGACATAAGTCGTTGGCAGACATCGCTGGAACAGAGCACGGGCGTTAGCGGATGCCGAGCAGCTCGCGCAGGTTGGCCAGGTGGTGGCGCGCATTGTCCAACCGCGCTTGTTGCTGTTCGGGCGATAGCGGTGCCGGTGCGGGTGGTGGTGAGACTGGTTTGGCCTTGGTCGCCCAGGGGTGGAAGTCACCCCGCAGAGCCTTTTGCAGGATGCCGAACAGGTAGGCCGCAGGGCGTTGCACGCCTCCGGCCGCGCAGCGCACCTGCCATTCATCCAGCACCGCCTGGCGCAATTCCGGCTCCACGCGTTGCAAGGTGGCCAATGCGGCGCTCTGTTCTTCCGGGCGCAGTTGGGCAAAGCCGGGTGGCAGCGTGGCCGGATTCGTTTCCCGCGCGCGCGGTATACAAAAGCTTTTACTGATACTAAATACAGTACTAGGCGCCTGCTTCGGATTCCGAAGGCAGGCGGAATTCGGGGCTTTCAGACCTGCTTCGGAATCCGAAGCAGGTGAGGTGATTTCGGATTCCGAAGTAGGGCTGGCTTCGGAATCCGAAGTACGTGCCGCGGTGAGCTGTGAGATCAGGGAGAGTGGTGGCGGCTGGATGTCGGTGGCGCTTTCCAGCCAATCGGCCAACCGTTGCAGGCGCTCCGGCAACGGGCGGGTGGTCAACAGCGGATCCTCGGCCAGCGCCTGCAGCGCGTCGTAGGCCACCCATTGCACCGCCTTGCTGGCATGGGTCAGCGACTGGCTGAGCAACTCCAAGTACTCGGCGTCCAGGCGCAGCGCCTCGAAGGGCGATAGCGGCGCTTCGTGCAGCACATAGAGATTGCCCTGCCATTGGCCGTGACTTCCCGGCCGACGCCGGCGCGCCAGGCTGAGCCAGCGGCACAGGCGCAGCACGGTCAGCGCCCGTGCGACGGTTTCGCAGGAGGCTTGGCTGGCGCAGGGGGAGGTGGTGAGGAAGGGGCGCAGGCGTTCATAGGTGGGCAGGGCGGTGACGCCATCGCCATTGAGCAGCAGGCGGATCACCTGCCAGGCATTGCGCTCCAGCGGGGACAAGCGGCGGTCCAGCAGCAGGGCGCGCGGCACGCAGTCATGCAACTGGCCGCTGTATACAAAGTCATCGCGGGGCAGTGGCCGGACCGGTGTGGTGGCGGGCGGCTCGGGACGGCGCGCCATGGTTCAGACCAGTTTCTGTTCGACCCAACCCTGGATCGTGGCCCACACCACCGACAGCGGCAGGGCCATGTCTTCGGCCACTTCCAGCGCCAGTTGCAGCATCGCCGCGTCATCGGCCAAGTCGAGCTGGCGTTGATCGCGCAAGGGTTTCCAGCGCCGCCACAGTTCGGTGTCCTGGGCCTCGTCCAGGGTGGGGTGGCGGCCGCGGCGCTTGGGCAGGCCGAGTACCTCGCGGCGGGTCGCCACTTCCTGGTGGGGCAGGCCGTGGTAGCGGCTCATCATCTCGGTGCTGGCGCCGGCACGCAGCAGGCGGTCGATGGTGGCGACTTCCTCGTTGACGGCGACGGCCTGGGTCAGGATGCGCTGCACCACCGCTGGGTTGACCGTGACTTTGCACCAGCAGACCTGTGCGTTGATCAAGACGCTGAGCAGCTCCGGGCGCTTTAGTGCGGCCAGTTGCTGCTCGGTAAAGCCCATTGCCAGGCAGCGGCGTAGTTGGCCGTTGCGAAGGTCTTGCAAGGCCTGGGCGATCACCGCTTGGTTCAGTGGTTGCCGTGTCTTCATCGCGGGTCACCGGCATGGGGCAGTTGGCGTGCGAGCTTGATCAGGCGAAACAGTTGAGCCAGCGCCGCATCGTCCAGCCAAGGGGCGTGGGATGGGGTGCCGCATAGCAGGGCGCCGATGTGGGCTGACGTGGCATTGGTCGGATCCGTCAACGTCTGCCAGAACCCGAGCAGGGCCTGGCCTTGCGCGGCCAGGGTGCCGGGATCCTCACAGTGGCAGGCGAAACCCAGCCCCTCGGTCTGCGCCAGTACCTCAATCGTTGGCGCGCAGCTTTCGGTGATCGCCTGTGCCAGCTCAGCAATGCGCTTACGCAGCGGTTCGCCATTCGGTGCTGCGGCATTCGTCGGCGGTGGGGTAAAGGTCGCGGCCGTCGGCAGCTTGCCAGGTTCAGGGTGCGGCAGCGGTACTTCGGGCTCCAGCAACTGGTTGAGCAGGTCGCGATGCAGTTCTGTTTCGCCCAGGTCCAGCGCCAGTTCTTCGTAGCCCAGCTCCAGACGCTGGGCCAGATCGCCAATCAGCTCATCGCGTGCCCGCTCCACCGAGAACTGCCCCTGACCGCTGTCGCAGCGCGCCAGGCTGTGTTCAAAGGCTGGCGCGAACTCGGCCTCGGCGTCGGGCGCATGTTGCTGCCAGGTGTGCTGCGCGGCCTTGCGCAACGCCAACAGCTTGCGGATCTGTGGCCGCCCCAGCCCGGCATACAGCGCCTCCGGAATGGCTGGCAGCAGGTACTCCAGGGTGTCGCCCATGCGGCTGATCGCCGGCTGGTCCACCGGGTAGCCGTCCTCGGTCAGGCGTTCGGCGAGCTCGCGCTGGTTCAGCGCATGCCCGCATTCCTCCTCATACAGTTGCCGCGCCTGATCCACCGCCTGGCTGCGCTCGATAAAGCTGAGGCTACCGCGCAACTCGTTTTCGGCCAGGTGCCCGGTCAGGGCCAGGATCTCGCCGCGCGCGGTCCAGGGGCGGAACAGGCACAGGAAACTGTGGAAACGTTCCTCGCCGGTTTCTTGCCACAGCTCATTGAGGATCGCCAGACGGGTGTTGCCGCCGTTGCGGATGATGAAGTGCTCTTCGTCCGGGCGGCGAGTGATGTTCGGCGGCTGGTCCAGCCCGCGCTGGCGGATCGAGGCCTTGATCGCCTGGTACTGGGGGTTTGGCGCTCGACGCGGGTCGAAATGGTACGGGCGCAGTTGCTCCAGGCTCACCTGCATCGGGGTGTCCACCACGGGATCGCTGGCCGCCTGCGCAGACGGCACGCTGCGCGTAAATGGCGTGGCCAGCAGTTGGGCGGCCAGGTCCGGGGCGGTCGGCTTAGCCATGGTCATTACTGTCGGTTGGTTTGGCCCGCTGCTCCGCCGGGCGCCTGTCGTTGGCGCGGGCGCCGGTGTGGATCGGGGTGAAGCCAGGCTTGCGTAGGGTCAGGTGCAGGTCGGGGCTGATCTCCACCCGCCAGCCCTCACGCAGGGCCATCAGGATCAACCGACGCAGGCGGCGCGGTAGGCGATTACTGTCCATGCTGACGACCTCCGCGCCCAGTGACCGTGGCGAAGCGCGCCACCCAGGCCGGGAACAACTCGCCGGCCAGGGCGCGCATGGTTTCCAGTGCAGCAGGGGCAACGCGCCCGGATGGCTTGCGGTACTCGACCCGATGCACCGGCCATTGCTGGGTGGCAGCGCGCGGGTAGGCATCGATCGCCGGCACTGCGGTATGCAGCACCTGGACACCGCCGGTGTGGCTGAACACTTGGCGCAGGGCCTGTTGGATCTGCCGCGCATCGGCCGACACCGGGTGCACGCGGTTGATCAGCAGGTATAGCGGCGGCGGCTGGATGCCCAGGTGACGGTAGGGCGCAATGTCGTCCAGTAATCGCAGGGTGCCGCGGCGCAGTTCGCGGGCGGCGAGGATTTCCGGGGTGACGGGTGACAGCGCCAGGTCTGCGGCCAGCACCGCCATCTCCAGCAGCACAGTGCGCGCGCCCTGAGTGTCGATCAGCAGCAGGTCGTAGTGGGCCTGAAAAATCGGCAGCAGGTTGCGTAGCCGCAAGCGGCCATCGGGTGCGTGCAGCAGCAAGGTACCGAGCTGGCCCAACTCGTCATTGGATACGATCAGGTCCAGGCCGGGGATGCTGGTGCGCGACACCAATCGGTCCAGGTCGCACTCGTTGCAGGCCAGCAACTCGTAAGTACCGGCCGAGGCTTGGTAGGTCAGTGCAAAGTAGCTGGACAGGGTCGGTTGCACATCCAGATCCAGCAGCAATACACGCAGGCCGGCGTCGGCGGCAAAGCCACCGAGGTTGGCCGCGGTGGTGGTTTTGCCGACGCCGCCTTTGGAGGAAGCTATGGCCACAATACGCATGGTCGTCTCCCGTCAGTCGCGCTCGGCGCGGCGTTCGGCGATCCATTGCTCAACCTCAAGCGAATCCCAACCCACCGCACGGATGCCCAGTGGAAAACTCTTGGGGAAACGCCCGGCGCGCATCAGCGCGTACAGGTGGGCGCGCTTGAGGCCGGTCTTGTGTTCGACATCGACCCGGCGTAGCACACGGTGCTCGGCGTGCAGGGGTTCTGTGGAGATGTTGTCAATCATGATGATCACTCCCGAAGGCTTGTTAGGGGTGATCGGTATTCAATAGCCCGCGTCAGCCTGCGGCTACCGCAACTGCGGGGGACTCGGCCGCAGTTGCGGTTCCGGGGACTAGCTCAAGCGCCCAGGCTGCGGCGAGCCGCGGCGAAATGCTTTTGCATCGTGCGCTCGGTGATGCCGACACGCCCGCCGTGGTAGGAAATGATCGTCTGCATGATCGCCGAGTCACTGTCGAACTGGCTGTAGCGTTGCCCGCCGGGGGAGCTGCCGCGCAGGACCGTCAGCAAGCCGCCGATGATGTTCAACAAGGCAGAGCGGCCACGGTCACTGAGTTCTTCGCCGGGAGGGGCCAGGTGTCGCAACTTAGCCAGGTCGCGCTCCAGCAGGGCTTTCTGCTCTTTCAACTGTGCCCCGTTCTTGGCGCACATTTCGAGCTGCACTTTCAGCTCCGTGTGGTTGGCCGACATCTCCTGCATCGCCGTCCACGTCAGGCCGCGACGTTCGGCAGGCCCATACAAAAACCTCGGCTTGTCTGCCGGATAGTGGAGTTGCATCCAGGCCTTCAGGTGCGGCTCGCAGATGCTCAGTTCGGGAGACTCCAGCAGGCTTTTGTCCTGACAGATGATGCCTTGCTTGCCGAAGGGGAGGTCGCCGTTGTACAGCGCACAGTAGATGCGCTCGCTGTTCAAATGCAGGTTTGGCCAGCGTGGAAAGTCGTCCTTGGTCGGGCGTAGGCGGTCGCCGAGTTGTGCCAGGATTGAGGTTTCGAAGTGATGCAGGTCACTCCAGCGGATCGCTGCTTCAATCGGGTGGTAATAGGCTTTCATCAATGAGGTAGTAAGTTCGCGCATGATCGATACCTTGCATGAATAGTGAAGTCATCAATGGGTTCCTTGGTTGGGCGGCTGTTTTGTGAGGGGAATGCAGGAGCATGTCCCGATAGCCGTCGTGGCTATCATCCAACGAAATGACGGATTTGGGTGGGCAGAATGACCACCAATGTGTGAGGGGGTTTAGGGATTAGTGCTGCTGCTCGACCGACAATTGTGGGACGGGCGTAGGTGATCGCTGCGAGCGACATCAGACGTTACATTTTCGTGCGTGTCACCGTCGTGTGGCTTGAGACGCCGATGCCCCATGACGAGCGTAGAATTTTCGTTCTCGGGATGTCGGTTTCATCCCGCATGTTGATTTGGCGAGAGCATTGTCATGTCGATAGTGACGGTTCTTCTGGTCGTCCTGGCCGCAGTGATCCATGCCACCTGGAACCTGTTGGCCAAGCGCGCGGCGGACGTTGGCGCAGCGTTTGTCTTTGCCTACACCTTGCTGGGGTGTGTGGTGTATGCCCCCTGGGTCGTCTGGATTCTGTGGCGGGATGGCATGCCGTGGAGCCTTGCGGTGCTGCTGTGCATCGTACTGAGTGGGGTTCTGCACCTGGGCTACAACCTGAGCCTGCAGCGCGGCTATCAGGTTGCCGATCTGTCGGTGGTCTATCCAGTGGCACGAGGTACCGGGCCTGCGGTGGCGACGGTCGGTGCAATCGTATTGCTCGGCGAGCCCGCGGGCGCCAACGCGTTGGTCGGTGTGGGCGCGGTGGTGATCGGTATCGTACTGATCGCCGCACGCGGTCGCTGGTCGCGCTTCAAGCAGTCGCAGGCATTGGCCGGAATTCGCTGGGGCGCTGCCAGCGGGGTGTTGATCGCCAGCTACAGCGTGGTGGATGCCTATGGCGTCAAGGTCCTGCTGATTGCCCCCGTGGTGCTGGACTGGTGTGCACACATGGTGCGGCTCGGGCTGTTGCTACCGTGGGCGATTGCCCAGCGGCAGCATACTCAGCGGGCAATGAAGGGGTATTGGGTGCTGGCTTTACTGGTCGGCACGCTCTCGCCCATGTCCTACATCCTGGTGCTCGTGGCGCTGAGCGAGGGAGCCCCCCTCAGTGTCGTAGCGCCTGTGCGGGAAATGTCGATGATGATCGGTGCGGTGCTCGCGGTAGTGATCCTGCATGAACCGATGGATCGCGGGCGTCTGGTGGGCTGCGTGCTGTTGACGCTGGGGGTCGTGCTACTGGTGTTGTCCTGAGTGCACAGGAAGGCAGGGCTCTTCGGGCAGGGGTGTCGCCTTTGCCTCGTTCACCAGCCAGGCGCAGAGGCGCTCGACGCGGGCCGAGCGGATTTGCCTGCGTGCCACCACATAGGCGTGACCACTTCGGATAAAGCCAAACGGAGCAAGCAACTCACCTTGCTCCAGGTCCTCCATCACCAGTTGCCAAGGGACTACGCCGATACCCAGTCCGGCTTTTACGGCTTTGATGACGTAGTAGAAATGATCAAGCTCGCTGAGTGTTCTGTCTTCGGCCATTCCCTGCTGTTTTGCCCAAAGCGCCCAGAGTTGTGGGCGAGTGCGGCTGCACAGCACAGGTAATTGGGACAGCGCCGATAGGCTGGGTTCCGCATCCTGTTTAAACAGGTTCGGGGACACCACAAGACCGACGAACTCGGGGAACAGCTGTGAGATGCGTGTGGTATCCGGTAGTGGGTGTTCGGCCAATCGGATCGCCACATCGTAGGGTTCCCGCTGGAAGTCAACGGGACGATTCGAGGTGGTGAGCTGCACTGGAATATCGGGCGCATGGCGTTGGAAACGAGGCAGCCTGGGGATCAGCCAGTGTGCGGCGAGGGTGCCTGGGCAGGACAGCTGCAACGCCCCTGCTACCTCATGGAAGTAGGGGCTGATGGTCGACTCGACACGGCCGAATGCGTCAGTCAGTACAGTCGCCAGTTCCCGCCCTCGGTCGGTTAGGCATAGCGCCCTCTTGGGGCCGCAGAACAACGTGACCCCCAGCTCCTGCTCCAGGTGCCGAATGCTACGGCTGACCGCGCCAGGTGTGACGCAGAGCTCACGTGCGGCCAGCGACATACGCCCCAGCCGGGCAGCCGATTCAAATGCCCTAAGTCCACCAAGTGAAGGCAGCCGATGACCACTCATGTCCTGTTGCTCTTTATTTTTATTGTGTGTTTTCGAAGCGCCCTCGGCAAAAGTGTGCCGAGTGATCACGTACTCATGTGTCGATCATAAGCACAGCCAAGGCCTAGGAACACCACCTCTGACAGCACAGATTTCGCGTCGACTCCAATGCACTTGCCATGTGAGTTTTAATCGCTTGCAGACGCCTGGTGTGGCGTTAGTCTTTGGCTTTCGTGGCATCTGTGTGCATCGCCCGTGGGTATCAAGGCGCTGATGTAACGTCGGGATGTACTGGTGCTGTAGGACAATTCCGATGGTCGCGTGAGGTCAGGTTTGTCATGAGTGACGCTGCCCGTAAATTCACCCCCTACACGTCTCGATCCATAGGCGGGGCGCCACAGTGGAGCAAGCTCTCCCTGGAGCAGCGGGAGGCGGTTGCGGTCGTCTCCCGGGTGCTGCCGTTTCGCGTCAATTCCTATGTGTTGGATGAGTTGATCGACTGGGACAATGTGCCTGACGATCCGATTTACCGGCTCACGTTTCCACATCGCGACATGCTGCGACCGCCGGAGTATGAAGCTCTGCGTGCGTTGGTATTGCTCGACAAGGACGAGCAGAGGATTGAGGGCCTGGTGCATCAGATCAGGGCGCGGATGAATCCCCATCCTGCGGGACAAATGACCGATAACGTGCCCCGGTTCGATGGGAAGCTATTGAGCGGCATGCAGCACAAGTACCGCGAAACGGTGCTGTTCTTTCCCGCAGCCGGGCAAACCTGCCACGCCTATTGCACGTTCTGCTTCCGCTGGCCGCAATTTGTCGGCATGGATGAGCTGAAGTTCGATGCCAGGAACACCGTTGAGCTGGTCGAATACCTGAAGCGGCACAGCGAAGTCAGCGACGTTCTGATCACGGGGGGAGACCCGATGGTGATGAGCGCACGGGCATTGGCCAACTATATCGAGCCGCTGCTGGTACCGGAGCTGTCGCATATCCGCAACATCCGGATAGGGACCAAGTCTGTGGCTTACTGGCCGCAGCGTTTCCTGGCCGATAAGGACGCCGATGCAGTGTTGCTGCTTTTCGAGAACGTGGTGGCCTCCGGCAGAAGCCTTGATGTCATGGCCCATTACACACATCCCGCAGAGCTGCGTACTTCCGTCGCGCAGCTGGCGGCAAGGCGCATCGTCTCCACGGGGGCGGTGCTGCGCATGCAGGCGCCCTTGCTGCGCCACGTCAACGATGATCCCGCCGACTGGGTCGAACTCTGGGCAACGGGCGTCAGACTGGGCGCTGTCCCGTACTACATGTTTGTCGAACGAGACACTGGGCCCAGTGACTACTTCGGCTTGCCGTTGGCGGATGCATACGAAATCTTCCGGACCGCCTACGCGCAGGTCTCCGGGTTGGCCCGGACCGTGCGCGGGCCGTCGATGAGCGCAGGGCCTGGCAAGGTGCTGATTGATGGAACACCCACGCTACGCGGCGAGAAGGTCTTTGCCTTGCAGTTCCTCCAAGGCAGGGATCCGGACTGGGTACGCCGGCCGTTCTACGCCAAGTTTGACCCTGAGGCGGTGTGGCTCGACCAGTTGGTTCCGGCATTCGGGGAGAAGCGGTTCTTCTTTGAGGAAGGTGCAGTGGAACGAGCAGGTGCATCCAGCTCTCACCCCAGGGCGGCGCAGTTGGAGGACGAGCCATCATGAGCAAGCGCGTCTATGAGGTGTACGCCCTGCGTTACGCAACACACCCGTCGCGGCGTGCCTTCGAGAACTTCATGTTCCCGGACCCGCACGACAAGGGGCCAATGCCGTTGGACTTCTTCGTATGGGCGATCAAGGGGCCAGACTGTGTGTTCGTCATAGATACCGGCTTTGACGAAGAAACCGCAGTGAGGCGTCAGCGCACCTACCTGCAAAGCCCGATAGAGATGCTTCAGCATATCGATATCGATGCACAGGACGTGACCGACGTCGTGATCACGCACATGCATTACGACCATGCCGGCAACATGCGTGCGTTCCCGAATGCGCGCTTTCATATTCAACAGGACGAGATGGCCTACTGCACGGGGCGGTGCATGGGGTATGAGGTGTTGCGCCGGCCCTTTGCCGCCCGAGACGTGCAGGTTGCAATCAATTGCCTGTTCGAGGGGCGAATGGTGATGCACAAAGGCCGTAGCGAACTTGCAGACGGCATCGTGCTTCAACAGGTGGGCGGGCATACCAAAGGGCTGCAGGTGGTAGCGGTGAGGACTGCGCGTGGCCAGGTGGTCTTGGCCAGCGATGCTGCGCACTACTGGAGCAATCTTCGTCGGCGAAGCCCGTACCCGATGATGGTTGACGTGGATGACATGCTGGATGCTTATGCCACGGTCGAGGCGCTTGCCGATGGTCCCAGCCACATTATTCCGGGCCATGATCCCAAGGTGCTGGAGGTTTTTCCCTCGCTAATCGGCAACCACAATATTGCGCTGCTGCACTTCTCGCCGATCGCGTCCGACGGCGTGAATGCAAAGCTCTTTCCTGTTGTCGGAACGGGGTAGGGCACTGTGGAGACCGTACGTGTCGCCATCGTTGGAATGGGGCCGCGTGGCCTCAGCGTTCTTGAACGCATGGCACAGCTGCTGGCTGACGACCCGATCAACGTTGAACTGCACGTTGAGGTGGTCGAGCCCGGTGAGTGCGGCCAGGGCTCCCACTCCCCGCTCCAGCCTGGCTACCTTCTTACCAACACCGTCGCCTCGCAGGTTGGCATCTTTGCCCAGCAGGCGGCGGTGGCCAGAGAAGACCGCATGTCGTTGACCGAATGGGCGCGTAGTGCGGGGTATCGCAAGCTCGGTAGTCGTTACCTGCCCATAGGTGTCGAGGCTGGCGCGGGTGATCAGATCAGTGATCATGACCACTTGCCACGCTGCCTTCTGGGCGAGTACCTGATATGGGCGTATGCCAGGGTCGCCCTTGCGTTCGCTAGGAATGTGCGCATCAAGCACCACCGGCGTCGCGTTGTGGACCTGATCAGGCAGAAGGAAGGCGGCTTCGTTGTGTGCCTTGACAACGGCTTCCGATATTTTGCCGACTACGTGGTCCTGGCCACGGGGCACGGTACGCGTGTGCCCACTGCAACTGATCTGGTGTTTGCCAAGTTCGCACGCACGCGGGGCATAAAGAACTCCATGCTGGAGTACTTCGCCAGTGCCTACCCGACAGAGCGTCTGGCTGCGATCTCAGAGCATGCCACAGTAGCTGTACGGGGAATGGGGCTGACGGCCTACGACGTCGTCGCGACCTTGACCGTCGGGCGCGGCGGTCGCTTCGTTACGCAGGGTGATGGGTTGTGCTATCTGCCGAGCGGGCGGGAGCCGAAGCTTCTGCTGTTTTCGCGAAGCTGCCTTCCCTTTGCTGCACGTGGTATCAACCAGAAGGGCATTGCCGGGCAGCATCAGGCACGCTTCTTTACTGCGGCTGCGATCAATGCTTTGCGGGGTACCGGTGGGATCGAGGGCGTAGGTAGGCCCCAGCTCGATTTCGTAGCGCAGGTGCTGCCATTGGTCATGAAGGAGATGGCCTACGCCTACCGTTCGAGCCTGCTGGGCGGCGACCTGGATCCGGTAACCTTTGAGCCGACCAAAGCAGAGCTCGATGCTATCGCCAGCTTGCTGAATCCGCTGCAGGGAAGCAGTTTTCACTCCTTCGAGGCTTTCAAGGGGTTCTTCCGACGGTTGGTGGAGGTCGATCTTGCCGAAGCCCGCAAGGGCAACCTGGCGAGCCCGCTCAAGGCGGCGGCGGACGTACTGCGCGATGCGCGGGAGGCGTTGCGGGCAGCGGTTGAGTTCTCCGGCCTGACACCTGCGTCCCACCGGGTGTACGTGGAAGAGTTTGTCTCCACGACCAACCGGATTACCTTCGGGCCGCCGTGGCAGCGCAACGCGGAGCTTCTCGCGCTGATGGATGCGGGCGTGGTCGATGTGGCGGGCGGTCCGGGCAACCATATCGTCATGGATGTCGAGAGCGGCAGGTTCTGCATCATCAATCAGTTCTGCAAGGAGGCGGTCAGGCACGCCGCAGATGTGCTGGTGATCGCCAGCCTGGACATCTATTCACCAGAGACCGACTCATCGCGGCTCACCCGAAACCTGATGCGCAGGCGAACCGTGCGTCCTTACCGCAACGGTGGGTACCACCCTGGCGGGCTTGATATCGATCCTGAGATGCGGGTTATCGACAGCGGTGGCAAGACAAGCGAGTGCCTATGGGCCATCGGCATCCCGGCCGAGGGCGCGCACTTCTATACGCATGCTCTGCCTCGGCCGATGCTGGACTCCAGATTCACACGCGATGCGCAGAGCTGTGCCTCGCAGCTGTTGGCTTTGATGCGGCAGCGGTACGACCGCGTGTCAGTGGGTGAGCCGGCTGTCGATATGGGTGACGCCGTTCAATGACAGGCGACGTGCTGTTGATCGAAAATTTCAGTGGTTGTCGCGGAAGTGTGGTTCGCCGCTGCCGTGAGGTCCGTACAACGGGTGTTTGGGTTGAAATGCTATGAACAGGTATCGCTACTCTTTCGGTGTCCCTCAGCTTTCGGAAGACTTCGCGCGAAGCCATCCGCTCACCACGGCACTGGCCCTATCGCTGGCGGCGGCCATTGCTCTGGGCTTCACCCGGTTCTCCTATGGCGTGCTGCTTCCACCAATGCGCGCTGATCTGGGCTGGTCGTATTTGGTCGCTGGTGCGATGAATACGGGCAATGCGATTGGCTACTTGGCCGGCGCATTGACCGCACCAGCCCTGATGCGCGCGTTTGGTGTCTGGCGCGTGCTGGTGGTCAGTTGTGTACTTGCGGTGATCTTCATGCTGCTCTCGGGCATTGTCTTCGATACCGCTGCACTGTTGCTGCAGCGCAGCAGCTCAGGCGTGGTCAGTGCCTACATCTTCATTGCCGGTGGCGTGCTTGCGGCGCGTTTGGGCACGTTGCGCAGTGAGCGGGCGGGGTTTCTGATCGGCCTGTACTACGGTGGCACAGGGCTCGGCATCGCACTCTCGGCGTTGGCGGTGCCGGTGGCACAGCGGTACGCCGAGGGCTTCGGCGCAGCCCATGCCTGGCAATGGTCCTGGCTGGCGCTGGGGGTTGCCTGTCTGGTGGCGACGGCCATCCTGGCACTTCCGGCACGAGCGATCGGCGAGGCACCCGCTGCGTCCGGCCAGGCACAGCACTTTGCGCTCAAGTCCTTCGCATTCGGACTTTCTGGCTACTTCATGTTTGGTGTTGGCTGTATCGGCTACATGACCTTTGTCGTCGCGCTGCTCAATGAGCAAGGCTTGCGGCCGGGCTTGATCACCGGCTTCTACACGCTGCTCGGTCTGGCAGTGGTGGCGTCTTCGCGTATCTGGGCGCGCATGCTGGAGCGATTCAAGGGCGGCGAATCGCTGGCGATCCTCAACGGCGTACTGGGCGTGGCGGCAATCCTGCCGGCCCTGACCAGCAATGTAGTCGTCGTGTTTGTCTCCAGCCTGGTGTTCGGTGGTGTGTTCCTGTCGGTGGTCGCATCAACCACGGCCCTGGTGCGGCACAACTTGCCCCAGGCTGGGTGGTCGGCGGGCATCAGCGCATTCACGGTGGTGTTTGCGGTGGGGCAGATCGTAGGCCCGGCCATGGTGGGCTGGATCGCGGACGGCCCAGGGGGCTTGGAACGGGGGCTGATCGTATCGGCAGTTGCCCTGTTCATCGGGGCGGCGTTGGCGTCGCGGCAAAAGGCCTTGGCGCTGGCCCCGAGCGGGCTTGGTTGTTCATCCAGGTAGCAGAGGAGAATTCGTCATGAGTGATATCAAGCACAACGAAGAAGCCACGGCCTCCATGACGGCCGCGGTTGGCACCTCATATGTCCAAGGTGGAATCACCCGCACCGTACTACAGCGGGCCAATTTCCCCGAGGGCTTCACCGTCAACCTGAATCTGATTGAGGTGCCACAGGGCACCAGTGCCTCACCGCACAGGCACTCTGGCCTGGAGGTGACCTACGTATTGGACGGGGAGTTCGATCTGGTCACAGAGGGTAAGCCTGATCAGCGTTTTGTAGCGGGCATGTCCTACATGATTACTGACGGTGATGTGCATTTCGCCAGGGTGCTGGGCGACAGGGCGATCAAGCTGCTGTGTGTCTTCATCAATGATGAAAACAAGCCGGTGGCTACGGTGATGGGCAGTCCGGAGGTGCGGTAGGCGTTTTCCCCGATCATCATTGCTAGGGCGGGGATCAGCCATCTGTGGGGCAGGGCGCGCATGCGCGGCCACATACGTTTAGCGAACCCTTTCAGAATGCACTGTAGATCACTCTTGGGGAACAGCTGCGAGCTGCGTGTGGTCTGCGACAGTGCATGTTCGGCCAATCGGATCGCCACATCGTAGGGTTCCCGCTGGAAGTCAACGGGACGATTCGAGGTGGTGAGCTGCACTGGAATATCGGGCGCATGGCGTTGGAAGCGAGGCAGCCTGGGGATCAGCCAGTGTGCGGCGAGGGTGCCTGGGCAGGACAGCTGCAACGCCCCTGCTACCTCATGGAAGTAGGGGCCGATGGTCGACTCAATTCGGCCAAATGCGTCAGTCAGTACAGCCGCCAATTCCCGCCCTCGGTCGGTCAGGCACAGTGCGCTCTTGGGACCGCTGAACAACGTAACTCTCAGCTCCTGCTCCAGGTGCCGAATGCTACGACTGACCGCGCCAGGCGTGACGCAGAGCTCACGGGCGGCCAGCGATATACGCCCCAGCCGGGCGGCCGATTCAAATGCCCTGAGCCCACCCAGTGACGGAAGCCGATGACCGCTCATGCGCTGTTGCTCTTCTTGTTCTCTAGCGTGCGTGAGGGTCGATCATAAGCAGCAACGGCGTCTTGGAAAACCGCCAGTGCCAGCACAGATGTGGTGTCGATTTCGATGCACTTGCTATGTGAGTTTTAATCGCTTGTGCGCACTCGGCGCAACGCTAGCATTGCCCCTTCAGTTATCGTTGGAAGGAGGTGCATTGAGATGCGACACGACCTTGTTCTTGAAGACACCACCCTGCGCGATGGCGAGCAGGCGCCGGGCATTGCTTTTTCCAAGGAGCAGAAACTCGCGATTCTGGACTGCTTGATCGACGCAGGCGTGCAGTGGGTGGAACCTGGGATCCCGGCCATGGGCGGAGAGGAATTGGACACCCTGCGCGAGATGCTCGAACGCCGAAGTGAAGTTCGTTTAGTGGCGTGGAACCGTGGCGTTCGCGATGACGTGGAGTTCTCGATCGATCTGGGCTTTGAGGCTGTGCATATCGGCCTGCCGACCTCCAATGTTCATCTGGATGCTAGTGTCGGTAAAAGTCGTGATTGGCTGCTGCAAACTGCCTCCGACCTGGTCAGGTACGCCAAGGACCGAGGGGTCTTTGTATCGATCAGCGCAGAGGATATCGGCAGAGCGGATCTCGCCTTCTTGCAAGCCTATGCGGTCGCCGTGACAGAGGCCGGTGCTGACCGGCTGAGGCTGTCCGACACCATTGGCATGCTGGGGCCAGAGGAGTACGCCCGTCGGGTTGAGGCGGTGGGTCATGTTACCCGGATCGATCTACAGTGCCACTGCCACAATGACTTTGGCTTGGGCGTGGCCAATACACTTGCCGGGCTGCGCGCCGGAGCGCGGTACTTCCATGTCTGCGTCAACGGTATGGGCGAGCGCGCCGGGATGCCGGATTTGATGCAAACCAGCCTGGCCCTGAAGCATCTGTATGGACGGGACCTGGGGTTGAACACGGAACGCTTCAAGGCGTTGGCAGAGAGGGTGGCCTCGGCGACCGGCCAGCCTATTCCCAAGTGGCAACCTGTGGTCGGCGACAATGTCTTTGCCCATGAGTCCGGTATTCACGTCAATGGCATGTTGAAGGACGCGACCGCGTTCGAACCGATTGCTCCCGAGTCCGTTGGGCAGATGCGTCGTTACGTCATTGGCAAACACTCAGGTCGTGCCCTGCTCAAACAGATCCTGGACGCGCGCGGGATCGCGGTGGATGAAGCCGCCCTGGCAGACAGCCTGATCAAGGTACGGGCGTTGGCCATTCAGCAACACGGCGAGGTGAGTCCGGACCAGTTTGTGGCGCTGTATCAGTCCGCCGGCTCGGCCGTTGCGTAGGAGGCGACCATGTCGTTGGCGTATCGGGTCTTGCCGGAGCAACGCCGGGCAATGCTCAAGCAGTTGTTGGAGACGGGCCGAGGTGTGCGCGCCATTGAAGCCCATAGCGGGCTGTGTGCGCTGATCGCCAACGAAGCCCGATCACCGCATGCGCCGACGGTGCAGTTCGATGCCCTATGGATCTCCAGCCTCACCAGCTCAGCGATACAGGGGCTGCCTGATATTGAGTTGTACCTGCTGGAGCGGCGCATCGGGCTGATTGAAGAGGTGTGCCAGGTATCGGGCCTGCCACTGATTGTCGACGGCGACACCGGTGGCGATGCGGCCAATCTGTGCTACCTGGTTGCGCGCCTTGAGGGCATGGGGGTCAGTGCACTGGTGATCGAGGACAAACAACATCCCAAGCGCAACAGCCTGTGCCGAAATGCCGAACACGTGCTGGAGGATCCCGAGCGGTTTGCGAAAAAAATCGCTCACGGCATCGCCGCCCGGTTGACCGATGACTTCCTGCTGTTCGCCAGGGTGGAGAGCCTGATCGCCGGTCGGACGGTGGACGACGCACTGACCAGGGCATCCATGTACCTGGACGCTGGCGCGAGCGGGGTGATGATCCACGCCAAGGACTTCGAGCCCGACAGGGTCATTGAGTTCCTGCAGCGCCTGCGAGCACGCGGATACCCGCAGCCGGTGATCTGCGTCCCAACGACCTACAACCGGATTTTGGCGAGCGTGCTGTATGAGCAGGGCGCGAGCATTGTGATCTATGCCAACCAACTGCTTAGGGCCGCGCACCAGGCGATGCGTGAGGTTTGCCAGGATCTGTTGGTGAATGACCGGGCCGTCGCGGTGGAGGAACGATGCACCTCAATGGGGGAGCTGTTTGCGTTGGTTGGGGTGGGTGACAATCCAGCGCGCTGACCGTGACGGAGCGTGGCTAGTTTGCAGTGGTAAGGCCTGACTGGGTGCTGTGTCCTGTGATGAGGATGCCCGCACGAAGGCGATGGGCGAAGCTCCCGGCGAAGGCAGTTTTCAGGCTGGGACGCACGGTTGAGGGCCCCCGGCGGGCGGGGGCTCACGTGGACCGTCAATTGTGTGCAGGGTTAGGGCGTGACAACGCGCAACCTCAGGTGTGTCTTTGTGGCGCTAAGCTCTAGGTCGTCGGCAGTTTCGAGGATGCGCGTAAACGCCTCCGACTGTGGATCGAAATATTCCCCGAAGTCATCACCGCCCAACTCGTTACGGGACAACTCCCACCAATCATCGAAAGCGTCGATATCGGGGTTGCAGCCAACTGCGTAGGCAATCAACTTTTGGCGACCGTTGGGTTGGCGCTCGCCCCGCTCGGCGAGCCAGTAGACGCCCTGGTCCTTGACCAGAATGATGGAGCATTGATTGGCGATGGCCTCGGCCAGCACCGGCTTAAGATCGCTGCCTTTGAAGAACAATGACATGGTGATCTCCTTGCAACAGCGGGACATCCCAACCACAAGGGTGGGTGTCCCTTGGGATGACGGAAAAATGAAGGTATGACTTGGCCAATGCGCCATTGACGCACCGCGGCCTTGAAGGCTTTGACCGCCTGGGTGTTGCCGGCGACGCCAGCGAACATGCGAGCAGAGTGGCCGGGTGAGTGGCAGCTGGCGTCAGTTAAACCGCATCAGGGATGTGCCGGTTTTGTGGCCGTCAGTACTCATCCAGCAAGAACATCGCAGTAAGACGCCGGTCTGCTTCGGTGAGGATGCAGAGAGCCAAGCCGTCACCGAGGACATAGGACGACAGCAAGTAGCCGCCGAGTTCGACGGCCGCGTCGTTGTAGCGTCTGTGTTCTTCGCGCACATCACCCCAGTCGCCGCAGATGTGTCGGCGCACATAGGGCAGCGGATCGAGCAGATCCTGGCGGATTAGGGCGTCCACACAGCGAGAGATAGTCAGGCCACCGAAGGGAAATCGTGGCTTGAGGGGCATGAAGACGGACATCGGTATAACAAGATGCTCCACGGTGTGGGAGCTTCGCACTCTAGCAGGGCCGTATGTTCCGGCGACGAGGTCGCGGTCACAATCGTGCTCGGAAGGGTGTTGCTTGTGGAGGCAGCTGGCTCCCGGTGACAGATCAAGGGGGCGCTAACTTCGACGCAACATACTGCATGTTCGGCTTGCTAGGTGCATCACCATGAAACCGGGCGCTTGACCACGTCCGCAGGTAGTACAACGAACTGGGCTACTGCCCACACCATCAAGGGCACGATCAACGACCCAGCGTGTTGCCTAGCTGCTGGAAAGCACCGCCGACGGATGGAACATTGCCCGGCGGAGACTTGGCCGGGTCACGGCATTCCTGCGGCCTGACCCCTGCCACGCTGAATACCGAGCGATGGCGCAGATATCCGTTAGTCTTAAGTATATCGATGTTCAATTCGGTCGAGGTACCCAGGTAGAAGCCGGCAAGCGAATCATGTACGTACTTGTCGAACAGCACGGTACTGGCTTCCGACACCGAAGTTTGGTTCAGCACTAGCTCCAACAGGTTTCGAGTTTCGGTGGGTAGACGGTCGTAGTTGGTTGGCGGCAGTGATGGGGGGGAGGAGGGCTCAAATATCAACTGTCCGGTCTTGCGTGCCGTCTCTATGCGTTTCATCTTCGCCAGGTGCGCGAGCCATTCTTTACGAACCTTCGCTAGGTCGGCTACCAACTTGCCGAAGTCACGTTGCGCGTTTGCAAGATCATAGCGGTCCTCGGCGTCGCACTGCTTATAGAATGGCTGCTCGCTCAGGTTCCCAGGTCCTTCCCAGAGACGTTTTCCCTTCCAGGCTACGTATTGTCGAGAATGCTGGCGGATCTGCTTCGCATGTGCACCGGCTCCGACAGCATGACCTTCCAGCCAGGTATTGTAGTCACGGATCAACTGCGGGTGACAGCCGAAGTGCATGCCCAGCAGGGGCTTCTGCTTGATTTCTTCCATGGTCTTCAGTAACACACCAGCCTTGATCGCCTCGTGGTGCATGTCGATCAACGGAATCTGCGACAGCTTGGCCGTACCATCCGCCTTGCCATCCACAAAGTCCTTTCCTTGTGTTCCTGGCGAGTAGCCTCCGCCCACATCCGAATGCATGCCGGGATACAGTCTCTCCTGGCCACTTGTGGCGAGGTCCAACGGGAAATTGATGCGCTGCTCGTGCAGGGCAGCAAAATGCATGGCTTGCTTGGCCTCCGGGTGAATGCTCATCAATTCACCCGATGCCCAGCTCCACTTGCCATCCGAGGCCCTGCTCATCGCTGCCAAGCCAACCGAAGCGACGGTGTCGAAAATGCCAAGGAAGTTAATGTAGAGAGGAACTCCCGCGATACTGTGACCGCAACCGCTGCCCCACGCATCGGTGAATTCATACAGGCGGTGTAAGAAGGCGCGTGCCTGCGCCGCGCCACGCGAAAATCCAAATGCCGATATGTGGACCGATTTCACGCGGCGCTGTCCACCCTTCACCACCTCCTTCAGTTGGGCGGCCCGTCTTCCAAGCTTGGCCTTGCGGATCACGCTTTCAACTGGCGCATGAATAAACATTGCTTTACCAGCCATCTCCATTTGATCGTGGGGAATCAGCTGAACACCAGTGACGTATTGGTGGACTGAGTTGAACACTTGGAGAATAGCCCAGTTGATTCGTTCTGCGCCGTACTTGGCGGCTGCGCCTCCAAGCATGTCGCCTTCTTGACTAGAGTCGCCAATGTCGGGAAATGGGGTTCCAACGCCTGGGATATAGTGGTTGAAGATGCCACTTGATTCTTCTTCTAACCTTGCATCGTACAATCGTGCGACGTTGCTGTGCCCATTCCGCTCAAGCTGCGTCTGTTCACTGGGAAGTTTCCCTTGCACATAGGTCCCGGCCCAGTCCCTGTTGTTGCCGGTACCGTCAAAAAAAATATTGACATGTACTTGTCCTTGGCATTCCGAACCTTTCTCACGCAGGCAGGCCAGCGCCTTGGCCCTCCTCTGGGCCTGTTGGCCTGTGAGCGATCGAAAACCACTTGCCGGCATTGATTGCGCACCGGTAGCTGTAAGGGCGTTCATGGTTTCCTCCCCTGATTTCGCCACTCATCTCTGATCGGATCCTCACCTTCGTTCAAACCTGCTTCCGGGCCTGTTAAAGGGTAATCCGGATGCCCAAGAGACAGTGATGTCACAAAAATTTTCACGTCGCCGTTGCGCAAAAAGTGGACTGCCATCCGTGAAGCCTTCGCGTCATATTCTGGAACAGCCACTACCTTTTGCTTAAAATTTTCCAAATCGGTGGTCCACTTAATCGCGACCTCATAGCCAGGGTGCCACCTGGCGGGGATTGACGTACAGCAACTGGTACTGCCACCGCCCCGGTGGGCGTCAATGAAACTTTCTCCTCCACCTCCATCCAGAACAAACTGGACGATCGTGGTATCCGTATGGTTATAGCCGACCACACCCACAGAGCTCATTTTGGAACCTGGCCTGCAAGCCACTACCGTCAGGCTCAGTAAAAACAATAAGCCAAGAAGCCATAGCCAGATTGGTTTCAGACGCATTTCCACTTCTCCATTTTTATTGTTATAGCTCTGCGCGAGTGCGCCAGTGTTTCATGATGTGCAATCCTGGCCCCGTCACGCGGATGCCATGAGCGTCTGCACTTCGGCATGTCTTCTCGATTAGGTTCTAGCTGTGGTACTCCGTGCAATTCGTGCAAGCCATCTTTCGGCAGGCACCCGGAATGGCGCATCAAGATCATTTCCATTGCATGTCCTTTACATAATCACCGCTGGCGGGCACCTTTCCCGTAGCGGTCTCCCACAAAGGTATGCCACTCAGCCAGACATCCTCGGGCAGGCCCAACGCCCAATCTGAGAACGGCAGTTCATAGGCGTCACTTTTGCCGGCAAGACGTTCCTGCACTGCCGGGTGCTTCCGGCATTCGCCCGAGGTGTAAAGTGCCAGCAACAGGTACTGCACATGGTCATCCACCTGGTCCACGCCATGCGCGACGGTGTCCTGCATGTGAAGGGCTACGAACGGGTGCAGCACGCGATACGGAAGCCTGCGCATTTCATCAGGAATCACTCGTCGTAGTTGCGCGATTGCCACGTCGGGCTCGCAGGCATCGAGCAGCCGGGCGTACTGCGCATCATCCAGTTGAAGCGGTGGTAGAGCAGGGAGACCTTCTAGGGGGGCGTCCGTGAACAGCCATTCCTGTCGCTCACCGAAGCGGTCGTAATAGTGAAGCTGTTGCACTTGATCCAAAAATACGGCCCGTTGCGCTGGCGTCATCAATGAAAGCAGCTCGGGAAGAATACGGGTGTCGTACCAGCGCAGCAGCATCTCGCGGCCACCTTTCTCCGGTACCTTGACGAGATGGAATGGGTGGAAATGCTGTGCAAGCGCCTCTAGGTCCAGGGCACTCCACCAAAAGCTAACGGCTGGCTTGGAACTCGCTAAGGCTTCGATTTCCGCCACCAGTTTTGGCGGCGGTGCGGCCTCGGGATACTCGACCAACAGCGGCGCGATATCCTTCAGGCTGGCCTCGGCATGCTCCTCGAACAGCGAGCGGTAACGCACGCCGAGCCGGGTCAGTCGCTCATGGAAATGGGGCCGTTGTGCACTGTCGATGATGGCATAGCGTCGGATCACACCAGCACCCCCGGTGTACCTTGGCGCATGGCATCCAGAATACAGCTCTTGCAACTGCTACGCGGAAACTGCGGCAGTGCGAAACCCTCTTGTACCGGGCCGGTGAATGACTTTTTGCCAGCATGCACCTTGATCGTCCCCGGGCAGGCGAAGGTGATATTACCGCCCTCCATCGTCAGGCTTGCACCACCATCCACGGCCAAGTGCAGAGTCGTCCCCGCAGCCATTTCCGCTTCGGCATTGATCGAGATGATCTTCAGTTCGCCTTGGGCGCTAAGGTTGATATCACTTCGCTGCGCCTGCACATCCACCGTCCCGGCGCTGGCGATCATCGCCAGCCCAATACCCTCAGCCTTTTGCGCTCCAGCGAGGTAGCCGATGGCTTGGCCGCTGTGCAAGCGCAGGGTATTGCCGGTGGCCATATGTGTGTCGTAACCGCTACCGAGCGTGAGGGTTTCTCCGGCTGTCCATTGCAGGGATTGACCCGCAATTTTGGCGATGCTGTCGCGGGCACTCAGGGTCAGTAGAGCATCACCGCTGTGGGGAATAGCGTGATGGGGTTCACGTTGCGGGGCTTCACCGGCGGCCTTGGCCAGTTGTTCATTGGTCACTGTGGTATTCAGGCTGGTGTGCAGGGCATGGAGCGGCGACTGGTCGTCGATCAGCAGGCTTTGATTGGTTTTTTGTACCCCACGATGTGCGGCCAGCGGTACTGTTTGATGGACCTGCGCGGCCAGGTCAAAGCGTTCGGCCAGGTCGCGTTGCTGTTGCAGCAGTGCCTGTGCGGCGACGGCATCGCCGGCGGGTGTTTGCGGGTCGATGGCGTACGTGCTGAGCAGCAGGCCTTTGGCCGCACGAATCGAGCCGTAGGCATCGGTGCGCAGTTCAAAACCAAGGCCACGGAAGCTCCCCCGGTAGTTGCCAGCCTGGTGAATCAGGTGACCTAGGTTGAGCTGGGTATGCGCTTGGGTGGTCGCCATCTGCACACGGCCTTGCTGGTCACTGTCGTCGAACACCAATTGGTTATGGCCATTGCCGTCAAAGCCCTGGGTTTTGAACCCGGACAACGCCGCCGCATTGCGATGCAAACTGTCGCCCGCACCGCCACCGTGCCAGGCCGGGCTGTTGCCACCGGCGAGATTGGCTTCGGCGCTGGGGCGCTGATCGCCGGCTTTTTCATACACCGACAGTTTGCTCTCGCCAGGGGTACCACCCGGCGTCGGGGGAACACCGCCTTCGCCGCGGCCATTGTATAGCGCCTTGGAAATGATCGGCCGGTCGATGTCGCCGTTGACGAAATGCACCAGGACTTCCTGGCCAATGCGCGGCAGAAATTGGGCGCCGAAGCCTTTGCCAGCGAACGCTTGACCGACACGGAGCCAGCAGGCACCGCTGTCGTTTTCGGCCTGCCAATGAAAACGGACCCTGACGCGACCCAATGCATCGCAATGCACTGGCCCGCTACTGCCCGGCGTGGTTTCACCTTCAGGGCCAGCGACTATGGCGGTTTGCGGCCCATGAGCGGTCGGGCGTGGATTCAGGCGTTGGCCGGTGCCGTCGGCGAGGGTAGGGCGCCAACGCTGAGCGTGCAGTACCGCGCGAAATTGCTGTGCGAAACCACTGCGGTCAGCCTCACTGAGCACTTCTGCATCGAGCGTTTCCAGGCGCAGCAACGCCGCGGTATCAGCATCCAGCTCAGGAACTCCAAACTCCAGATTATTGATACCGTAGCTGCGTACCTCGGTGAAGAGAAAATCCTGCATATCACGCATATGCTCGGCAGCGGCCCAGGGCGTCTCGCCGAGATGAAACCGTGTGCCGGTCCGGGCGCTGCGCACGGTGCCGCGACCTTGCCAGGACGCTTGCTCAGTGTGCATCGCTTCGATGTGCAATCGGGTGTAATGCTCGGCTTCGTTGAGATTGGCGAAGGCGTAGTCGCCCACCGGGTCGTAGCTTTCCAGGCCTTCGCGTTCCGGGCCGATGGGGCGCGAGGCGCTGATGGCCTGGCGACTTTTATAGTCAGAGCTCAATAGCGTCACGCGGCGGCTGCCCAACTGATGGACGCGGCCCATGAACTGAATGGTGTCCTGTTCTTCCGTCGCATCAGCGCGGTGAAAGCGCAAGCCAGTGGCACCAGTGGAAGTAGGATCTTCAGGGAGCATGGGGCTGTCACCGAAGATGACCAGGCGGTGTCCGGATGGGCTCAATTCATCTTCGACGAAGCAGTAGCCCAAGCCTTCCTCGGCCAGCAGTCGCTGCACGAAGTCAAAGTCACTCTCGCGGTACTGCACGCAGTAGCTACGGGGGCGCACCGCACTGAGCAGTTGCACGGCGTCGCTGGTGAAGCGCCAGCTGGCGTAGTCCGCATACCCTGTGAATACCTGGTCGATGATCTCCTGCACGGACTTGTCTTGGAACACCCTTGAGCGAAAGCTCTGGGTCAGTATCCACAGCCACGGCACTAGCTGCACATGGTAGCGGGTCAGCGCGCCGTCGCTGCCGGTACGCCGCGCCACATTGACCAGCCCAGTGCGCCGGCACCGACGGCCATCCGCCAAGGTGGTCAGCAGGGTGAACTTTTGGCCGAGGAGGGTGTTGAGCGGCAACGTGTGGTCGCTGGTCAAGGCCAGTACATCCCAGCGGTAAAGATCGGACAGCACTTCATAACCGGACCAACGCTCTACATGAAGTTGGTCTAGTGTTGATTCAAGCGAGTGCAGGCGTGTGTGACTGATAATGATCGGTGCAGTTGTGCTCATCGGCGTTGATATCCATGTCGTACGCTTTTCCCTGCTGCTAAGCGAAAGTTTGTGGCGCAGGCTTGTCTGGCGGAAAAAACACAGTGATGATTATCTAGCGTAGTTTCTGACTGGGCGTAGTGTAATCACTTACAACAGAATATTGCATCACTAGTAGGGGGTTTTAGTGTCTGATCTTGAAATTTTGTTGCGTTCTATAAAAGGCTTACACGGAAGAGGGAAAGATCTTACATATTCGTCTGAGTTTGATGAGATACAAAAACTTCGGGAGTTTGATGATCCAACCTTAGAGCAAGGTGAATGGGTTGCCGATCTTAAAGTCGCCAATTGGCCGGAAGTAGTTAAACGGTGTTCGAAACTGTTGCGAGAGGACAGTAAAGACCTGCGTGTTGCAGGCTGGTTGACGGAGGGTTGGGTCTATACCCAGGGTTTTTCAGGGCTGGCCCAAGGCTACAGCTTGATTGCAGGGTTGGTTGAGCAGTACTGGGACGATTTGTTTCCCGTCATCGAGGACGGAGACGATGTTGAGCAGCGGGTTGGTTGTTTGGCGTGGGTACTCAAGCAGAGCTTGCGCTGGGTGTCGTCGATCCCTGTGGTGGATGATGGCGCGCGGCTATTCACGCTCTCTGACTATGCCGTGGCGCACCAACGAGCCGGGGCTGCCCGCCTTGGGGATTCCGAACATGTAACGCTGGAGCAATTGGAGCGCGCCAGGGCTGCAACGCCAGTAGAGTTCTATCGGCGCCAGTGGCTTGCTATTCAGGATGCAGTCGCCGCGCTAAGCAGTCTGGAGCACCAGGCAGAGGCGCGTCTAGGCGATCAGACGCCAAGATTTGCTGCAATCCGAGAGGCGTTGGACTCCGCTTGCGGCAGTATTCAGCGGTTTGCCAAAGAGGCGGGTGTGGATGTGCGTGGAGGGGAGGAATCGAAAGCTCCAGTGCTTGAACAGCACCCCATTCACTCGCCGTCTCCTCCCGCTGTGCCTTCAGTAACTGATGCTCCGGTCGCGGTGTCAGGCATTGCTTCGCGCGAGGAGGCGCTAAATCGGCTGCGCGAAGTGGCAGATTACTTTCGTCAGGCTGAGCCACACAGTCCGGTGGCCTACATGGCAAACCAAGCGGCTGAATGGGGGGAGATGCCCTTGCATGAGTGGCTCAAGGTGGTGCTGAAGGATGACGCCGCACTGGTTCGTCTGGAGCAGGTGTTGGGTGTGGCCAAGGCTGTCGAAAGTGGCGGCTGACCTCTGGGTTCACTGGTGGTCAAGGCGAGGGGCACAAGCTCACCGAGCCCGGAAGCTCGGCGCAAATACGCTGACGACAGTGAATGCCCGCTTCGGTGTTGGCTGCCGGGCAGGCTTTGATACGGTCCTGCAGGGCTTTGCGCGTAGGCGGGGAGAGGTCGTTTTCCGGGCTTTCGATATAGCTCATCAGAGCAATCAGCACGTCGACATCGCTGGCTCGAAGTGGGGAAGTTGTGCTGTTCGCTGAGCGTACGGCAGGGGCTTTGTGATGAGGTTTTGCGGCTTGGGTAGGTAGTGTTTTTTTGGGGGGTGGGCTGGCGCCGTTGGTACTGATGAGGTTCGTGGGCTGCTCCATAGGAACCTCGTTAAAAATCTGGGCGGACTCACTGGTCATTGGTAGTGGCGTTTGCTCACTCATGAAGGGCGAATGGTCGGGGGCGTCTGTGCTACTGGCGGTGTAAGCCTCTGTGGGATTTTCAGCCACTTCAGGCACCGAATCGAATACCCAGGCCACGCCGGTTGCGAGGGTCAGCGCGACGATGCTCAGCCAAATGTACAGAGTCTTCCTTGAGCGGGTGCGGGACTGACCTGCATTTTTAATCGGGCGGATATCGGGAGTGCTGCCGTCTTGAGTGTCCGCTAGCAAGCTGGGCGCTTTTGAATGTGCGTTACTTGATGTCACGGCATCGATTCCGGTATTTGGCAGCTGTTTCGCCAGTGAGGTGGTGTGCGCTTATTTGCGGGCTTGCAAGTTTGAGTGGCGCAAAATGTTGCCATGGATTTAGGCGCAGCTCTATTTAATTTTCAATGCTGTCATTTTGATAGTGCATCATGTTGGGGTCGCCGTTTAACGCTGGCTCTATATTTTTTTTCGAGGCGGATTGTATACTTCATGCTATTGCTCGTGGTTTTTTGTTCGGCTGCAAGTGCGATTGGTTACTTGTGGTGGTTGTTGTTTCCTGAAAGTGTGTCGGCATATTTAAATCCCATAGGCCTATTCCTGAAGCGTTGTAGGAAATTTCTCTTTGTTGGCGCGGGGAGTTCTCTTTCTGTTTCTGGTAGTAGTGTTGTTCGCCTTGGGTTTAATTGTAGGCGCTGGTTATTGCCACTCGTTCATTACCAACGCCTCCTTTGGCTAATGCTTCTCTTGCTGCTGTTGCCGCCCGCATTGGTTTTCATTTTTCGTGGGGCGGTGGAGCTGGAAGGGTATGGCAGAGATGTTCATCGTGGAGAGGCGCCAAGCTTGATTGCAGAGCTGTTGCGTGGTGAGCGGTTGGTGCCGCCCCGCGCGTTGCCGCCGCAGGTGTTCACCTCCCGAGAGGTAGAGCGAATTCGACCGCGCACCGGCGCGGCAGACAGGTCCTGGGACAAGATGGATGCCGACTTCGTCCAGCGCCTGTTGGTGGTTTACAAGGTGATGTTGGAGCGGCATGGGTACGAGATGGTGTTGCTAGAGGGCTACCGCAGCCCGGAACGTCAAGACGTTCTTGGCCTCTTGCCAGGAACGACCAATGCCAAGGCCTGGCAGAGCTACCACCAATACGGTCTGGCGGCGGACAGCGCGTTTTTGCGAGAGGGGAAGTTGGTGATTACCGAGAAAGACCCTTGGGCGATGCGCGGATACGAGTTGTACGGGCAGGTCGCTGAAGAGCTGGGTTTAACCTGGGGCGGCCGCTGGAAACTGATGGATTTCGGGCATGTGGAACTGCGCACTGTCGGCCGTGGGCCGTCGGCCAGATCCACGCCTTAACCCTGAGCATATGCAGTGCTTGGGCCTACATGGAGAGCGAAAATGACACGACCTTTAATTGTAAAAGGGGATACGACCAGCCACGGCGGAATGGTGATGGAGGCCAGTGACGATTCGACGATCAACGACAAGGGCATTGCCCGCATAGGTGATCTGGTGGCTTGTCCTGTCCATGGCCCCACGGTGATTGCGACTGGCGATGCTGACTATGAGGTGGATGACAAAGCGTCGGCCCGCGACGGTGATGTCACCTCATGTGGCGCCGTGTTGATTTCAGGCCAATCCACGACGTACAGGCCGTAAATGTAGGGCGAGCAGGAATGGAATCTGATGTTTAAACGAGTCCTTGGCTCCAAAACGCTGTGGGTAGTGTTGGTCTTTGCCGGTAGTTGGGGCTTTACCCTGTGGTCCTGGCGTGACCATTACCGTCTGCCGACGGCGGAAGACATTGTCGCCCACTTCTTGGTGATACCCACGGCGCTGTGCCTGGGGTATTGGGGGGTGTACCAGGGCGTTGAGTGGCTGAAGCGCCGCCGACAGCCGGGGCCCGCAGAGGATCAGGCTGATGGTGAACCGATGCTGGCCGCTGAACACGTCATGCCAGTTCAGATACGGGATTGGAGCCTGTATTTGCCGCTTGGCGATGAGCCTGCTGGGGTTATCGAAGCGTTGAAAGCACGTGACCGCCCGGCTCTTCACCCCACACTGAAAGACACAAACGGGTTCCCACGTCGTATTGCCTGGATCGATGCCTTGAGCACTGAGGATTTCATTGAATCAGGGCAAGACGATCCGTTACCCATCGATGTTCGACGCGCACTACTATTGGCTTCAGAGGTTCTCGAACCTTTGCTGATACGCCACCTGGAGCGCGATTGTCTCGATGGGTGCGAGCTTCGAAGTCCCTTGCCTGTGCATGTCCTTGTCCCCACTCGCTGGTCGATCGATACCCAAACAACGGCACGCCAATGGTTGGTGTCAGCCTTTACGCCGTTCTCCGAGCATGGACTGGAATGCCCCGTGTTTATTCACGGTGCGAGCGACACTCGCCAGGTACTGAATTTTATCGAGCAGTTGCGCCATGCCGAGGGGCTGGACTCGGTTTCCCATCTACAGGTCGTGGTCGCCATTGATTCGTTTATCCAAGACGATGCGCTACTTGAGGCACTGCCGGAGGTCTCCGGAGAAGGGGCATGCGCTCTGCTGATCGTATGTGGGCTCCCCGCAGCCGCAGGGCGCGTAGCTGCGATTGTTCATCCATTTCGCAGCGAACAGCGAGCGCAATCGGCCGACTTGCCCGGAAAGGTGCGAGCCGCGACGCTCCAGCGCCTGCTCGAGCAATACAGCATGGGCCTTCCACCGGTCAGTGTGGTGATCGCCGATGCGGACCAGCGTACTTCTCGGCAGACCGAACTTTTGGCCGCTTTGCACGCAACGCTTCCCGAGTTGGACCCTATCGATGAATGCCTGAGTTTGCCGGTGTGTTGTGGGGATATGGGCGCAGTGACAACCCTTGCCTCATTGGCATTAGCCGCGTCAAACAGCCTCGAGACACAGCAGGAAACCTTGCTGGTGTCGGTTCAGGATCCTTTTTGGCGAGCGGTCTGCCGCATTCAGCCCTCGCCGCCACCGGCTCAAATGCCTCTTCAGGACTTCGCATGAATTTGCGCACCACGTTCGCCTCGGGAATTGTTCACCATGATTAACCGCCTCTCCGCTTTTTTCTCCAACTCTCGTGTGCTCGCTGTTGTTGGGCTATTGATCGTCGCAGGTTTGCTCTTTCTTAATGCGGCGACGTTGAAAAAAGTGCTCCTTGCACTGCTGGTGTTGACGCTTGTCGCATTGGCGGCCGCTTGGCTGTGGCGGCGAATGGTGGCCAAGAAATCGGCTGTGGCGTTGCATCAGATGGTGGCCGGTGGAGAGGGAGACACTCCAGAGTTGCGCCAACGGCTTGAAGATGCACTCCACGCGATCAAATCCTCGCGACTTGGACGGCGCAGCGGGTCAGAGGCACTGTACGAATTACCGTGGCTGATGGTGATCGGCAACCCCGCTGCGGGCAAAAGCAGCGCAGTCTTGAACTCCGGGTTGACCTTTCCCTTCAACGATCAAAAAGGCTCTGCGCTGCAGGGTATCGGTGGTACGCGCAATTGCGACTGGTACTTCACCACTGAAGGTATCCTGCTGGATACCGCCGGGCGCTATTCGGTGCAGGACTCGGACCGGGGGGAGTGGTTGTCTTTCCTGAGCCTGTTGCGCAAACACCGGCCGCGCGCGCCGATCAACGGGATTATTATCGCGGCCAGCGTTGCCGAGCTGACCAGAAATTCGCCGGAATTTGCGATCGATTTGGCCAAAAAGCTGCGCCAACGTATTCAAGAGTTGACCGAGCGCCTTGAAGTGGTCGCTCCGGTGTATGTGGTGTTCACCAAGGTCGACTTGATCAATGGCTTTAATGACTTTTTCCAGACGCTGGAACCCCAGGAACGCGAAAAAGTCTGGGGAGCCACCTTTGCTTTCAATACCCAAACAGGTCCAGAGGCCGTCAGTCAGTTTGACCAGCACTTTGATGAGTTGTGTGACGGCCTCAAAGAGATGAGTCTGGCGCAGATGGCGCTTAACCGTGGGGGTGTCCAAGCACCAGGGCTGTTGACCTTGCCGCTAGAGTTCAAGGGCATCAAGTCCAACTTGAGCACTTTCTTGATGGCGCTGTTCGAGGAAAATCCTTATCAGTACAGGCCAGTATTTCGAGGCTTCTACTTCACCAGTGCGGTTCAGGAAGCTGCCAGCGTTTGCGGCATGTCCAATGAAATTGCTCGGCGCTTTGGTCTGAGCGCGGCGCAGCAATCAGCTGTGCCAGGTGAAGAACAGCAGTTGTCCCGCCACAGCTACTTCCTCCTGGATTTTTTCCGTAAGGTGGTGTTCGCCGATCGGCAGTTGGTGCGTCAGTATTCCAGTCGTTCACGGACTCGAAAACGCTCTGTCGCGTTCCTCGGTACCGCGTTGCTGCTCGGCGGTAGCTTGGCGGGTTGGACGTGGTCCTACACCAACAATCAACAGTTGGTGAGCAACGTTCAGGCCGATTTGCGTAAGGCCCAGGACATCCAAAAAGATCGTATAGACCTGCAGTCGCGCCTTGAAGCATTGCAGGTGATTCAAGACCGATTGGGCCAGCTACAAAAATACCGTGATGATCATCCGTTGATGTTGGGGCTGGGCCTCTATCAGGGCGCCGCGTTGGAGGCCAAATTGCGTCATGAGTATTTTCAAGGGATGCGGCAGGTGATGCTGACTCCAGTGGCGGAGCAGCTGGAATCTTACCTGCGCGAGGTCAGTGCGAAATCTGGTGCACTGAAGCCAGCGCAATCGACTGCTCCGGTCAGCACAACTTCTGTCGGTGTCTACCAGCCGCCCTCACCGAGCAATGTGCAGGATGCTTACAACGCGCTGAAAGCGTATTTGATGCTGGGCACTGCTGAACGTGTAGAGCCCGCACACCTGAGTGACCAGCTCACCCGTTTCTGGCGCCTCTGGCTGGAAGACAATCGCGGGGGTATGGACCGCGAAGACATGGCACGCCGTGCCGAGCGATTGATGAGCTTCTATATCCGCCAATCGAATGCGACCGATTGGCCCATACTGGACACCAAGGTCACGTTGACCGATGACTCCCGTCGTACTCTCAGTGGCGTGATGCAAGGGCTGGCAGCACGAGACAGAGTCTACGCAGAACTCAAAGCCAGGGCTGCCACACGCTATCCAAGTGTGACGGTTGCGGGTTTGTTGGGGGAGGGTGACAAGATCTTTGCTGGGAGTTATGCCATTTCTGGTGCCTTCTCTCGAGAGGCGTGGGAAGGCTATGTGAAACAAGCCATTCGCGACGCCTCCCATAAGGAGCTAACCACCACTGACTGGGTGCTGCAGAACGCGCGTGCCGATGACCTGACGCTGTCAGGTAGTCCCGAGCATATCCAAAAAGAGCTGGAGCAGTTGTATACCCAGGAGTACATCGCAGAGTGGAGAAAATTTCTGCAAGGCATCACCGTGGCCAGCTTTTCCAACTTCAATGATGCCAGTGCGGCGATGAACCAACTGGGCGACCCGCAAAACTCGCCTATGCGCAAGCTGATGGAGGCGATCTACCGGCAGACATCGTGGGACAACCCCTCGCTGATCAATGAAGGTCTCAAAACGGCCAAGGGTGGATTTTTGAGCTGGTTCTCCAAGGCCCCTGCCGAAGCGCAGGCGTTGGCGGGCGCCAATGCCGGAGAAATTCCGGTCGGGCCCGTAGGTCTCGAATTTTCCGGGATTGCCCGACTGATGGTGGCTCGCGACAGCGCGCCTTCACTGCTGCAAAGCTACCTGCAAAATCTGTCCGGCATTCGTACGCGTTTGAATGCCATTCAGACCCAGGGCGACCCAGGGCCGGGGGCTCGTGAGCTGATGGTGCAGACCCTGGATGCGAGCGCCACCTCCGAGTTGTCAGCGGGGCTCAGACTGGTCGATGAGCAATTACTGTCCAGCATGGAAGATGGCCAGCGGCGCGCGTTACGGCCGTTGTTGTTATGGCCGATGATCCAAACATTCGGCGCACTGATTCCGCCGACTCACAACGAGATCAACAAGGTTTGGAAAGCCCAGGTTCATGAGCCTTTCCAACAAACATTAGCGGGCAAATACCCCTTTGCCCCTGCAGGGCAAATTGAAGCAGGCACTGCCGAAATTGCCCAGGTGTTTGGTCCACAAGGAGCTATCGCACAGTTTGTTAACGACAGCCTCGGCCCCTTGGTGATCCGTCGCGGAAACAGCCTGGTCAGCAAGCAATGGGCAGATGTCGGCCTGAGCCTGTCGCCGTCCTTGATGACCAATTTCGCGCAATGGGTTGCCCCGTTGGGCCAAACGGCTGAAGGCGGTGCGTTGGTGACGTTCCAGATATTGCCGGGTTCTGCTGCGGGGTTCAGTGAGTACAGCGTGCTGGTAGGTGATCAACAGCTGCGTTACCGCAACACCCCCGCTCAGTGGAACAACTTTGTCTGGGACAGCAGCAAGCCGAATCAAACCGCCAAAGTCAGTGTGGTGACCTACGACGGAAGGACGATCGACCTTCAGAGTTTCGTCGGTCAAAACGCGCTAGGCCAATTGATTCAAAGTGCTCAGAGTCGACAAAACGCTGATGGTTCTTACGAGCTTCAGTGGCGTCAAGACGATTGGGTTGTGCCTGTCACAATGAAGGTCATCAGCAACCCACGCGCCAATGCCGATGGCAGCCAGCGCAAGGGGTTGGATGGTACTCAATTGCCGCTGACCGTAGTTGGCCTGGATGCGTCCTTGGAGAAGCGGCCATGACCTCGGACGATTTGACGTTGCCCATCAGTTATTTTGGTAAGTTGCCAACGCAGGGTGATTTTGTAAGGGCTGCGAACAATCACCGACCGTTGATTGCAATTCTCGATCGCTGGGCAACTGAGGGGTTGGATTTGCTCGCCCAGGACGTTGCCTGGAAAACGCTATATGACAGCGCACCTGGGTTTCACTTTGCCTTTATGGGCTCTCGCCATCGTTCAGTAATCGGTGGGCACCTGTTACCCAGTGTCGACGCGAGCGGTCGGCGATTTCCGTTTATGGCCGGCGTTACCTTTGAAGTGGCAAAGCCGTTGGAGTTTATTGCACGCAGCCCATTGGCGTTCATCCCAATGTGGTCGCGCCTGGGCCGTGAACTGCCGTTGGCGAAGCAGGCCGGGGAGCCAGCACCCATCTTGAACGAACTGAGTGAACATAAAGCCAACCTTACGGTCAGCTCCGACACGCTACACCATACCTTTGCCGGCTTTCTGCAAGCGCAGACGATGGGCTCGCTACAGCAGATGCTCAACACGGCCGGGCATCAGGTTGATGTGCGACGTATCTTGCTGGCCCTTGGTTTGCTGCTACGTCCGGTCATGAGTACTGGCGCGCCAAAAATGGGTAAGGGTTTGCGCTTGCCACTCCCATCCGATCCGCTCCACCGGCATCTGGTTTCGGCATTCTGGCTCGATTTGATCGCTGCGTTTTTGGGGCGAGCAGATTTTGAACTGATGCTGCTGCAACGTGGCGAACATCAACCGACGATGACACTGGGGTTTGGTGGAGCCTCCGCCCGTGGGCTGTACGGTGTCATAGATCCGCGAATTGAAGAACAAGACACCATCTGGCTTGCAGACCCTCAGTGGGTCGAGCAAGAGGTCAGCGCGAGCTACGCATTGAAAAAAATGTCTACCTACACCAGTCAGCCGGAGCTTTCCTTGAGCACCGCCAGAGACACCTTTCGCGAAACTTTTTTGGGGTTATGACATGCGTATTGCCTTAGGCTTTTTGCTCTCATTGGTGTGCCTGGCTGACGCTGCCCAGGCTGCCCAGGACAAGATTGTGGTCAGCGGCACCGTACCTACCGAGGCGATGAGGGCGCAGGTGCTCTCACGGTTGAGTGACCTGTACGGCGCCGAGAAAATTACCGATAAAATGGAAGTGGGAAATGTCGTAGCCCCGGCGAACTGGGATCAGTACGTATTGAAAATGCTTAGCCCAAATCTTCGGAATATTTCCGCCGGGCAGGTGCAAGTGGAAGGCAATCAGATCCGCGTCAGCGGTAACGTGAAGAACGAAGCGTTGCGTCAGGAGGTCACCAGTACGCTGGCCAGTTCCTTCAACCAAACCTATCAGGTGCATAACACCTTGCAGGTCAGCTCAGGACAGCAAGCACTGGATGAAACACTGGGCCAACGCACCATTGAGTTTGAAAGCGGCAGTGCGATTCTTACCGCCAAGGGCCGTATCGTGTTGGATGAGATGGCGCAAGTGATACGCGAGCTGAACAACGCCCGGATTGCGATCATTGGCCACACCGACAATGTTGGGTTGCGTGAGAGCAACATCGAACTCAGCTTGGCGCGTGCGGCGGCGGTACGACAGTACTTGATCGGCAAGCGGATCGAGTCCAGCAGTATGTCAGTGACGGGGAGCGGGCCGGATGCGCCGATTGCTGACAACGGTACAGTGGAAGGGCGGAGCAAAAACCGTCGAATTGACTTCAAGATCTTAAATTGATGGTCAGTACTTACCTGTGAGAGCAATCCGCTTGACGAGTTAAATACCGGCCCAGCTCCAGGAAGCGTTTACGCGTTTCATACTCAAACATCCGGATAGCCAGTCCGTTTACTAAGCTGGCAAGCACGGCGGGTCTCAGCTGTAACGTGAAGGTGTAAACCAGCTCCGAAGTGCCGCCGCTCAGGTCGCGGTGGCGCATTGTTGCAGCCCACCACTTAAATGGACCGCTGGGTTCAACCAAGACCGCCGACGCAAGCTCGGAGGTACGATAGTTGACAAAACGCGTACGCATTGACAGGTATCTTTTCCAGCCACGCCCTTGGTTGTAACTGATAGCGTCGATGTAGGGATGACATCCGCCACCTTCGATCTCCGCGCGAGACAACAAAGAATCCCATTTCAGCCGTGTTTGATGGTTATGAAATGCCTCAAACGTAGCTGCCGCAGAGGCGGGCATGGTGAGTACGATTCGTCCTCGCATGTTCATATATACCGAAGCAGGTTGATTTATCTGTGTGCTTGAATCGTAGATGGACCCTGTTTAGTCCGGCTGAATGCCTTTATCCCTAGCCGTCTTCGGCGTTTGAGCACTGCACCGCTGGTCACCCCGGCCAACTTGGCTATCTCGCTGTCTGGTTGCGTGCCAAGCAGCCCATCAAGACCTTCCCAAAGTGATGGGTGTTGACTGCGTTGAGATTTGATTCCCATCTTTGTGCGCCGAAACGTAACGGCTGCTTTTGTAACTCCCGCGAGCTGGGCAATAATCTGGTCGGTCAATACGCCCAACAAAAAATCATATCTGGCAATACGGCTCGGGGTTTTGCTGTTGTACGAGGCAATGCCCAGCCTACGGCGGCGCTTGTTGACTGCGCCCTGGGTGACCTTGACCAGTTTGGCGATCTGCGCGTCAGGTTGGGTGCCCAGGAGGGCGTCGAATTTGTATAGATCGCTCTTGTTTTTCATCGGTATCCCACCATCACATCAGTCGCTGACGGCGGCTTGTAGCCAAGGCCATTTGCAGAATAACGGGGGAGAGGCGGGGGGCAGGCAATCCTCCAGGACCTTTGCCAGAATCACCAATAACAGTAGCGCGAGCGCCGAAACCATCAGGTAGTGGCACGGGAGCAGGCGATCGTTGGAGGGCTTTTTCGAGTTGAAGTGAATAGGGCTGTTCATTGGCGAATCTCGCATCGTCCTTTTAGTAATGGCTTCATGCTTTGGGCGACTACAGCGACGGCGCGGATTGATCCGGGCTCCATTGCCAGAAGGTTGTGCCGTAGTCGCTGCCCTCTATTGCTGGAAAGGCGATGCCTTGTTGGATGTAACGCCGAGAGTTAGCCTTGGCGGGCGTGAACCACCAACCGGATTTCGGACAGAGTTCGCCGGCGGCTTTGCGTAAGGTGGGCTCGGTAGGGGCGGGTTGTGCTTTTTCTACCGCGGCGGCTTTTGCCACGCTGTCCATGCTCGGCACAGGGACGCCGCTGACCATGGTGGGGTCTTGATAGCTTTCAAGAATGGGCAAACCAATGGCCCGGGCCTGCTCTTCAACTTCAAAGCGGTACAGCAAGGCGCCCATCAGCGAATCCGCATACTCGGCTCGGGTAGCTTCGTTGGGATGGCTAGCGCCGCTAAGGCTGGCGGACGTTCGAATTTTTACATCTAAGTCATCAGATATGGCAGAACCTCCTACGCGAGAATAAGGTAGATAACTCACTTCTAATAGCATACCGTCAGCGTGCCACTGCCAAGTAAAACCTTCATTGAGATTCTGCCAATCTTCCCAAGTCAGTTGGTATTCAGGGTCGGCCAAAAAGGGGGATACTAGTTCCAGATCTGCAATGCTGGAGTGCTGTAGGTAGTTATCTTTGAAGCGATATGTGGCGCGTCCAATCAAGCGAGGGTCGCCAAGTGTAATGAATCGTTGCCAGCCTGCTGCTTGAATGTTGGTTTGAATGTTCGATATCAATTCATATAGCTGCCGGTTGTAGGCTATAACCTCTGAATCTTGCAGTCCTTTGAATATTGGGGCCTTGGGTAATGCAATGCCCATGTTAACTTCATCCACGCCGTAATTGTCACGGGCATTGTCATAGAAGAGCACGGAATAGGCCGGAGGGAAAATTAAGCCGAGTGTGGATGATTTGAGCTGAAATCGAACGTTTCTGGCACTATAGAAAAGCACGCTACTCACGCCCGAGCTTTCAATAGGGAGTTTGCTTCGTTTGACGATGTCGTCACCTTTTTCTCTCAGGGCAAATTCCAATATCGGCGCATTCATCAGAGATTTCCTGTTTGTCGTAGACTGATAGTCAGTCGGTATATTGCCTGTAAAAAAATGAGCGAGCCCCGCCATTAACAACAGCAGGCTAATTCCGAGTAGCCAGTACCTGGTGCGCCGTCGCATGACTTAGGCTCCCTTCCAGGCTGCAATTACTTTCATTTGCTGGATCATGTAGGGACGGAATTGACCTTTATAATCTCGGCCCTGCGTCATTAACTTATGGTATTGCTTAAGTATGTCTTTAACGTATTCCATGCGTTCATCTTTGCTGTAGAGCTTCCCCTGCTCTAGCTTCATAGTGACGGTCACGTCTTTTTCGGTGAGGCCAAAGGGCGCCAACTGCCGAACTTCAATTTCCCGAGAGATCATCGGAGCGGCGTTAAATACCAGTGAAGGATCCTTTGCGCCGAGCAAATTAAATAGCCGACGCCCAAAGTCGTTATTGTCGATAGCAAATTTGAATTCGGCATGGTCATAAACGACCGCTTGTAAGTGGTAATTTTGTTCGTGTATCAGAAAAAATTTTGCGCTGTTTAAGGCCAGATCTTCCTTCACACCTTTTGGAAGTGATTTATTACCGATTTCATACGCTTTGATTTGGCGGAACCCATTTTTCAAGTCCTCCGTCGCTTTGCACTGCTTCATCTCCACTAACGCACCTTTACCGTCAGTCAGATTCATCTCCCAGTTAAGCTTTCTAATATCCAATACGTACATCTTCTTTTCGAGATCTTTACGCAAGATTGTGTTTTCCCCCAGGGCCCAGGGCATCGATCGCATCTTCTTGACGATCACCGGGTCATAGGTGGTGACATTCCTACAATCTACATCGCGGAAAAATACGTCGCGCCCAAATTTTCGCCAATAAAGCATCCATGGCGTGATTTCTAGAAATAACCAGAAGTTGCCCTTGAGTAAATAGTAATAAGTAACACGAGACATGAGTCGGGCTTGTCCGACCACGGAATTGAATTTGCTTTCGGAAAACTCAATGCCGTCCACCACTTGTTTGGCGGCAAATGCTGCTAGCCCGGCCCAGTAGAAGCGTCCTTGGTATTTGGTGCCTTCATCGTTTAGAAATAGTTGTGCATAATTACCGGCGGTTCGTTTAGCACGCCTTAAGACTTTGGGAATAAGGACATTGTTTTCCGAGAGAAATTTGATGCTTTCCGCCTGCATGCTGGACCATAAATCGCAGCAGGTCGCCACAGCATCCTCGGTTGCGCCGGGTTCAGCGCGGGTGTGAGCCTGTTTCAGGGCTCGACCTTTGACGTAGCTAATGCCTTCTTGCGTGTCGACAATCCGGGATGCGGTCATCGCCTATCTCCGTGGTTATTGCTCAAAAGGAGTCACCTTCGACCTTGATTTGCGGGTAGGTCATATGCACCTGGGCCGGCTCTGGTTGAGCGGCAAAGTGTCGACGGGTTTGCGCCGTCGCATCGCTGATCGCTCTACTGCGAAGGTCGCCTGCGCGGATATCAAGAATTTGATCGATTTCAGGTAAGGGAACACCGGCAGCGTCTTTCAGAATAAAAGCGAGTTCGGTGGCGCCTTGGCTCTGTGACATGACGTCGAGGTTGAGTGTGTGTTTGGCACCCCCCAGCAAGGGATGCTCACTGCCCTTGACACTGAACACCCCCGGACAGGCAAAGGTGATGTCGCTACCTTGTAAAGTAATGCTCGCCGAACCGGCTTGCAGGACGATTCGGGTCTTGGCGATCAGGTCGATCCTCCCTGCCGTCGCGGTGAAGGTTGCCGCTTGATCAGCCAACACCTCCATACGGTCGGTGTGTGCCTGCAGGCTGACAGCACCTGTCTCAGCCACGACCTTGGCGCCACCTTTGGCGGTATACCAATACAGGTTGCCGCCGCTGGCCCCGGCGATGGTGTGAGCGGCGCTTAAATGCAGGTCCTGTTGACTGGTCACCTGTAGCTGCTGCCCGGCAAACACATTGCTGCTGGCGGGGGTGGCGACCGTTACGTGATCTGGCGTTTCCAGCACCATATGCGGCGCGCTGAAGCGTTCCACAGCTTGTTCCGTGTCGGGTTGAGTGGTGCTTTGCCCATTGACCTGAGTGGGATAGTGCGCGCCCTTGCGGGGGTTCAACTCATCGCCTAACGCTTGTTGCGCAGCGTGAGCGGCCATGACCCCTGCCTGAGCTTGCTGTACGGCCTGGCTCAAACGTTCGGCGGTGTTCATCGCACCGTAGAGTTGGTCGAGGGCGTCGTTCATCTGCATCTGGGTGGCGTTTGCGCCAGTCTGGAGGCTGGCGGACAGGAGCAATCCTTCAGCGGCCCGAACCTGCCCCCAGCCTTGTGTGGACTGGCTGAACCCTAAGCCCTGATAAGCACTGCGTTTGCTCCCTTCGCTGGCAATCGCATACCCCAGGGTGAGGGTGCTGCACGCGGTCTGGTTACCTAGCTGCTGGCGTAGTTGGCCTTGGGCGTCATCCAACTGCCAATGACTGGCCGGTTGACCATCCAGCCCAACTGTTTGCACCCCACTGATCGTACCGGGATGGTTGGCAGGTGCGTCGATACCGGCACTGAAGGGGGCAGTGGCTTCGCCGTTGAACACCTGCGCAATGACCACCGGTTGATCAATGTCGGCATGGGTGTAGCTGATCACCACTTCACTGCCAATGCGCGGTGTGAAGTTCTGACCAAAGTGCGCACCGGCCAGGGCTTCGGCGACACGGATCCACGTGCCCGACGTTTCGTTGCCGGGGGCATGTGCGTTGTCCTGTAGGGCGCCTGCCAGGGGGCGCTCCCCCCGCTGCCAAAAAAACTGTACTCGCACTTGGTGGTCACGGTTGCTGGTGATGACTTGCTGCTGCGCTCCGACCACGGTGGCTGTTTGTACACCGGGTGCCTGCGGACGAGGCAGTCGGGTTGGCACGATCGGCACGTTCGGCGCAACGGCGTGGAAATGGTTGGCGTAGGTGCCGTGCTCCAGAGCAGGCTCCCCCAGCCGGTTGGCGAGAAGAAGGCCGAGATTATTGCTTGCCACATGCCTGATCTGCCGGCAAACCAGGGGGAGGGCGCCCAGGGCTGGATGCTGGTCCACGGTATAGCGGATGCCCAGTTGCAGTGGCCGCGTCGCGCTGTCTCCCTGATAGCCGTGGCACGCCAGGCGGCGCGCGTTCAACAGATGGTTGGCGGCCTGGCGTGCCTCGTTCGACGTCTCGAAAATGGCCGAGGGGTTTGCATCGAATACTTCCAGCTCAGGCAACGCGGGCCCTTCGGCGATAGGGTTCTCAGCGGTGCCGCTCAACCCCAGCAAATGCTCAGCGTTCCAGGCGCAGGTTGTGGCTGCATCATTGGTGATTTGGCGCTGCTCTTCCAGGCGGCGAATACCGTCATCCGCCTGCGGTGTATCTTCACGGGAAAAGACCAGCACGCCACCGTCAGGCCACTGGTAGTCACGGTCAATAATCACCAGCCTGGCGCTGTCCTTTGCGTTGCCCCCGTGTTCAAAATAGAAACTCAAACCCTCTTCGGATAACAGCCGGCAGACGAACTCAAAGTCGGTCTCGCGGTACTGCGTGCATAACGCACGTCTTGGCAGCAGCTGGGTAACCCGTGCGTCCCACTGGGCTTGAGGGTAGACGGCAAAAATTCGCGTGACGATCTCCAGCGCATCCAGATCCTGGAAGATCATTGTATTGCGGCGTCGCTTGAGTAAGCTCAACCAGGTCCCGACGTGCAGTCGATAGCGTGCGATACCGCCGTCGCTGCCGTGCTGTTCCGCGTTGACCACGATGCCTTGCCAACTGCGCTGCTGACCATCCAATTGCGCCAGTTGTAGCTGCATGGTAGTTCCCGGTAATGCCGCCAGATTCAACAAGGCTGAAGGGCTGATGCAGTCGAGCGTGAAGACGGTTTCTTCATTGATGGCTTCGAGGCCTTCCCAGTGCCGCACCACCAAAGCGTCGGGCAGAACCGTTTGCACGTGCAGCAGGCGATTGTGCTGCGAGAGCAGTGAGGACCAGTCTGTGGCATCCATGTCGGCCGGTGCGGGCATGTGTAGCTCCTTCAGGGGATGGTGATGGTCAAGCTGGCCGTGCGTGTCGGGAGCTGAATCACGTTGTCGAGCAAGGCCATTTGCGTTTGAGTGTCGGTTGAAAGCGTCAGGTTGAAGGCGGTAAAACTGATCGCCCCGACAACCCCTAAGACTAATGCGGGCGTCCATAACGGCACCTGGCGACGCAGGAGGTGGGCGACACGGTCCGGTGGGGCCCAATGGGGGGCGAAGGCGGTTCGTTTGCCTTTGAGAAACACCAACTCCTCGCCCAGACGCGCCGTCAGATAGCCCAGCTGTTCCGAGCCTTCCAGACGATATTTTCCCTGAAAGCCGAGCAACAGGCACACGTGATAGACCTCCAGTGCCTGCAAGCGAACCGCACCTTTACTGCGCAGATCTTCCAGATAGGTGAAGAACTTGTCCCCCGCCAATTGGTCACCGAACATGACCAACTGCATCGGATTGAGCTCCCACTGGTCGCGGAAGGGGCAATCGGAGGCGGAGAGAATCAGCTCGTCAATGGTTGCGCAAAACGCATACTTGGCCGCGTAGATGTCTTCGCTCGCGATACCTGCGGTAGCGGCTGCGTTCTCTATGCGTGTAAAAAACTGCTTGATCGCTGCGCTGAACGCTTGGTGGTGTTCAGGAACTTGGTGGCGTTGAATCATCAGCAGCAGATAAAAGCCGTCCGACATCAAGTCGATCAGTCGTTGTGGAGCATTGCCTGTAGGGCAGAGAAGTTCTGCCGGTGCGGGCATGTGAGGGGCGCTGGTATAGGTCATGGCATCAGGGCTAACAGTTCGAGTTTCAATTCGGAGAGGCCGTTGGGGATGTACACCGTGACGGTCTGGCTTTTAAGCATGTGTTCGTACAGTGACCCGCGCGGTTCAAGGGCGAAATACAACATGCCTGGCCGCACAGGGATTGCGGACGGTGGTACGGGTGTGTAGGTCAATGTCACGCCGGGCATAGAGGAGGTGACCAGTTTTTCAACCGCGTCTGGCGAGCCAATTTTTACTGTGCGCGGTACGATTTCTGCGAGCTCGGCGCCAGCCTTTTCCGCACTGACGCCCAGGTAGAGGGTGCAATTGCTATCAATGCGCTCATTGTCCAGGCGGCCTTGGTGATAAGCCGGTTTCACTTGGGCGAGCGCAATGCTGAAGTAACGAGCGGAGATCACGGTGTCTACCAGCGTGTGAATAATAGTGAACAGGGTGTTGAAGCCAGGTGCCGGGTGGCGATGGTCGTAAGGCGGTAGATCCGCAAGGCGATGGGTCTTGGAAAACGTCAGCAGGGCGCCTGCCAAACGAAGCAGTTCTTGATGCACGCGTTCGGGATGCAGTCCCGGGTGCAGGAAGAGGTGAGAAAGACTGGCGCATGCGGTATTGCTGGTGTGCAATAACCAAAATGACGCGATATCTCCGGCGCGGAACTCAACGACATTCTGAGAGGGTTCGCGGTGAGTCTCCTGCATGACCAGGACCTTGGCGTCGAGGGCTTCAAGCAGCTGTCGCAACTTGATCAACAGGCTTGGCATAGCGGCGAGATTGACAGAGGGCGCCATGTACTGGTCATCCACCTCAAAGCCTCCGGTACTGCTGCGTTTCAAGCGAGCTATTGGGATGACTTCAAATGCGTCGTGCGCCTGGTCGTCCGTCAGCAAGCGAACGGCGGGGGCAAGGAACGCCACTTCGCTTTCTTCCGCTTCGGTGAACATATCCGGCGTTTGTGCATTGTTTTGTGCATAGCGGCCAGCGTCTGCACCTAAGTCGCTAGCGGCCAGGTTGCGACCGTAGGGGTTCAACTGCGGTAATGCCAGATAGGCCGTGATCTCGGATACGTTGAGGGGGAGATCCTGAAGCGCGATGGCCGGTGGCAGTGTGGCGCCTTCAGGCGCAGAGTACAGCTCACCGCCCGGAAACACGGCTGACACTTCCAGCACGCGCAATGTGCCTTGCGCCAGGCTCGCTTTGTCGAGTTTTAGGTGTTGAATACCCCAGGCATAAGGCTGCAACAACTGACTCATCTGGCTCAGCCTTGCCTCGTGATAGCGGTCCTGCTGCTGAAAGAGCTGCGGGCGTAGGAACAGCCCTTCCCCCCACAGTATTTTGGCGTTATGACTCAATGGAGAACTCCTTGCAGGGCGCTGCGGATGGGAATATCACGCTCATTGGTTTTTCGGGCATTTGACATTAGCCAGGGTGTCGGTGGCGCCGGTTGCGGTGTTGATCAATGCCCCTTGAGTGGAGGTCAGAGCACAGGCATGAACTCCCAAGGTGATTCCGGTTGGTGCGGAAGCGTTGGCGTCGTACGCAAAGCGCCAACGCCGCTCGGCGGGCTCGCGGAAGAACGCAACGATGCCGATGTAGGCGGCACCGTTTTCCAGCTTCTCGTTGAGTTCGTAATGTTGTTCGGGCTGCAGCAGCATTTCCCTTGAGTTGACCAGATCGGACCCAAGAGCCCTGAGCTCTTGAGTGTCATCCAGAAAGCTGTCGAAGGGCGTCTGTTCAAAGCGTTCTGTCGCCCGCAAATGGTAAATCTTGATGACTTGGGCCAACGGTTTCTTATGGGTGCCTTGATTGAGGTTGGCGGCCGCATGAATACGCAGCGGAACTAAAGGCGCGCTTTCTACTTGACGTTCATTACTCGAGCATCCAGTTAATAGAAATGCCCCTGCCAGCCATAGAGTTCCGGCGCCACTCCTGACCTGTGCGAGAAAGATGCTGAAAAAGATTTTGCATTTTTTTAGGGTTTGCATCAGAAGGTGGCTCTAGGCGCTAGTAAAGGGAGTGTCGGTAATAAATTGTAAGCACTAAGGAGGGTGGCGCTAACTCAAGCGTGTCTCGCGCCTAAACATAAGATGGAACAATCTCACGACACAGGCAGAATCTTACTTGAGGTCTTGGTTACAATAATTTGAGAGTTTTGCCAGTTTTGGTCAAGCATTGCTGGTGGTTTAGGCTGTTTTAATTTATTGCAAGTGGATGTTGGTGTTGCTCTATGTAAGATGTTTTTGTTTGTTTTGTGGGAAGTTTCTCTATATCAAAAGTTCCGTTTGTGAACGGTCGAATTTGTTTGCAAGCATTTTTCTGTTGAGATACGGTTCGGCCTCTTACATTCGCCGGTATCGAATCGCCTGGCGGCAGAAAGCGATAAGCATAGGACTAAGATGTTCATCCTGGAGGGGTAGCTGTGCGTACAATTTTTATTGTGGTTGGTTTTTTATTATTGACGGGTTGTGCGATGCAGTCCGCACAAACGCCTGTGCCTACATTTGAACACTTGATGTTTAAAGCGGATGAGCGCATTCAAGCGCGCAACTTTGAGGCGGGTAGGAAGTTGCTTTCGGAGGCGGCCGCCATGGAACCTACGCGAAAGGAACCTTGGTTGCGTCAGGCTGAACTGGAGTTTGAGGCTGAGAACTATGGTGCTGCGATTCTGGCTGCGCAGGAAGTGTTGCAGCGCGATGCGGCCAACACTCGGGCTGATGCCATTTTGACGGTGTCGGGCTTGCGAGTCGCAGTGCAGTCGTTGGGAAGGCTGCGTGATGAAAAAGATGTAAACGGCCCTGTGCACCAAGAGGCGCAAAAGCTTGCGGCGAGGCTGCGCGAAACCCTGGGTGCCAAGGCATTGCTGCCCAAGGCCAAAGCAGCTCCACGTAAGGAGGTGCCTGCACCAGCCAAAGCTACGCCAGCGGCGTCGAGCTCCAATCCGTTCTCCAGCCTGCCCGGCATGAATTGAGCGTGAACCCTTAAGTAAGTATTTGATTGAGGCGGTACCTGCTATGGCTAAGAAGGAAAGTGTGCAAAAACGCCTGCAAAAGGTGCGGGCGCCGAGGATTCAACTGACCTATGACGTTGAGATCGGCGACGCTATCGAGCAAAAAGAGTTGCCCTTCGTGGTCGGGGTGTTGGGTGATTTTTCCGGGAATCCGGAAACGCCCTTGGCACGTCCGAAGGATCGCAAATTTGTGTCGCTTGATCGGGATAATTTTGACGAGGTCATGGCGGCGATGGCTCCGCGCGCTACGTATCGGGTGGCCAATGCACTGACCGGGGAGGGGGAGTTCGGCGTGACCTTGAACTTTCAGTCGCTGGAGGATTTTGGGCCGGAGGCGCTCATTCGCCAGGTGCCGGCACTGCACAAGCTCCATGAGGCCCGTAGCAAGCTGGCAGACATGCGTAACAAGATCTCGACCAACGAGATCCTTGAGGATGTGCTCAACGACGTGCTGACGAACACCGAGCAGATGGCCACGATTCGCCGCGAATCCCAGGGGGATGTATGAATACTGCAAATGCTCTTGGGGATGTGAATGCGCCGACGTTGAATGAAGGTGCGAGCCTGCTGGACCAGGTGGTCGAGCAAAGCAAGATTGCCAAATCCGAGTCGGAGCACCTTCGAGCACGTGACCTGATCGCCGAGTTGGTGGCTGAGGTCATGCAGGGGACGGTCGTGGTTTCGGAGAACCTCGCTCGTAGCCTGGATGCGCGTATTGCTGAGTTGGATCGGATGCTCTCGGAACAGCTGTCGCTGGTCATGCACGCCGCAGAATTCCAGAAACTCGAATCCAGTTGGCGCGGCTTGCACCATTTGGTGACTGAGTCGACTACCGGGGCCATGATCAAAATCAAGGTCTTCAACGCCTCGAAAAAAGAGCTGATGCGCGACTTCAAGGCCGCGTTGGAGTTCGACCAAAGCTCGCTGTTCAAGAAGATCTACGAGGAAGAGTTTGGCACCTTTGGTGGTGCGCCGTTTGGTGCATTGATTGGTGACTATGCGATCACCCGTCAGCCTGAAGACCTGTACTTCCTTGAGCAAATGTCCCATGTTGCGGCTGCCGCCCATGCGCCATTCATAACGGCGCCTGCGCCGGAGCTGCTTGGCCTAGAGAGCTTTGCCGACTTGGGCCGCCCGCGCGATATGGCCAAGGTGTTTGACACGGTTGAATACGCCAAGTGGAAATCCTTGCGCGATTCGGAAGACGCGCGCTATGTGGGCTTGGCGTTGCCGCGCTTCCTTGGGCGCCTACCGTACAACCCTATTGATGGCATCACCATCGACAGCTTTCCGTTCGTGGAGGATGTAGATGGTCGTGACCACTCCCGATACCTGTGGTGTAACGCTGCTTACGCCCATGGCGTGCGTCTTACGCAAGCGTTTGAGAACTTCGGATGGTGTGCCGCCATTAGAGGCGTTGAGGGTGGTGGTCTGGTGGAAGGGCTGCCGACTCATACCTTCAACACCGATGATGGTGAAGTGGCGCTCAAATGCCCGACTGAAGTAACCATCACTGACCGCCGTGAAAAAGAACTCAGCGATCTTGGCTTTATTTCCCTGGTGCATTGCAAGAACACCGATTACGCGGCTTTTTTTGGCGCGCAATCGTTGCAAAAGCCGCGTAAGTACAACACCGACGCGGCAAACGCCAACGCGCTGCTGTCCTCGCAACTGCAGTACATCTTCGCGGTGTCGCGGATTGCTCACTACCTCAAGTCGATGATGCGCGACAAGATTGGCAGCTTCGCTTCGGTGTCCAGCGTTTCAACCTTTCTGAACACCTGGATCAGCCAATACGTCCTGCTCAATGACAACGCGAGTCAGGAGGCTAAAGCCCAATATCCCTTGCGTGAAGCGTCTATTCAGGTCTCCGAAGTGCCCGGTCGTCCTGGCGTATTTCGCGCCGTGGCGTTCCTACGCCCCCATTACCAACTTGACGAATTGTCGGTGTCTTTGCGCCTGGTCGCGGAGTTGCCCGCGGGCGTGAAGGCATAAAGTCACTGTTGTACCAACCCTCCCTAAAAAAGGACGAAGTAATGAAAGACATCTACCTCAAAATTGGACAGCCGGATGTTAAGGGTGAGTCGCTGGATAAGGACCACGCGGACTGGTTGGAAATCGATTCCTGGGTGCATGAAATCCGCCAGCCGAAATCGTCAACGGCGTCTGCCACCGGCGGCAACACGGCCGAACGTTGCGAACACGATGCGATGGAGTTCACCAAGGCGATGGACGTGACCAGCCCTCAGTTGTATGAGGCAGCATCCAGCGGTACCACCTTCAAAGAAATCACCATCGAGTTCTTTAAACGAGACGGCGAAGGCAATCGCGTGAAGTACTTGGCGATTGATTTGAAAAATGCCGTGGTGGCCAGCATTTCGCCCAAAGTCGTGGCGGGGCAGGAGCCTATGGAAACCTTCAAGTTGAAGTACGCCGCCGTGCAATGGCGTTACACCCAGAAAGCCAGTGGTGGCGGTCAGCAGGGCAACACCCAAGGCGCTTGGAGCTTGACCAAGAACGACAAGTCGTTCGCGGTCTGATTGATGCGTTAAGTCGGGCCATGACGTGGTCATGGCCTCGAACTATTTTTCCGAACATTTTCTGCACTGCTCTGGGTGAAAACCGCTCGGACCAAAGGACTACTTCTGCGTGAAAGGATACGAACCTAGCCTGCTGGAAAAGCTCTTTGATGAAGCGCCGCACAGTGTTGCTCAGGGTAAATTTACCCGGCACACCCTGGAACAGTTCAAGGAGTCCGTTGCGCTGGATGTTGAGGCTTTGCTCAACAGTCGGTTGGTCATGGAGGAGCACGTTATAAAAGAATTCCCGCATTGCCAGGCGTCATTAATGACCTACGGCTTGCGCGATGTTTCAAGCCGCAGCTTGGCCAGCTCGGTGGACCGTGCGTTTATCTGCACGGCATTGGAAAAGGCCATCACCCTGCACGAGACCCGCTTGAAGGATATCCGGGTATCTCTGGATGAGCACCGACGCGCGTCGGGGGGCTTACGCTTCTCGATCAGCGCCATGCTGATTGTTCATCCGGCACGTGAACCCGTCAGTTTCGATGCGTTGTTGCAGCCCAGCACGTTGCAGTACCGCGTCAGTAAAACACGACGCTTGGCGGTGAGTGAATAAATGTCGATGGATGATCTCCTGCCGTTTTACGAGCGCGAACTGGCATTTCTGCGCAGCTACTCTCGTCAGTTTTCTGAACGCTACCCGAAAATTGCCGGGCGGCTGTTGCTGGCTGGCGACGTCAGTGAAGACCCTCATGTCGAGCGGATGATTCAGTCGTTTGCCCTGATGGGCGCACGCATCTCGAAAAAGATCGAAGACGATTACCCCGAATTTACTGAAGCACTGCTGCAAGTGCTGTACCCGCACTACTTGCGACCCTTTCCTGCTTGTTCGATTACCGAATTCGATCTCGGTGATGGTGCCGGGAAACTCTCCGAATGTGTGACATTGCCGCGTGGAACTGAGTTGTTGTCCCGCCCTGTACGGGGTGTGGAATGCCGGTTTCGTTCGGTCTACGACGTGGCCTTGGCGCCATTGCGTATTGCTTCGGCGCGCTTTAGCCCATTGGTGCAGGCGCCCCGTGCCGTACAACTGCCGCTCAAGGCCAGCGCCCAGCTTTCAATTACCTTTGAGCTTTTGTCCACTCATGGCTCCATGCGGGAGCTGGGTCTGGATCATGTTCGATTGTTTATCGACGGTGAGCCGTCGTTTTGTGCAGTGCTGCGCGATGTGCTCGCACTGAACGTCGCCAAGGCCTATCTCGAGTCGAGCGACAGTGGGCAATGGCAGGCACTCTCTGCATCCCCAATGAAGAGTGTCGGTTTTGCTGAAAATGAGGCGCTGATTGACTGGCCGGCGCGGGCTCATCCGGCGTATCGGTTGTTGACAGAATTTTTCGCGTTCCCAGAGAAATTTGGTTTTTATGACTGCGATTTGAGGGGCGCTCAAGGCCGGCGTTTTACGCTGCATCTATTGCTCAGCGATGTGCTGCCAGGTTCGACCGCTTCGCGCCTGTTGGAAGGGTTATCCGCCGCCAACGTGCGCTTGCACTGTACGCCAGTGGTGAACCTGTTTCGACAGCATGCACGCCCTATTTTGGTGTCGCACCAGGCCGTGTCTTACAACGTTGTTGGAGACCAGCAAGCGGCGTCTGCGTTTGAAGTGCATGCCATTGAATCGGTCACTCGCACCACCGAAACAGCGAGTGGAGAATCCCAGAGTGAGATCCGGCCATTTTATTCGTTGCACCACGGCGAATGCCAGGAACGTAACGGCCTTTACTGGGTAGCGCACCGGGATGAAAACCTGGCGCGTAGAAGTCCTGGTCATGAACTGCAATTGACTATCGTCGATCCTGATATGGACCCCATTTCTCCAGGTAATTCGTCGTTAAGCCTGGAGCTGACTTGTAGCAATCGCAATCTCCCTGAGCAACTTGCCTACGGCGTGCCGAGTGGCGATTTGCGCATGCCCGGTGGCTCCCTGGCACAGCGTATTTCGCTGTTGCGCAAACCTACGGCCGCCGTGCGTTTTGCCTGTGATCGCGGTGCGCAATGGCGCTTGATTTCGCATTTGTCTCTCAACCACTTGTCGCTGGTCGAGGGCGGGGCTGCGGCATTTCGCGAAATGCTCAAGCTGTACGACTTGCAACGCTCAGCCACGACGGCCCGGCAAATTGAAGGCATACATGCGCTGAGTCACCGCCCGGTCACCGCCTGGTTGCCCGGCAAATACTTTGCCAGCGTAGCGCGTGGGACCGAAATACGGTTGGTGATCGATGAGGAAAGCTTTGTCGGTATCGGCCTGCACATCTTTGCCCAGGTGGTGGATCACTTCTTTGGGCTTTACGTTCATGCCAACAGCTTCACGCAGTTGGTGCTGATATCCAAACACAGCGGTGAGGAGGTCCTTCGATGCCAACCCCGAAGCGGCGACTCGATACTGGTGTGATCGCTCGGATGGTCGAGCAGCCTTATCGCTATGAGTTTTTCCAGGCAGTTCGGGTGCTGGAGCATCTGTTTGTTGGACAAGGCGACCGCCCCGGCGACGTGGTGGGTAAGCGCCTGCAATTTCACAACACCCTAACCCTAGGTTTTCCCGCCAGTGAGCTTGAGCGGATGGAGGTGTTGGCAAAAACTCCCGAACAGGGGTTGGAACGTGTTGAGCAATGGCAGGCACATTTTCAGGGCCATCTTGATTCGGTGGCACTGACCCCGGCGTTTTTTGGCCTGCTGGGAGGGCAGGGGGCTTTACCGCTGTCCTACACCGAACGCCTGGGAGAACGGGAAGTGGTCCACCGTGATCGGGCCGCGCGAGCGTTTTTAGACATCTTCAGCAACCGTGCCACGGCATTGTTCTACGGCGCCTGGAAGAAGTACCGACTCGCCTTGCAGTACGAGCTGGATCGCCAGGGGCGTTTTCTGCCGTTGACCCAAGCCTTGACCGGGTTGACGCAACGCTCTCTTTCCAACGACCCCGAGTCGGGCGGTGTATCCGACCAAGCTCTTGCGTTCTACAGCGGGGCCATCGGTCATCGGCCGTTGTCGGCGGCGTATTTACAACGCGTGCTCAGCGAATATTTCCAGGTGCCCGTACGAATTGAGCAATTTGTTGGCGGTTGGCATTCGGTACCGACGGATCAACGCTCCCACCTTGGCGCCCCCGGCTTGACGTTGGGACGTAATGCCTTGGTCGGTGGCCGTGTCTGGCAGCGCGATTTGCGCATGCGCCTATGGGTAGGACCGCTGTTGCGCGAAACGTTTGATGACTTCTTGCCCGGTGCGAACGCTGCCAAGGCGCTGGCAACATGGCTGACCTTGATGGTCGGCAGCTGCCTGGAGTATGAGGTGTGCCTGGTCTTGCAAGCCGATCAGGTGGAAGGGGTAACCCTGTCACCAACGGGCAGCAGACGGCTGGGCAGGGATGCGTTTCTGGTCACGCAGGTGCAACACATGGATCGGACCGATGCCCGTTACCAGATCGCCACATTGCATTGAACACGTGGGTCAACGCTGACGGCTTGACCACGCCATTTATCAAGGACGCACGATGAGCTCTTCACTGAAAACCCTGATCGCCAAACTCAACACCACCTGCCGTCAAGCCGCCGAACAAGCTGTCAGCCGTTGCCGGGCGCGTGGGCATTTTGAGGTGGAGGTTGAACATCTTTTGTTGGCCTTGTTGGAGCAGCGCCACAGTGATGTGTCCGTCATCGTCAAACGCAGCGGCTTGAGCCTGGAAAAACTGGAAGCGGAACTCAGCCAGGAACTGGGTACTTTACGCGACGGTAGCACCCGCACCCCGGTGTTCTCCACGCAACTGCCGGTGTGGCTCGAGAGTGCCTGGTTGATTGCCTCCCTTGAAGCGCAGGACGGCGCTATCCGTAGCGGTCATTTGCTGCTGGCGCTGTTGACCCAGCCGGCCCTGGCGCAAAGGGCGACCCGTAGTTCAACGATGCTGGCGCAACTGTCGCCTGAAGACCTTAGGGCTCATTTTGACCGGTTCACCGAAGGCTCCCAGGAGCAAGATCATGTCAGCGATGTTGGGCCTGAGGCAGAGGCCGGTGAGAGGGCGGCTATACGGGTGAAAACACCGGTGCTGGATCAGTTCACCACCAGCCTGACCCAGCGCGCCCGCGACGGGCACCTGGACCCGGTTATCGGCCGCGAGGTGGAAATTCGCCAAGTGATCGACATCCTCATGCGCCGTCGGCAAAACAACCCGATCCTTACCGGTGAAGCTGGTGTAGGCAAAACCGCGGTAGCCGAGGGCTTGGCGCACGCCATCGTCGTTGGCGATGTGCCCAGTGCGTTGCTGGGCGTTGAATTGCTGGCGTTGGACATGGGGTTGCTGCAGGCTGGGGCCAGTGTCAAAGGTGAGTTTGAGCTGCGCCTTAAGAACGTGATTGAGGAAGTCAAAAAACATCCGGTCCCCATCATTCTGTTTATCGACGAAGCCCACACGTTGATCGGCGCAGGGGGCACGGCCGGGCAAAATGATGCCGCCAACTTACTCAAACCGGCCTTGGCGCGTGGGGAACTGCGTACCTTGGCGGCGACCACGTGGTCCGAGTACAAAAAATTCTTCGAAAAAGATGCGGCGCTGACCCGTCGCTTTCAGATGGTCAAGGTGGATGAACCGTCCGAAGCGGTAGCCGCCGCTATGTTGCGGGCGTTGGTGCCGTTGATGGAGCAGCACTTCAACGTACGTGTGCTGGATGAGGCTGTCACTGAAGCGGTGCGGTTGTCGCATCGCTATATCAGTGCCCGGCAACTGCCGGACAAAGCCGTCAGCGTGTTGGACACGGCCTGTTCAAGGGTCGCCCTGAGCCAAGGTGTTCGGCCTGCGGTGATCGCGGATCTTCAGAAACAGCTGGAGCAACTGGAGGTCCAGCGCCAGGCGTTGAATCGTGAACTCGCCAGCGGCGGTCAGCACGAAAAGCGCCTCGGTGAACTGCAAGCTCAATCCGCGACGCTGAAGCAACAGTTGGACGATGCCAATGCACTTTGGCAGCAAGAAGCGCAGCTGGTCCAACGTATCGCTAAACTGCGTGGTGAGTTGGAGGAGGGAATGCCCTCGGTCAATTCGTTTACGACGGGACGTAAAAAAGCGCCCGTGTCACCTCAACGCTTGGAACTGGCCAGGGCGATGGAGGCCTTAGCCAACGTGCAAGGGGAAAACCCCTTACTGCCGTTGCAAGTTGACGCCAATGTCATTGCCCAGGTGGTGTGCGCGTGGACCGGCATTCCTTTGGGCAAGATGGTCAAGGACGAAATTCGCACGGTGCGCACCTTGGGCGATGTGCTGGAGACCCGGGTGATAGGCCAGTCCCACGCCTTGGCCGCTATCGCACAGCGGGTGCGCACTGCTCGCGCTTATCTTGAAGACCCCAATAAACCCAAGGGGGTGTTTCTGTTCGTCGGACCTTCCGGCGTAGGCAAGACTGAAACCGCCCTGGCCTTGGCCGATGCGCTGTATGGCGGCGAGCGCAAGTTGATCACCTTCAACATGAGCGAATACCAGGAGGCGCACAGCGTCTCAGGACTCAAAGGCTCACCGCCCGGTTACGTCGGTTACGGCGAAGGCGGGCAACTGACCGAAGCCGTTCGGCGCAACCCGTACAGCGTGGTGCTGCTCGACGAAGTGGAAAAGGCCCACCCGGACGTGCTCGAACTGTTTTACCAGGTGTTTGACAAAGGCGTGTTGGACGACGCTGAAGGTCGTGAGATCGACTTTCGTAACACACTGATCATTCTCACCAGCAATACCGCCTCGTCGCTGATCATGCAGGCATGCCTCAACAAAACACCCGATGAACTGCCGGATGTCAAACAGCTGTCGGAGTTGATCCGCCCCACGCTGTACAAGACCTTCAAGCCAGCCTTTCTGGGCCGGATGGATGTCGTGCCTTACTACCCGATCAACGATGATTCGTTGGCCGCGATTATCCGCTTGAAACTGGATCGCGTCGGTCGCCGTGTCGAGGCCAATCACCAGGCCGAGTTCCACTACGACGATGCGCTGGTCGAGTCACTGCTGGTGCGTTGCACTGAAGTCGACATCGGCGCCCGTGCCGTTGACCAGATCATCAATGGCAGCCTGCTTCCGGAAATCGCCGATGCCGTGTTGGCACGCATGGCCGATGGGCAGGCCCTGTCTCGAATCAAAGTCGGCGCCAATAAGCGCGGCTTTACCTACCAGATCAAGTGAACTCCATCAGGAAGGATGACCTGTGACGGCCTCTACCGCATTGACGCAACAGCAGCGCCTTTTGCAACTGCACACCCCCTTGGGCGCAGACACGCTGGTCGCCGAGTACCTCGACGGCTGGGAGGCACTGGACCAGGACGGGTATTGCTTGCAACTGAGTGCCTTGTCGGCAGATGCACGTGTGCCCATTGAGCAACTGGTCGGCGCACCGGTGTTGATGCAAATGCAGTGTGCTGACTCGCGCACGGAGTTGCGCCCCTTTCATGGGCATGTCAGCCAATGCACGCGCGTCGGCAGCAACGGCGGGTTGGCCCGCTATCAGTTGCGGATCGAGCCTTGGCTGAGCGTGTTGCGGCATCGGCAAGACAGCTACGCCTTTCACGACCTGACCGTGATGGAAATTTGTGAGCAGATCTTCGGGTTCTATCGCCAAGGCGTGCTGCAACCGCAATGGCGCTGGGCGTTGGATGACCCAAGCGTGTACCGCAAGCGCAGCCTGACCACCCAATATCAAGAAACCGACCTGGCGTTTGTGCAGCGGCTGCTGGCGGAGGAGGGCATTGCCTATCACTTTGAGCACCAGGGTGATGTGCAAGCGCCGAGCCTGGGTTGCCATACCCTGGTACTCACCGACAGCAACACAAAACTGGCACCGAATGCGCCGGTCACTCTGCGTTTTCATCGCAGTGACGTCACCGAGGCTGAGGACAGCGTTCAGCAATGGGCGGAAGAGCACCGCTGGATGGTCGGACAGGTACAGCGCCAAAGCTGGGACTACCGCAGCCATTCATTGTTGTCAGGACACGCTCAGGGCAACACCGGCATCAATGGATGTGTGGACCAGGACACGGTCGGCCCGTATGCCTGGACGGACACTGCCCAGGGTGAACAGCGCGCCCGTCAGCACCTGAATGCCCAGCAGGTGGCGCGCCGCCAAGTCCACAGCCTGGGGACGTGGCGGCGCTTGGCCGCGGGCTCCTCTCTATGTTTGAGTGAACATGACAGCGTTCAGGCAGATGAACCGATGCTGTGCGTCCGCGTTCGTCACCAGGCCCGCAACAACCTGGATGCTCAATTGCAAGCGGCAGTACTGGCAGGGCTGGGGCCAATACCCGACCAGCCGGAGGCGCTGTATTGCAACCACTTCACTCTCATCCCCGCCAGTCACCCTTATCGCCCGCAAACCCAAGACGGTCACGGACGCCGCTTGCATCCCATCCCAACCGTCCACGGTGCACAGAGCGCCATTGTGATCGGCGACGGCGGCCCAGTGCTGACCGATCGCGACCAACGCATCAAGGTGCAATTCCACTGGCAGCGCGGCGAACGCTCATCTAGTCATTGCGCCCATCCTCGTGCTACCGACAATGCGCCGGCAGACGCCAGTGTTGGCACGTGGGTGCGCGTGGCCGCGACTCAGGCCGGCGGTAATTGGGGGAGTGCCTGGGTGCCTCGGGTCGGCCAGGAGGTGCTGGTGGAGTTCCTCGAAGGGCATATCGATCGCCCGGTGGTCATCGGCTCGCTTTACAACGGCCGGGGCCAGGCCGAAGCGGCGCATAACCAGATCGCGGGTGGTCCCTCCGGCAGTACCGGCAATGCACCCGCGTGGTTCCCCGGTAACCAACACGCCGGGGTACTCAGTGGCTGGAAAACCCAGGACCTGACCACCAGTGCCACTGGCAGCGGTGGCTATCGACACCTGCAGTTCGACGACACCCCAGGGCAAAGCCGCGTCCAGCTCTACACCACGGACCAAGACAGTGGTTTGACCTTGGGACACCTCAAACAGAACAAAGACAACAAACGCCTGGCGGATCGAGGCTATGGCGTCGAGCTGCACACCCAGGCCCAAGGTGCATTGCGAGCCGGTACCGGACTACTACTGACGACGGAGCCGGCTGACCAGCAAATGCAGGCCAAAGGGCTGTTGGCCGAGCTGGAAAAAGCTCAAGACCAAGTGAAACAACTGGCTGACAATGCGAAGCAGCAGAACGCCGGGCTAGCCAGCGACAGCCAGCAATTGCCCGTCAGCGAAGCCCTGCAGAACAGCCAGGAAAGTCTTCAGGCTACACAACAGGGCACCGCGTCAGGCTCCGGCATTGGTGGTGGCGAAGGGCAAGTAGCTGCGTGGAGCAAGCCGCTGCTCGCGCTCTATGGCCAAGCCGGCGTGCTCAGCCTAACGCCCAAGCACCAGGTCTGGGCGACGGGCACCCAATGTCTACTCAACGCCGGCGCGGACATTAATCTCACCGCCCAAGGTCACACCGCCTTTCTCGCGGCGCAAGGCTTGGTGCTGTTTACCTGTGGCGTAGAGAGCGACAGTCGTCCTATCGCGAACACCGGCATTGCCCTGCACGCCGCCAGCGGCGCGGTAAGCGTGCAAGCGCAAAGCGACAAGCTCAGTGTTGCCGCACAGCAAAATATTCGCATGGTCAGCACTCAGGGCAATGCTCATGTGCAGGGCAAAGAGCACCTGTTGTTGAACGTGCAAGGCGCGACCGTTCGGCTGGTAGGGGGCAACATTGAGATTCACGCGCCGGGGGCGGTGACGTTTAAGGCGCAGCGGCACGCCTTAACGGGCCCGAAGAATAGTGCTCCTAATCCCGCAGTGTTGAACAAAGGACGGTTCACAGGTTGCGAGTTCAAAAATAGCGAAGCAGACATGTCGGGTGCATCTGTTGTTTAGAAAAAGGGAGGTTTCTATGGACGAAACTGGCATCAGCACGATCACTGAACTGCTGTTTAACAAGGTGGCGTCACACCTCAATACCTACGTATTGCTGGATATGGCACGCCCTCATGCATTGGACGAAGTTGTGCGGGATAGGGCGCTAGACAATATGGCGTATTTGAAACATCCCGATTTTTCTGAGCAACCTCAAAAAGCACCAGTGCTGGTGAGGTTGGTGGGGCGTCACGATGATTTGCTGGACGCCAGCGTTGGCCTAGCAGTACAGCAAACGATGAACTCTGACTGTCGTCTTCGGCAGGTGGGAGGATGGCTATCTTCCTCGCTGTGCCCACAGCAGTTGGCCAGCCTGTTGAGCTCGAAGCTCAAGCTGCTACATGGCAATGGTAAGGCCCGACTGCGGTTTTATGACCCACGAGTGATGGCGCAACTACCTGGTGTTTTCGATACGCCGCAATTGATGCAGCTCGAAAGCGGTGTCGAGCAGTGGATCTATTTGGATGAGGGCGCACAACTGCAGCAAACCGCTTATCCCTCGCCCGTACCGATAAGTCGAGCACCGTTTCTCGCGAATGCCGAACAGTGGTCAGCACTAATGCAGGTTGAAGTCGTGAACTCGGCAATCCATATGCTCAAGACGTTAGGTTGTTCCTATGAGCCTGAATGGAACACGCAAATAACACGTTTAACCCGACGTGCGATTGGACAAGGTTTTACCCAGAAAATAGAACAAGCAACCTTTGCTGTCTTTGGAGTTTGGCTGCATCACGGTTTCGACTTACACCCGCGAATTGACGAAGTGCTGGAAGAGGCCCGTAAAAGTGGAGTTGGTTTTTGTGAGGCAATGGGCGTGGTTTCAGGTGATGAGCTGCTACGTATCAAGCATGAGCTGGAGCACGCACATGCCGGCTAGTTTCTTCAGTCCCTCAATGTGCCAGTTGCGAGTGTCTTTGAGTGAGTTAAAGGGGGGAATAGTGAACAAATTTCAGATGGTAATTTTCCTAGCGAAAAACTCCACGAGCTTACAGAGACAGGCGCTTTACCCACGTTTTGGTCGGGTCACTCATTGGATGATCTTGCTATGAGCAATCCAATAATCAACGCGAGTCGAAATTCAATGGTGCCGTGTAGGCCTGGCAAGTGCAATTTTTGCAATAAACAGGGGTTGCTGATTTTCCCGCTGAGGCATTCGGCTTTTTGTAGCGACAGCCCGATGCTGCTGGACAAGGTCGCGGTGGTGGCGCTGGGCGAGTCGTTTGACTTTCCCCAGGTGCGCTTCAGTGCGCGGATGCTGCGCAAGAGTTACCTGTATGTGCTGGTCGAGCGTAACGGCCTGAAGACCTGGCAGTCGTATTTTGTCACCGACGATGCGCGCCTCTATCAATTCGCCCCGCTCTACCCACCCGCTCCAAGCCTGACCTTCAGTTGCTCCCGAGATGCTAATGCGCCCTCGACCTCGGCGGTCAGTATTGAAAAGCCGGAAGAGGTGAAAGACACCTACTGGTTGTACACGCCTGATTCCTTGTCCGAAGCCAAGTTAGAGGAGTACGAACAGTCTGCGGCGGCGTTTTCCAATGAGGGGAAAATGCAGCACTTCAGCCCGGCGGACTGGGTCAACGGCAACCGTCACCAGCAGTTCAGTCTTGAGTCGCAGGCCTTGGCCCAATGGGTATTGGAATACAAAGCATTGGGCATAACCGCTACGGCGGAGACTCAGGACGCCTCGCCGACGCAGTTGGCTGCACGTTCTCCGGCCCTGCTCAATGCCCTGAATCAACAGGCCTATCCACCGCTGTGCCCATCGGGTGCATTGGACAGTGGGCGCCTCACGTCATCATATCTTCGTCTTGTAGCATTGCGGGATGCGCTGGAGCGAGATCAGGGCGCTGCCCTGGTGCTACGTGATGCGATCGGTGTGACCCAGGAGCTGAACGCCTGGCGTAATGCGGCGCTGGAAGGGGCGGAGCACTGGCTGAATGAAGAACAGGATGGCGCCACCAATCACTGGCGTGTTCAGGTTGCGTTGCGGCTCAAGGATGTGCGCGAGGGCATCCGTGAGCACCGGATTAAAAAAGCCGACGAAAGCATCGATGATTGGGCCCACGACAGTTATACCGAAGAAAACCTTCAAGGCGCGGTTCCGGACAAAAACAAAGCCGAACGAGAAGCTTACGTTCAACGTGTCCTCAGGCAGCGCAGCTTGAGAATGACTGAGCTTGAATTGATTCCTGAAGAGGTAAAGATTCGCGAAGAAGCGGAAAGGCTTTACCCCGATACCGGTGCAGAGGCGCGCGAGAGCATGCGTGGGGCGGCAAAGGCCGCAAAGCGCCGGCAAATGGGCGAAGAGGAGATCGAGCGGCGCAAAAAACGCGCCGGTGAGCAGGCGCTTAAGCTGTTCGATCAACTGGATATGAACGAGGTCGATGCGGTGCTGGCACAGTTCGATGCCAAAACCGCCGAGTGCGAAGCCATCGCAGAAGCACGGGCCGCAGACCATTTAACCGTATTGCAGAGCGCCTATTTGCTCAACGCTTGGTACGCCTATGACCCAAAGGATCTGCGACGTGGATGGGCGTTCGCGATTCAGGCCGCGCTGTGCACCTTGGGCATGGAAGCGTGCCCGCCGGGCCAAGCCCTGCTGACGCGGTGGTGGGAAGACACGCAAATCGCCGAAGGCAACCTGTTTTGGCGAGGTTATGCCTTGAATCAGCAGGACCTCATCGAAGACACGCGGGGCGGTTTGACCGAAAGCAAATCACTGTTTGCCAGCCTGCCGCTCAAGGACATTGCCGCCAAGGCCATCAAGGAAATCAAGCGCGGTAAAAGCATCATCAACACCTTCGAAAAAGCCAACAAAGTGCTAGCCGATGGCGAAAAACTCGCGCCCATGGACTGGTTGGCCCGTTCGCAGATGGGCGTTCTGATGGGTTGGTACGCGCAGTTGGCCAAAGGCGTATTCACCTACGGTTCACCCAATAGTGTTGATAAGGCCATGGCCCATGTACTGACCACCGCCGTGAGCTGGCGCCTGGGGAATTACGCCCCGCAGTTACGCCTGGAAGAGTTGGCCGAAGCCAAGACGCCAAAGAGCATCGACCGGGTGCGTTCGGAATTGCAGGTGCGGGTGCGCGCCTCGGTTCAGGCGGAGCTGGATGCCGGCAAGATGGGCAACTTTTATGCGGTGCGGATTGGGGTGATTGTGGGGCTGTACGAAGCGTTTCAGCTCTATAACAAAGCCCAGGCGATGCCGGATGGCAACAAGCAGAAAGCGGAGTTTGCGGCGGCGGCGTTGGCGACCACCGCAGTGGCGTTGGACCTGATGCACACCGGGGCGGAGTGGACCAGTAAGAAATATGGGGCTGCAACGGCGACAGGCAGGATTGCGGCGAGTTGGGGCGGTGGTTTGAAATTGTATGGCGGATTTTTGGGTGCTATAGGCGGCGTGATTGGTGGTTCGCTAGATGTGAACACTGCTGTCGATCATATCCACAAAAAACGGTTTTCGTTGGCGTTCGCATATGCTGTTAAAGGCGCTGCCACATTCGGAGTTGCATTTCTTTCGCTAGGAATTGCGATATCTGGAAGTGGTCCATATTTAAGGATGTTGATAGCTAAAACCGGTAATGCAATTACTTTGGAACTCCTTAAAATTCTTGAGGCAGTTGCGGTACGTTTAGCTGCAGAGCGAGCACTTCTTTTAATGCGGGCGGGACTGGCACGACTTGCTTGGGTCGTGTTGGTAATTGGTGGGGTGATATGGTTGTTTGAGCCGACAGCTATTGAAGCATGGTGTGAAAAGTCAGTATTTCGTAAAAGTAAAAATACTAAAGGGTTCAAAGGGCAAGCTGAAGAAATCGTAGGTTTGGAATCTTCCTTCATAAGTATGGTTGGTAAATGATGTTTTTATTTGAGCGTGTGATGTGGTCTATAAAAACAGAAAGTCCAGAAATGCGAGAGCATTGGAAGAGGGAAGTCGCCAAAAGTGACGTGGTACCTACCTCGATTGCCACGCGTTTGGATGAAAGTGAAAAGTTGTGGGAGTTTTATGAGTCAGCTAGTGATGATCCTACTGATGCAGGTTCACTATATGGATTTGGAGAAAACCACATTGATGTGCGCGGAGCTTTTCAAGAGGAGAAGCGGGGACTAATTGCATTTGCCTTCCTAGTATTATCTGTTGGGCTAAATTTGTACATGTTCTATGGCTTTGTATGGACAGTTGTTTCTGTTGTTATTTCGGATTTAAACACTGAAAAGGCTGTAGGTTTTGATGGGTGGTTTTTTGGTAGTTTGATTGTCAGCCTCTGGTTCGTAATGAATTACTTTCTTTGGAAACATACTTGGAGGTGGGTTCGTGTCGAGTTATTTACTCAGCGCCATATAGTCGTTCGTTTCAATCGCATAACGCGGCATGTCTATGTGAATCGTCCTGATTACGCTGGAGGGGTCGTCACCTTACCGTGGGACGCCGTGGTTCCAGTTATCAATCCAGAAGCCCCGGATTTTATGGGGGCGGGTGGTTTTTTGGTATTGGGTTTCCTTTCTGATCATTCTGGGGCCGGTTACGATGAACTACTCATGTTAGGGCGGCCTATGCACGGCAATGAGGAACTGGTGGGCTTCTGGGAGTTTATCCGTCGTTTCATGGAAGAAGGACCCGAAGCTGTTCCCAAGCCTAAGAGGTTGCTCACACTAAGGCCATTACCTGTCGAGCCTGTCAGAGCAACGCTTCGCTTCATGTCGGGCTTTTGGCGCAACGGCGGAAAGTTCGCCGCGTTGATCACGGGCACCTTGCTGTCACCTTTGATCATCCTGCATGCACTGAGTCATTGGATTTCATTGCTTCTGTGCTGGGCACCTCGTTGGCCAAAAGAAATTCGAGAAGCAGGGCAACCGGGCAAGCCCATTCCCAAGCTTACGACTGCGGAAGACTTCGGCCCTATTATCGGTGCCAATCTGCGGGCCAACACCCTCAAAGAGCGAAGCGAAACACCTATGCCCGAGCGACCCGGTTGGCGGCCGGCTGCGCGGCAGCAGGATCACAGCCATGTGTAATCAGCCATACCAGCATGTTGGGGATGTGGTTGATGAGCGCGGTCCCTTTGGCGGAATAATATTGCAGTGATAAACCCCATCATCAGTGCTGTTCAAAGCTTGGTAGTGCCGAAGACGCTTGGTAGATGCCTGTTTTGCAACAAACAGGGGTTGCTGATTTTCCCGCTGAGGCATTCGGTTTTTTGTAGCGACAGCCCGATGTTGTTGGACAAGGTCGCGGTGGTGGCGCTGGGCGAGTCGTTTGACTTCCCCCAAGTGCGCTTCAGTGCGCGGATGCTGCGCAAGAGTTACCTGTATGTGCTGGTCGAGCGTAACGGCCTGAAGACCTGGCAGTCGTATTTTGTCACTGACGATGCGCGGCTCTATCAATTCGCCCCGCTCTACCCACCCGCTCCAAGCCTGACCTTCAGTTGCTCCCGAGATGCTAACGCGCCCTCGACCTCGGCGGTCAGTATTGAAAAACCGGAAGAGGTGAAAGACTCCTACTGGTTGTACACGCCTGATTCCTTGCTGGAGCCAGCAGCTATTGAGTCATGGTGTGAGAAATCTGTTCTTCGTAGTCGCAAATCGGCTAAAGGTTTTAAGAGTGAAGTCGACGAACTTGTCGTTTTAGAACAAGCTTTTACGAAAATGGTGGCTAGTTAATGTTTTTCTTCGAACGAATGATGTGGTCCACGAGAACTGAGAGTCCGGAGCAGCGTGAGTTTTGGGATGAAGAGGTTGTCAAGAGCGAATCTAAAGAATCCCTCTCGGTCTCCAACGCACGTGTAAACATGAATGAGAAAGTTTGGAGGTATTGTGAGTCTGCCAGCGACCATCCGACTGATGCGAGTTCTCTATATGAGTTCAATGACGATTACATTGAGACTCGGGCAGCGTTTCAAGAGGAAAAGCGCGGGCTCATCACCTTCTGCTTTCTTTCCACGGCAATTATCGCTAATTTGTACTTGTTTTACGGTATGGTTATCATACCGCTAAGCAAGGTTATATTTGGTTCTAAGAATTCAGCGCCTTGGGACATTGAATGGATACTCACTTTATGTGTCACTCTCGTTCTCTGGGGCGGAGGGAACTATGTTCTATGGAAGTTTGCTTGGCGCTGGTTTCGCGTTGAGATTTTTACCCAGCGACATCTCCTTGCTCGTTTTAATCGCGCAACCCGGCAGGTATATGTGAATCGGCCAGATTATGCAGGTGGTATTGTCACTTTGCCTTGGGAGGCTGTTATCCCACTAATTAATCCGGATGATTCAGACCTAGTGGGAATTGGTGGTGTTTTAATTCTTGGTTTTCTCTCAGAGAATACCGGCGCTGGCTATGATGAAACTCTAATGCTGGGACGGCCCATGCACGGCAATGAGGAACTTGTCGGTTTCTGGGAGTTCATCAGACTGTTCATGGAGGAGGGGCCTCAAGCCGTCCCCAAACCCAGGAGGCTGCTCCCTCTAAGACCAACCCCTGTTGAGCCAGTCCGAGCAACGCTGCGATTCATGTCGGGCTTCTGGCGCAACGGTGGAAAGATTGCCGCGTTGATCACTGGCACCTTACTGTCTCCCCTGATCGCGCTGCATGCTCTGTGTCATTGGATTTCGCTACTCCTGTGCTGGGCACCTCGTTGGCCAAAAGAAATTCAAGAAGCAGGGCAACCGGGCAAGCCCATTCCCAAACTTACGACTGCGGAAGACTTCGGCCCTATTATCGGTGCCAATCTGCGGGCCAACACCCTCAAGGAGCGAGGCGAAACGCCTATGCCCGACCGACCTGGTTGGCGGCCGGCTGCGCGGAGGCAGGACCATAGCGATGTGTAATCGGCCACCTACGGCTCACCCAATAGCGTCGATAAGGCGATGGCAAATGTGTTGACTACCGCCGTGAGGCGGCGCCTGTAGGTAGGTTGAAAAATATTACGCGATCTCGCTTGCGAAGAAGTGACTGAGGTGCGCCTGCTGCAGATTTTGCCTTCAGCGACGGGCTATCCGTGACACGTTTTCAACCATCGCGGTCTCTTGGTAGTGCAACTCAACATCGAACCCCTGGCCCTGAGCGTGACACGCCTGGGTAGTGTGCTCAGTGTCGACAGCCAATTGACCCTGCTGCACCTCACCGCAACACCCCCAGCCTGAGTTAACGCATTGGCGCGGAGAAGGCGAATAACCCGATTACCCAACGAAGTTTCGACGGGTTTGTGTTGCCGAGAACGTTGCTGGAAGAGCGGGAGGGGAACGCGACGACAGGCAAGCTTACGCAACGTTGATAGGTAACGACTTACTCGTCCGTAAAGGAGAGCTTGGCGGTGCCACGCGTGATCAAAATGCCCACGGCAACCACCGCGATTCCGGCGTAGGTGGTCCACTGAATCACCTCCCCAAACATCCATGCCGCCCAGATCAAGGTCACCGGCGGCTCCAGGTACACCAGGGCCGCCGCACGGGTCGCTGACATCCCTTTCAGCAGGCTCCACAGGCTGAGGTAGGCGACAAACGTCGAGAATACGGTCAGCCAGGCAACGGACACCCAGACCTGCGGGCTGCTCGGTAGCTCAATCAAACCCAGTGGCAGGCCTGTGCCCGTTAGCAGGATCAGTGTCGCCACCGATTGCAAAAACAGCGGCATCAGTAACCCATCCCTGCTGTGATCGGTAGCCAACAATGCTTGCCGTCGTTGATACAGCGTGGCGATGGACAGGGTAAGCGCCGCGATCAGCGGCAGCGCGTACAGCCCGAGGTTGAGACGCTGGGTGGAGAGGCTGTATTCGCCAGCAATTACCACACTGACCCCGGCGAACCCGACCCCCAGTCCCAGCCATTCCTGCACGCCGCTGCGTTCATGCTGGCCGCGGCTGTTGATGGCGGCCGTGATCAAGGGTTGCAAGGCACAGATGATCGCGGCGATCCCGGCGGGCAGGCCGCCGCGAATGGCAATGTAGACGCTGACCAGATAGGCAAACTGAGCCAGAAAACCGATGACCGCGTTGTAGCGCACCTGCGCCCAGGTCAGCGCCCGCAGCCGGTGCAGTACCCACGGTAGCAGGCAAAGGCAAACCAGCAAAAAACGCCAGAACAGCAGGTTGATCGCCCCGGCGTCCTCGGTGCCAAGGCGCGCGCCGATAAAGCCGGAGCTCCATGACAGTACGAACACCCCCTGCAGCAGGAGCAGGTACAGCGGATGGGCTAACACGCGGGCGCCGTGACCCGACCCAGCTCTTCAAAGGTAATCGGATCGATACCGAGCGCCGCAAACTGGTGTGCAGCCTTTCGGCGCAGGCTCCATTGCAGGTGCAGCCAGTTGGGTAGCGTCGCGGGAATGCCGTCGTCGGAGGCCAAGTGCCAAAAGCGGTTGGCGTCCTCGGTGGTGTAGGGGCAGTGGAAGGACAGCACCAGTGACAGCCGACGCCCCGATTTTACCGGTCGCACGCCGTGGAACAGGTGGCTGCCATAGATAAACAACGCATCGCCCGGTTCAGCCAATGCGGCAGTTTCGAAGGTGCGATGGTCCAGGGCGTCGAAGGTGTCGATGGTGCGGTTGTGGAACAGAAATTCGCCACCGATGAAGTCGGAGGGATCGGATAGCAGAATGTTCAGCACGTAGTGGGTGCCGTCGGTGTGCCACATGCCGAGCTGTTCCCGTGGCTGTTCGGCTGACTTGGGGTAGAAATAGTTGACCTGAGCGCGGGCGTTGAGCAGCGGGTAGGGCACCAGCGGCACGCCAGCAATGCGCGAGATCGCCAGCAGGAATGCGCGGCTGCGCATCATATCGTGGAGGAACGGCGACAGTGCGGTGACCCCGCGTGTGCGGCGCGAAATGATCCAGTCGCTGTCGCCTGCGCAGTGTTCAAGCTCGGCGGCGATGCGTTGCAATGCTGCTACGGCGTCGTGGGTGAACAGGCCATGCACGGCGCTCAGGCCGGTAATGGTTTGCACCGCGATATTGGCGTGGGGGCTGCGCGTGTAGCCCAACTCGGCCAAGGTACGACTGTCGCTGATCAATGGGCCGGTCGGTGCCAGCAGGCTGTCCTGCCACTGCAGGTGTTCAAGCGGCGGGGCGGGCAATTTGGGCGTGCGCTGCAAGGTCGATTTGAACGCCAGTTTCAGGCGACCCAGCCCGCGTTCAAAGAGGGGATGCGTATTTGTGCGATCCATGGTTGTTCGCTCCGCAGTGAGGTGGCAGGTACTGGGCGATCTGGTAACGCACCGAGCCATCGCCGCTGACCAGTTCCTCCAGCACGGTGCAGTTGCCATGCAGTGAGCGCATGCGGCGAAATTGTTCGGGCGTGTATTTGATGCAGCTATTGGTCAGCAGGTAGCCGTGGTGGTCCAGGTGCTGCACGGGTTGCAGGGTGACGACGACATGCAACAGGTCATCGGGGATTTTCAGACGCAGCAGGGTGGTTTCGTGCTCGCCGATAGGAAGAAAACCCTGCTGACGCGCAATCAGTTGCGAGAAGCTGTGCATATGCGGGTTGGCGTAGAAGGCATGGATGCACGACTCAAGGCCTTCTTCGTACATCTGCATCTCCGAGATGATGTAGGTCGCTTCGCCAGCCAGGCTACGAATCAGGCGCCCGGTAGCGGCGGGGGCTTCGTTGCCTTCCTGGAAGCCGAGCATGGTGATCAGGGTCAGGTCTTGATCATGACGCAGTTGTGCGTGGGATACGGTGCGATAGTCAGCGGCAAGATAATGAACGCTGCCGCGCTCGGCGATGATGGGCGTGACCGCATCGCGCATGATGCTTTCGGACGTGGCATTGATGTCGATGGCCGTGTAGCGCAGGTTGTTGGCGGCCCGGGCAATCTGCGTCAGTAGAGGCACGGTCTTGATCGGCTCCGGTCCCAGTTCGACGTAGTGCACCCGTTGACCCTGGCTCAGCCTGGCGAGTCGGTCGGCCAGTTGGGTGAGGAGGCTATTGAGCGAGCCGTGGCCCTGAGCGTCGGCGCACAGCCCCTCGGTGTTGACGCCTTGCTCGTTGAGGGTGCACATCAGCAGGAAAAGCTGATGGTTGATGCGCTGCTCCTGCTGGGGGGTGTTTGCGGTATGTTTCAAGGTCGAGTACTTGGCGTGGTTCTCGACGCTCCAGAGCACGTGGCCTTGATACGGCGGGGTGTGTGCCAGCGCCTGGACCACAAGGTTGTTCAAGTTCATCCCTGGGACTCCCTTTCTTGGTTTTGTGAGGTGTTCACTCCTGTTGAGCGGCTAAGTGGGGCAGGGGATCTGCCTTGACCGCACCATAGGCAGGGCGGAAAAATCTGTACAGACGAATAAAGTGAATCGGTGATTCAAGGCAACGAAATCAGGTGATCCCATGGGCACAAGCTTCAATGTCGAGGTGCTGAGAACCTTCCAGGCTGTGGCGCGGCTCGGGCGCTTCAAGGATGCGGCCGAGTACGTGCACCGCAGTCCCTCGGCAGTCACGGCGCAGATCCAGAAATTGGAAGAACAGGTCGGGCAGCAATTGCTCCTGCGCAGCAACCAGTCGGTCACGCTGACTCCGGCGGGGCAGCAACTGTTGAATGAGGCGACGCGTTTTTTGCTGGCGCATGACCGGCTACAAGCGACGCTCTCGCCACAAAAGATGATTGGCAAGGTGCGACTGGGCGTGCCCGAGGGGTATGCGGCAAACGTGATGAATGACCTGTTGCCAGCAGTGGCCGCCAGTCAGCCGAATCTGGCGCTGGAAGTGGTGGTGCGTTCCAGCGCGGAACTCATGGCGCTGTTTGCGCGCCAGCAATTGGACCTGAGTGTGGTCGTCAGTCGTGAGGCATTGGCGCAGGGTGAGAGGCTCGGTGCAACCCAACCGTGCTGGGCGTCGGCACCGGGGTTTCGTCACGATCCGCGCGTGCCCTTGCCACTGGCGCTGCCGTTGAAAGGCTGTCCGTACCGCGAGATGGCGCTGGCGGCGTTGAAAACGCAGGGGATCGCACACCGCGTGCTGCTGGAAAGCGCCAATTGGCAGGCGGTGCGGGCGTGCATGGAAAGTGGTGTGGCGGTGGGGATTGTCGAGCGGCTGGACACTGCGCAGACGCCGCTGGTGTCTGTCAAAGGGATGCACCTACCGCGTCTGCCGCACCATCACGTGTACCTGCTGGCGAATCCCGCCCAGCCTGTCGCTCCCCCGTTACAGGCGCTGATGGTATCGACGCTGCGCCTCTTCAGGGGATAGTCGGCGCGCCTTTGAGTAGCTGCACCGTGTGCATGAGCAATTCAGACTGGCGCTTCAGGTGCTTGAGCTGGCGCTGATAACGCTGCAAATCGCGGTGTGCCTGTACCAGGTGCTCAGAAGTCAACGGCGTCAGGTGGCGCTCGCCGGTCAGCACATACAACACATCCACCCCAACAGCAGCAATCGCGGCGAGGTAGTTGGCCTTGGGCGACCGGCTGGCATCCTCGTAGTGCCGCTGGGCATTGGCTTCGACGCCGCCGGCCTCCCCCAAGGCGCGCTGGGACAGTGTCAGGCGTAGTCGTTCTTCGCGTAAGCGTGCGCCGATCGTCATCGTGGTACGTCCCTGTGTGCGCCTGCGTGATCCATCCTTGGTGAGCGGCATTGGGCAGGCAAAGTGCCTGGGACGTCAATGGTTTTGCCTAGCCCTCGACGGGCGTGGCCGATTGGGGCTGGCGAGCCAACTCTGGCCGAGGGCGTTGCAACGCTTGCAGCAGGCAGCGGGTGGCCACGCGGTCGGTGTCTGACAGGTCGCGGTAGTACTGCAGCACCTGAACCTCATCGCGGGTCAGGCGCAGCACGCCCTGCGCACTGCTGCGGGACGCGGGTTTGGCGGATGACTGAGCCGTGGTCGACATCACGGGGTTCCTCCTCGGGTGGGTCAGTGGGACAGGCGTTCGTCGGGCAGGTCGCGACCGAACGCGCCGGTACGGGTGACTACATAGCGCATTTGCCTGCAACTGGCCTGTGCTTTTTCGCCTGATATCGCGTTTTCAGAACGGGCTGTCGGCGACACCGCACAAGCGTCTCAGACGTGACTGACACGCGAGGCCGGTAGGGCGTGCAACGCCTCCGCCGGGAGGGGGGTTGCCAGCGTAAAAGAGTGAGTACATAATTGCGTACATCGAAACCGCTGAAGTTGAAAAAACTCTAGCTGTTTCAAGGAGATAGAGCGGGGGTCTGAGTCTCGTTTCCCGCTCCAAGCATTAAGAAAAAGCCACTCAATAGAGTGGCTTTTTTTTGCCTGCGATTTGGACCTGTCTAAAATCGCCCGGTGAGCAGCGTTTGTGTGGGTGGTTCTCGGCATCGTAGTGAATTTGGCGGCTTTCACCCTTACGGTTACATGAGACGCCTTGCTCATGAAGGGCCAATCTTGGCCGGTAGCCGTCTGTTGCAGGCAAGCGAGGGTAGCGGCCGCTTGCGGCGTGGCGTGCAATTGCTGGCCCCGCATGAGTGATGTCACAATGTCGAGCCACGCCTTGCACGCTCAATCACGAGCGCGATTCACGGACTCTCACGATGCCCAGCCTCTGTTGCTGTTCTAACGCGCTCGACCGGCCGGAGAGACTTCTGTTGGCTCGGCTGCGTCGACTGCTGTGTTTTGTGTTGCTCTCGGCTCAGGCTGCGTGGGCGAGTCCGGGCACTCAACAGAATGGCGCCGAACAGGTGATTGATGTACAGCTGCGTTGGAAGCATCAGTTCCAGTTCGCGGGCTACTACGCCGCCATCGCCCAGGGCTATTACCGCGAAGAAGGACTGGACGTGCGCTTGCACGAAGGTGGCCCCAATGTCACGCCGGTCGAAGAAGTGCTCTCTGGGCGTGCCCAATACGGCGAAGCCAATAGTGAATTGCTCTACGCACGCCTGCATGGCAAGCCCTTGGTTGCGCTGGCGGTGATTTTTCAGCATTCGCCTTCCGTGCTCGTGGCTCGCACAGACCAAGGTGTTCGCACCGTGCACGACCTGATCGGCAAGCCGGTGATGCTGATGGATGCGCAGACAGATGCCGATTTTCTGGCGATGTTCCGTAGCGAGGGTATACCCCTCGAAAAACTACAACTGCTACCCAGTAGTTTTCAAATTGGGGATCTGGCCAGCGGTAAAGTTGCGGCGTTCAACTCGTACCTGACCAACGAGCCCTTCTACCTGCAACAGCGGGGCGTGGAATACAACATCATCTCGCCCGCCACCTACGGGATCGACTTCTACAGTGACATCCTGTTCACCAGCCAGGCCGAGATAGACGAAAACCCACAGCGGGTCGAGGCCTTCCGCCGCGCTACCTTGCGCGGCTGGCGTTACGCGATGGATAACCCCGAGCAAATCATAGACCTGTTGCTCAACCAGTATTCGGTGGAGAAAAGTCGCGCGCATTTGCAATTTGAAGCTCAGGCCATGCGTCCGCTGGTGGTATCTGACCTGATCGAGATCGGTCATATGAACCCAGGGCGCTGGCAACGTATGGCTGAAACTTTCCTCGAACTGGGCATGGTCGACTCTATCGCCGGTCTGGAAAACTTCATTTACGATCCCAACCCGCCGCAACTCGTCGAGCGACTGCGCAAGACCATTGTTCTGATCAGCATCGGCGCTGTGCTTGTCCTGATATTCGCTCTGGTTCTGTTGAATGCCCAGCGCCATCTACGCAACGAGATCAAGTTGCGCAAACGCGCCGAAGAGGAAGTACACAAGCTGGCTTTCTATGACAGCCTGACTGGCTTACCCAACCGCAATAGTTTTATTCCCTTCGCTAATCAGAGGCTGCTCGACGCAAAGAGTCGTGGAGAGCATCTGGCCCTGTGCTATATCGACTTGAACCACTTCAAGCAGATCAATGATCGTTATGGCCACCAGGCGGGCGATGCCATGCTGATCCACGCAGCCTCGGCCATCAAATCCAATATTCGCGAGTTCGAAATAGCCGCGCGTATGGGCGGTGACGAATTCGTAGTGCTGCTCGACTGCGCGCATCACAGAGGCGATATCCAGCGCATCACCCAGGAAATCTGTAAGGCCATCGACCTGCCCATTCCATGGAAAAACAGCCAGATCAAGGTCAGCGCCAGCCTAGGGGTGGCGTGGTATCCGGAAGATGGCGAAGGTCTGGACGACCTGATTTTCAAGGCCGACACCGCCATGTTCCAAAGCAAAGCCAGTATCGCTGCGCAGGTTTGAAGCTGCTTGCGCACTTCTCTCAGTCGGGTTCCAACAAGTGATCGCGCGCATAGACCAGGCTCGGGGCTTGTCCCGGTACGTCATCCAAGTACCCGCAGTGCTTCATCGAGAGCTTTTCCAGGACGTTGATCGAGGCGCTGTGGCTGGGTCGCACCAGTGCCCAAATGCGCTCAACCCCTAGCGATTCAAAGGCGTGGCTGATAGCGGTCGCGCCTAGTTCCGTCGCAAATCCCTTGCCCCAAGCCTCCACGGCGAATCGGTAACCCAGGTTTAGCCTGGGCTCGCCGCCATAGTTGTAGTGAGCGATGCCGCCAAAGCCTATGACAGTTTCCGGCAATTCACGCTGCGCTATAGCCCACCAGCCAAACCCGTGCTCCTGCCAGTGCGCAAGCCAGGTATCCAATACGTCCTGCGCGTCATTGATACTCACGAGTGGGCCGGCGGGGTTGAACTGCTGGGTCCTGGGGTCCCCGTAGATCTCGAACAGCCGCGTGAGGTCTGCGGGTTCAGGCTGTCGGTAAGTCAGGCGTGAGCTGGAAAGGGCCATCGGTGTGTCCTTCAATCAATATCGGCAAGGTTTCACTGAAGAATGGGCGTGGACGCCACGCAATAACAATCCCTGCCGTTCTGCTTGGCCATGTAGAGCATTTTGTCTGCCGAGGTGATCAACAGGCTGGGCGTCACGGGCTGCTCGCAGGGTTGGCTGCCGGCAATGCCGGCGCTGGCTGTCACGTAGCCCTGTGGGTGGGCGCTGTGCTCGATTTTCAGTGAGCGGATGGATTCCAGGATATCCTTGGCCACCACGGCAGCGCCGAGGCTGTCGGTATTGGGCAGCAGCACGGCAAACTCTTCGCCGCCATACCTCACGGCCAGGTCACCGGGCCTTTTTACCGCGCGTGCAATCGCTTGGCCCACGGCGCCGAGGCAATCGTCACCGGCGGCGTGCCCGTAGGTGTCGTTGTAGCGTTTGAAATAGTCGACATCCAGCATGATCAACGACAGGTGGGAGCGTTGCCGCTTGGCCAGCAGAATCTCATCCACCAGGGCGCTGTCGAGGCGTCGGCGATTGCCAAGCCCCGTCAGGCTGTCGGACAGCGCCATATCGCGCATGGATTGATGGGCCACGCGCAAGGCTTTTTCCATCACCATTCGCTGGCGCAACTGATTCAACACAATCAGCCCGAACACCGTGAAGGCGCTGATCAGGAAGAACAACACAAACCCGGTTTTAAACAGGTCCCAGCGCCACGGGGCAATAATGGATTCGCGCGAAAGCCCGGCTTCAACCACCAGCGGGTAGGTAGTCAGCGCTCTGTAGCCATACACGCGCTCGGTGTCATCCACCACCGCTTTGACCTCAGCGATGCCTTCATTGGATACCGGTAGGAAACGCTTGAAGATCGCACTGTCCGCCAGGCTTTTACCGACGATGGAAGGGAAAAACGGACGGCGCACCAGGATGGTTCCACTGCGCAGCGCCAGTACCAACGCGCCTTTGTCATCGATTTTGAAGTCGCCGTAGTAGTCGACGAAATAGCTGACCTTGATCGTGCCGAGCAGCACCCCGGCAAATGAACCATCGGGGTTATTCAGGCGGCGCGAAATGGGGATGATGAGGTCGTCGGTGGACTTGCTCTTGACCACCTCGCCGATGCGCACGTTTCGATCGGTGTGGCTGCGGTGGTACTGGAAATAATCGCGGTCGGCATTGTTCGCAGGTTCGGGAATCACCTCTTTGTCGGTCACGATCCACTGCCCGTCTGGGCCATAGATAAACAAGCCATGTAGCTGCGGCATCAGCTTGGCCTGCTGGACCAACAAATGGTGGATGCGCAGCACATTGATGGTCTGCAATCCGTCGCCTTCCACCCGTTCACCCAGCGCCGCCGTCAGTACGTCGACCTGGCGAATCGCATCTTCGGCGTGCTGCGCCGTTGCCCGGGCCAGGTTGGTGACAGAGTCGCGGGCCGAATCGAAGGCGGCGTGATAGTCGCGCCAGGTCCGCCAGCCTTCAACGGCCAGGAACGCCAGGATCACCGTCAGCATAAAAATGACCGTCAGGCGAAACGCAGCGCCGGGGCTCACGGCTGCGAAGGCAACCGCTTCAGTGACGTTGTGCGCCTGGGTCTTTGGCTGTTTGCGTCCAAGCATCTAAATGTCCTTGTGCTGATGAGAGAAGATAGCTCAAAACCACGCGCCTCAACGCTTGATCAGTGCGTCTACCTGCGCCACCAGCGCTTCAATTGCAAAGGGTTTGGTCAGTACTTCCATGCCTGGCCCAAGGCTCACCTCGCCGATGGCGGCACTCTCGGCATAGCCCGTGATAAACAGGGTTTTCAGATTCGGTCTCACCTCTCGGCCGGCGTCGGCCATCTGGCGGCCGTTCATGCCGCCGGGCAAGCCGACGTCTGTGATCAGCAGGTCAATATGCACATCGGACCGCAGCACCTTCAGGCCGGCAACGCTATCACCGGCCTCTATCAAGCTGTAGTCGAGCCCGCCCAGCACATCCATCAGCAGCATGCGCACGCTCGGTTCATCATCCACGATCAGGATGGTTTCACCGGACTTGGCGGGAGTGGCCGAAGCATGATTGATCTCTCGATTGTCTTCCGACGGCCTACCGTCAAATCGCGGCAGGTAAATATTGATCGATGTACCTTGGCCAACTAAGGAGCTGATGCGGGCGTGGCCACCCGACTGTTTGGCGAAGCCGTAGATCATCGACAGACCCAGGCCGGTGCCCTGGCCGATGGGTTTGGTGGTGAAGAACGGGTCGAAGGCTTTGGCCAGCACCTCGGGTGTCATACCCATACCCGTGTCGGTGACGCTCAGGCACAGGTATTGCCCGGCAGCGATCTCGTGAGCGACGGCCATTTGTGCATCGACAATGACATTGGCGGTCTCGATGCTGATGCGTCCGCCGTGGGGCATCGCGTCACGGGCATTGATGCACAGGTTCAGCAAGGCATTCTCCAACTGGCTGGCATCCACCAGGGTCGGCCAGCTGTTCGCCGCGCACAGGGGTTCGACGGTAATGCTTGGGCCTACCGTACGCTGGATGAGTTCGCCCATGCCTTCCACCAGCCGATTCACATCCGTGGCCCTGGGGTCGAGGGTCTGTCTGCGGGAGAACGCGAGCAAGCGGTGGGTCAATGCCGCCGCCCGTTTAGTCGCGCCTTGGGCTGTGACAATGTATTTGTCGGCCTCCAGCCATCGACCCTGGGCGATCCGCATCGCGATCAACTCCAGGGAGCCCGAGATCCCGGCCAGCAGGTTATTGAAATCATGGGCCAGGCCTCCGGTCAGTTGGCCGACGGCTTCCATCTTTTGCGACTGACGCAGTTTCTCTTCGGCCTGGATCAACTCAGCGGTGCGCTCGGCGACCCGTTGCTCCAGGGTTTCATTCAACACCCGCAGTGCCGTCGTGGCGCGGTCGCGCTCGGCTTCAACCGAGCGCCGGCCTTCAACATCGATGACCACCCCCGGCAGACTTACGGCCGAGCCGTCTTCGGCAAGGTCCACGCGGCCGTTGGCTTCGATCCAGTAATACTTGCCGTCGGCCCGGCGTACCCGGTACTGGTGCGCGTAGGCGCCGCCCCTGAGCAGCGCAGCGGTGATGGCGGTCGACAGCCCCTCGCGGTCCTCCGGATGCACCGTCGCTACCACTTGGGCCATGCTCAGGCCTTCGTGGCCCAGGGCAGGATCCAGGCCGAACGCGTGGGCGAAGGCCTCATCAATGGTGAAACGGTCGTTGGGCACGTCCCAGTGCCAGGTGCCGATGATTGCGCCAGCCGCCAGCGCAAGCTGTACGCGCTGAACGTTTTGCCGGGCAATGGCTTCGCTGATGCGCAGGCGCTCTTGGGCATTCCTGCGTTCGGTGACATCGCTGAAAATGATCGCGATCTGCCGGTCGGCTGGCGCACCCACGCGCACTGCACGCACGTCGAACCAGCGCTTGAAGGCTTCGGCGTAGTTTTCAAAGGTGGCAGGCTCGCCGGTCTTGGCCACATGCCCGTAGGTCTCGAACCAGAAGCGCTCCAGATTGGGGGCAAACTCGGTGACCCATTTACCGCGCAGGTTCACCCCGGCCTGACGCTCGAACGCGGGGTTGGCTTCGACGAAGCAGTAATCGATCGGTTGATCGTCGGCGTCGAACTTGACTTTGACGATGGCGAAGGCGGATTCCACCGTCTCCAGAATCGTGCGAAAACGCTCCTCGCTCTGACGCAATGCGGATTCGGCAATGCGCATGCGCGACAGGTCGAGCATCGCACCAATCATCCGCAGGGCCTTGCCCTCGGCATTGCGGATCACATGCCCGCGGTCGAGCACGTCTACATAGGTTCCATCCAGGCGGCGGAACCGATATTCCTCGGTCCAGGCCGTGCCGCTGCCGTTGATCACGGCAAAGATAGAGGTGCTTACACGCGCACGCTCCTCGGGGTGGATCTGGCTGACCCACCATTCACCCGATGTGTCCAGCGTCGCCAGGCAATAGCCGAAGGTGCTTTGCAGCGCCTCATTCCACAGGATCTGGTCGGTTTGCATATCCCAGTCCCAGATCGTATCGCTGGTGGCCTTGACGGCCAGTCGATAACGTTCTTGGGTTTGCGCCATGGAAATACGCGATACTTGCGCGTCGGCGACGTCCGGCAACGGGTCGCGAGCGCCTTCTGCCAGCTGAGCGCGCAGCCTTACGATCTCTGCTTCCAGCTGATCACGATTGAGTTCACTCAAAGCTTTTTCCATATATCGCTCAGGTAGCCGCGTCAGTCGCGAAGAGTGACAGAGACCATAGTGACAAGCGCGCACGCCACGCGGTTCCGGGCGCTGATCCTACACCTGATAAGGAGCCCATCCCAGCCATGCTGCTGTTCAATCGGTTGAGCGTATTTTCCACCCAGGCGCGCAGGGCACTCGGGCTGGTGTGGGGCACCTCACGCCCCCTGTTCCTGGGCCTGCTGCTGGCGACAATAGTCGCAGGGCTGCTGCCAGCACTCGCGGCCTGGATCGGCCAGCGCATTGTGGATGGGGTGGTGCACGCCATGCAGGTGCACGCCTCTGGCAGCCAGGCACCCGTGTGGCCGGTGATGCGCTACGTTGTGGCCGAGGCCGGTGTGCTGGCGCTGTTGGCCGCTGCGCAACGGGCGCTGTCGATGCAGCAGTCGCTGTTGCGGGTGAGGTTGGGGGTGAAGGTCAACTTGATGGTGCTGGAAAAAGCCCAGACCCTTTCGCTGCTGCAATTTGAAGACGCCGAGTTCTACGACAAGCTGGTGCGCGTACGTCAGGGCGCCTCGACGCGGCCGCTGAGCCTGGTGACCAAAGGCTTGGGGTTGGTGCAGAACCTCATTTCGCTGGTGAGTTTTGCGGTGTTGCTGGTGCATTTTTCGCCCTGGGCACTGTTGATCCTGGTGGTCGGCGCGCTGCCGGTGTTCTTCGCCGAGACGCATTTTTCGGGCAATGCATTCCGGCTGTTCCACCGGCGCGCCCCCGAGACGCGTCAGCAGAATTACCTGGAGTCCCTGCTGTCCCACGAGGCCCACGCCAAAGAGGTCAAGCTGTTTGGCCTGGCCCCGCTGTTACTCAAGCGCTACCGCGACAACGCAAACCGACTGTATGCAGAAGACCGCCTGCTGACCGTGCGCCGCGACGCCTGGGGTTTTGGCTTGGGCCTGTTGGGCACCGCAGCGTTTTACCTGGCCTACGCCTGGGTAGTACTCGACACCGTGCGTGGCCAGACCAGCCTGGGCCAGATGACCATGTACATCGTGCTGTTCAAGCAGGGCCAAAGTGCGATCACCGCCAGCCTCAGCGCAATCGCCGGGCTCTATGACGACAGCCTGTTCCTTTCTGACCTGTATGAATACCTCGAAACGCCCGTGATCATTCCCCATGGCCGGCTCACCCAAGGGGCCCGACCGGGCGATGGCCTGCGCTGCGAGCGGGTGAGTTTTACTTACCCAGGCGCCACATCCGCTGCGCTGCGTAATATCAGCCTGCACTTGGCGCCGGGGCAAAGCCTGGCGCTGGTGGGGGAAAACGGCTCGGGCAAGACCAGCCTGATCAAACTGCTGACCCGTCTGTATACCCCGGACGAAGGCCGTATCCTGCTGGATGGCAGCGACCTGCAGGAGTGGGACGAACAGACCCTGCGCCAGCGTATCGGGGTGATATTCCAGGATTACATCCGCTATCAGATGACCGTCGGCGAGAACCTTGGCGTGGGCGACGTCGACGCCATGAACGACCAGGCCCGCTGGCGCAGCGCGGCCACCCAAGGCGTCGCGGCCGAATTCATCGAGCGTTTGAGTAATGCCTATTCAACGCAGCTGGGGCGCTGGTTTGGTGGCCAGGAACTGTCCGGCGGGCAGTGGCAGAAAGTCGCCTTGTCACGGGCCTATATGCGTCAGGAAGCCGACCTGCTGATCCTCGATGAACCCACAGCGGCGCTTGATGCTGGCGCTGAGGCGGCGGTGTTCGAGCACTTTCGCGAGCATGCCAAGGGCCGTATGACGCTGTTGATCTCTCACCGCTTCTCCAGCGTGCGCAGTGCCGATCACATTATCGTGCTGGAGGCAGGGCAGATTCTGGAGGAGGGCAGCCACCGCCAACTGATGGCGGCGGGAGGGCGTTATGCCCAGCTGTTCGACGTTCAGGCACGGGGCTATCGCTAGACAACTCGACAGCCCCTGCGATAGCGATCAGAACTCCTCGTACACCGCTGGATCCTGATTGTTTATACGGCCGGTGGGGCTGGCGAGCCGAGCAATCACGGCCAGGTCATCGGCTGACAAGGCGAAATCAAACAGGCTCAGGTTTTCGCGCTGACGCTCCACCGAACTCGCTTTGGGCAAGGCAATTGTGCCGAGTTGGTAATGCCAGCGCAGGATCACTTGCGGGATGCTTCTACCCAGGCGCTCGGCGATGCCTTGCAGCGAGGGATCCTTAAGCAGGTGATTGGCTCGCCCCAAGGGGCTCCACGACTGCGTGACAATCCCGTGGGCTTTGTTCCAGGCCAGTTGCTCGTGCTGCGGGAAAAACGGGTGCAGTTCGATCTGGTTTACAGCCGGGGTCACGCCGCTGCCGTTGATCAGCGTCTCCAGGTGCTCCGGCAGAAAATTGCAGACGCCAATGCTCTTCACCCAGCCACGTTTGCGAGCTTCCACCAGTGCCCGCCAGGCCTGCACGTACAAGCCGTTGCTCGGGTTGGGCCAGTGCAACAAGTACAGGTCGAAATAATCCAGTTGGCTGCGATACAACGACTCTTCAATCGTCGTCAACGCCGCTTCAAATTCGTAGTGCCGTCCGGGCAGCTTGGAGGTTATGCGCAGCTGCTCGCGCGCAACCTCACTGCGCCGCACCGCTTCACCCAGCGCGCCTTCGTTCTCATAGTTCACCGCACTGTCGATCAAATGGTAACCGGAGCCGATGGCAGCCCGTATGACCTCAACGCCTTCGGAACCATTGAGTTTATAGGTGCCAAAGCCGACCGCCGGCAGGGTGATGCCATCATTGAGTTCAAGGGTGGGGATGCGTGGTTCAGACATCGCAGATGCCTCCTGTAAAGACGTGAGTCGAGTGCGGATTGAAACTTTTTGAGGGCGTGGGGGGCTCACGGTTCCAATTGATGTGCCGGCGGTGTCGGTTTGGTTGTGACAAGGAAGCCGTCAGAGGTACGCCCTGACGGCTCCTTTGGCTGATCAATGGCATAATCCCGTCCTTTCTTTTCAACGGATGCAAGGACGCGATGTTCAAACCCCTATCCCTCCTGTTTCTCTGCGCCGCGATCACGGGCTGCCAGAGCCTGACCCGACCCGCCGATTACGACTCCTCGCTGGTGAGCATGCGCTGCATGCTGATCGCCGGCAAAAAACCCTTCGAGCGTGACAACCTGCTCTACATCGAGCGCTTTGCCGATTACGGCAATGCCATGTGCAAAACCTCGTTGGGCAAGATGTACAAGGAAGGCGGATACGGTGTCGATCAGGATTTCGCCAAGGCGCGCGCGCTGTTTGTCGAGTCTGCCCAGCTCAATCCCGTCACCCATATTCTGCTGGGGCAAATGGCTGAGCGCGGTGAAGGCGAGCCGGTGGACTACGCCAAGGCGCGGGAGTTTTATCGTCTCTCGGGCAAGAATGCGGCATTGCCATTGGGACGCTTGATGGAGGAGGGCAAAGGCGGCCCGCAGGACCTGCCGGGAGCCTTGGCGCTGTATCTGGCGTCGACCGAGCGGTTTGGTGATGACGCCTGGGAGGCGATGAATCGTTTGCGCCAACAGGGCCAGCCACTGAGTGAGGCGCAGGCGGTGCGGTATCGCCAGCTTTGGATGTCGGGGTTCCTGAAGGAGCAGAACCGCCGCATGGCGGTTCGAGAGGTGTTCGATGCAGTCAATGCCACAGGCGCGGCCAAGAGCGTGAAGTTGTCCTATCGGTTCAAGTCCGACAGCGGTATACCGCAGGTGACGATGGTCAGCGCGTCGGGCGATGGGAATGTAGACAGTTGGGTCATGAAGGCCGCGTCACGCATTTCGATGGCGGACTCAGCGCCGCTGACGGACAGCTCCGGCGAGCAGGAGATCGTGGCGCCGCTGATATTCTCGCCTCAGGATACTCAACATATGAACGGAATATGCGGGAGAAAGCCCTGCAGTTGATGGCCGGATGAGACCGCACGGACGGGCTAATACACCGGCTGCCCCGGCGCCGTAAACGGCTTGTAATTGGGGTCCTTGTAGCGATCATCCTTGTAGTAGGTCTTAGCCCTCGGGCTGTCGTGGGGGTAGGTGACTTCCAGGTTGGGTGTAAGGTGCCAGCCGCTGCCTTTTGGGTCGCGCTCGATCAGCGACGGGTACGCCTTGCAGGTCCCGCTTGAACCCGAGGTCATCTCGAACTGGTAGTAACGGCCAGGCTGGGGGGTGAAGACCGCCGTGATGGAGCAGGACCGCGTATTGGGCCCCTCCCAGAACATGCCCACGTGGGTCTCGATACCCGGTCGCACCTTGGTTTCGTAATAGTCGAACGTCAGGTCCTGCCCGGCCTTGGGCATGCCGATGTCTTGTGTGTGGATAAAGGGCAGGGGCCCACTGCGTATCACGCCGCCTGAGCGCACACCGTTTTCATACTGGTAGATATCGGCATGCTGGGTGAAGTCGACGATGCGGAGATAGGCCGGGTTCGGCTCGTTTTCCGGTGCGGTGAAGTAGTAGGTCTTGGGTAGATACTGGCAACCAGCAAAGAAGGGCAGGATCAGCAAAAGGCGCGAACGGGGAAAAGGCATGATCAGTTCCTGGTCTGAGGTGTTCTACAGACCACAGGTTGAACACTCTATTCCCCGTCCAGGGCTTATCCTTTAGTCGCGTCTACCAGGCGTGCACCCGTCAGGCCTTGCAGCTCGGCAAAGCTCAGGCCCGGGACGATCTCGATCACCTGCAGGCCGGTGTCGGTGACGTTGATCACACACAGGTCCGAGTAGATGCGGTCGACACAGCCCATGCCGGTGACCGGGTAGCTCAGTTGCTCGACGATTTTCGGTTCGCCTTGACGGGTCAGGTGCTCGGTCACGACGAAGACTTTCTTCGCGCCGATGGCCAGGTCCATGGCGCCGCCTACGGCTGGGATCGCATCGGGTTCGCCGGTGTGCCAGTTGGCCAGGTCACCGTTGCTCGCTACCTGGAAGGCGCCCAGCACACAGATATCCAGGTGCCCGCCGCGCATCATCGCAAACGAATCGCCGTGGTGGAAAAAGCTGCCGCCCTTGAGCATGGTCACGAACTCTTTGCCGGCATTGATCAGCTCGGGGTCTTCTTCACCTTCGGCCGGTGGTGGGCCGAACGCGAGCAGGCCGTTTTCCGAGTGCAGGAAGATATCCTTGTCGGCCGGCAAGTAGCTGGCAATTTTCGTCGGCAAACCGATGCCCAGGTTGACGTAGGCGCCTTCAGGAATGTCTTGTGCAACGCGCTGGGCGATGGCGTCGCGGGAAAGCTTGGTGTAAGGCATGGGTTAAACCTCCTTGGCCGGTTGGGCGATGCCGACGCGAACCACGTGCTGCACGAAAATGCCTGGGGTCACGATATGTTCCGGGTCCAGCGCGCCCAGCTCGACGATCTCGCTGACCTGAGCGATGGTGGTCGCAGCCGCCATGGCCATGATCGGGCCGAAGTTGCGCGCCGATTTGCGATACACCAGGTTACCCCAGCGGTCACCTTGGTAGGCCTTGATCAAAGCGAAGTCGGCCTTGATCGGGAACTCCAGCACATAGTGCTTGCCATCGATCTCACGGGTTTCCTTGCCCTCGGCGAGCAGGGTGCCGTAGCCAGTGGGGGTGAACACCGCGCCCAGGCCGGAGCCTGCGGCCTGGATACGGCAGGCGAGGTTGCCCTGGGGCACCACTTCCAGCTCGATCTTGCCGGCACGGTAAAGGCCGTCGAAGACCCACGAGTCCGCCTGGCGCGGGAACGAGCAAATGATCTTGCGCACCTGGCCGGACTTGAGCAGCGCCGCCAGGCCGTAGTCACCATTGCCCGCGTTGTTGCTGACCAATACCAGGTCACGCGCACCGTGTTCGATCAGTGCGTCGATCAGCTCGGCAGGTTGGCCGGCCGGGCCGAAGCCGCCAATCATGATGGTGGCGCCATCCTTGATCTGGCTGACGGCAGCTGTCACAGATTTATCGGTTTTATCGAGCACAATTCCCTCCTGGGGAGTGTTCTGGAATATTGGGTATTCAGGCCGGGCTTATGACATCTTCATCAGGCGCGTAAAGAGCAATTAACTCACCAGGCGGGATAAATAAAAGTGTAAACAAGAGGCGAATAAGGTCCGCACCGATAATGGCTAATTCTTTCGGGCGTTAATGTCACAGCAACCTCGCGGTGCACCTGAGTGCATAAGACGACGGTATGAAAAGTTATACCCGTGGCAAACTAACTGGCGGCTGTTAGTTGCGGATATGCACTATTCGATTGTTATTATTGGGGCTGTTTTGCTGATGGACATCATAACTTTGCACGGCGTACAGACAAGGGTCGAAAGGGGGAAATGTTCGATAATCGCCCAAATTGATTTTTTCGCGATTGAGTCGGCAAGGGGTTATTAGGGGTTTAAAGCGCCTGGGCCAGCGCTGCAAACCGCACGGTATTGCGCCCCGACGCCTTGGCCTCATACAGCGCCGCATCCGCCCTGGCCAGCAAACTTGCGCTGGTATCGGCGTCGTCAGGCACATCGCAACAAACCCCGATACTGATCCGCAGTTCAATACTTGCCTCTGCATACAGCGCCGGTGCCAGGGCCAATGAAGTGCGCAGTTCATCGAGCACCGTCCTGGCGGCCTCGGGATGGGTGCACGGCAGCAGCAGCAGAAACTCCTCGCCACCGTAGCGACCGATGCTGTCAGTCGAGCGAAGCCGTTGGCTGAGGTGGTTGGCGCAATGGCGGATGACCTCATCGCCTGCCAGGTGCCCGTGCACATCGTTGATCTGCTTGAAATGGTCGATATCGACCATGGCCACCGCGAGGCTGGAACGGTCTCGACGAGCACGCTCCAGTTCTTGGGTGAATCGCTCCAGGATGGCGCGCCGGTTAAGAATGCCCGTCAGCACATCCCGCAGCGCCATGTGCTTGAGCAATGACTCGCTGCGTTCCTTGGCCAACAGCACCAGGCCCAGGGAGATCATCATGGCGGTGAACGTGCCAATGCTCACCGAGATGGTCTGCTTGAGGTTGCTGACGTCGTAGCGCATCTCGGCGGCGCCACCGCCCAGTATGGCCACCACACGCATGCCCAGCCCGATCAGGCTAATGCTCGAGCCGATGATCAACAGCATCCGCGCACGGCCCTGCGGGGGAATGTGGCGAAGGGTCCAGTAGATGATCAAGGCGCATTGCAACATCAACACCAGCGAGGCCGCGAGCATGCGCGGCTCCAGGGTGTCGATCAGGCTCACCATCAACACCAGCATCAACGCCGCCGGTGCGAACACCCGCCACCAAGACACCGGTAACTCCACGATCCGAAACAGGCTGGCGCCATAAAACGCCAGCGCCACGGCCAGCAGGGAGTTGGCGACGCCATAGGTAAACCACAGCGGTGCATGCCCGTAAAAGGTGTAGCCCACATAGGCCAAGGCATGGGCCAGCAAGCCGAAACCGATGGTCAGCAGCCCATCACGCTGATTGAACTGACCGACCAGGATCAGACAAAACGCCATGATCGTCGCGACCAAGGCAACACAGCCAAACAGCGTGGGGGTATGAGCGATCATGGCGTCTCACCGAGCGATGGCAGGCCGCACAGCTTCCATGCGGGGGTTGATCCTGGGGGGATGGGAGCCGCTGAGTATAGGGAGGGGAGGCGGGTATTTCTATGGTCGCTCTCCCCTGGTCGCCTTTGGGCTAAGCATGACGTTTACAGAGGCGCTTTGGGTTTTGGCTTGCCAGCTTTGGGCGTACCCAGCACTCGATTCAATTCGCCAGCAACGGCGATCAATTGCTGTTCATGTGGCGAGGGAGCTTGCTCCCGTTGGACTGCGCAGCAGTCCCGTTCTTTGAGCAAAGAGCGGGGCCGCTTCGCGACCCAGCGGGAGCAAGCTCCCTCGCCACAGGTCATCGGCGTTGGTGTTTTCGCTTTAAACCTCCCGCTTCACCACCAGCGTCAAAATGTCATAGCTGGCCACCAGTTCCCCCAACTGGTTAGTCACCTCCACATCCCATGCCACTACGCCTTGTGGAATACCCTGCGGGCTCGCCTTGCCCTGGTCGATCTTGCGTTTGCAGGTCAGGCGCGCCTGGATGGTGTCGCCGATGCCTACCGGGTTGATGAATCGCAGGGTGTCCAGGCCGTAGTTGGCCAGTACCGGGCCGGGGGCCGGGGAGACGAATAGGCCGGCGGCGGCAGACAGCACGAAGTAGCCATGGGCGATGCGCTTGCCGAACTGCGATTCCTTGGCCGCGATGTCGTCGAAGTGCATGTAGAAATGGTCGCCCGACAGGCAGCCGAAATTCACCAGGTCCGCTTCGGTGACAGTACGGCGGTGGGTCAGCAGGGATTCGCCGACCTGCAAATCCTGGAAGAAGCGGCGGAACGGGTGCACTTCGGTTTCGATCACCTTGGCGCCGCGCACGTATTCGCCGGTCACCGCCGCCAGCATGGTCGGTGAGCCCTGTACCGCGGCGCGTTGCAGGTAGTGTTTCACCGCGCGCAGGCCACCCAGTTCTTCACCGCCGCCAGCGCGGCCTGGGCCGCCGTGCTTGAGTTGGGGCAGGGGCGAGCCGTGGCCGGTGGATTCGGCGGCGGACTCGCGGTCCAGTACCAGCAACCGGCCGTGCCAGGCGGCGGCTACCGGGATGGCTTTGGCGGCGGTCTGCGGGTCTTTGGTGACCAGGCTCGCCACCAGGCTGCCTTTGCCGCGTGCGGCCAGGGCCAAGGCTTCGTCCAGGTCGTGGTAGGCCATCAGCGTGCTGACCGGGCCGAACGCTTCGATATCGTGGGCGCCGCCTTCGGCGTGTGGGTCATGGGATTGCAGCAGGGTCGGAGCGAAGAATGCGCCCTGGCTGACGTTTTCACCGCGTGGCTCAAAACCGTCGCGGGCGCCGAACAGCAGGTCGCTGCTGTGCAGCAAGGCTTCCAGGCGCTCGGCCACATCCTTTTGTTGATCGTGGGAGGCCAAGGGGCCCATGCGCACGCCTTCCACCGACGGGTCGCCGACCACCACCTTGGCCAGGCGCTCACGCAGGCGGCTGGCGACTGCATCGATATGCTTGGCCGGCACGATGGCGCGGCGGATGGCGGTGCATTTCTGCCCGGCCTTGACGGTCATCTCGCGGGCGACTTCCTTGATGAACAGCTCGAACTCTTCATCGTCCGGCGTAACGTCCGGGGCGAGGATCGCGCAGTTCAGCGAGTCGGCCTCGGCGTTGAACGGCACCGAGTTACGGATCAGGTTCGGGTTCACCCGCAGCTTGGCAGCAGTGTCGGCGGAGCCGGTGAAGGTCACCACGTCCTGGCCTTGCAGGCGGTCGAGCAGGTCGCCGGTGCTGCCGATCACCAGTTGCAGGCTGCCCGCCGGCAGAATCCCGGACTCGTCCATCAGGCGCACCACCGCTTCGGTCAGGTAGCTGGTGGCGCTGGCCGGCTTGACGATGCACGGCACACCCGCCAAAAAGCTCGGCGCGAACTTTTCCAGCATGCCCCAGATCGGGAAGTTGAACGCGTTGATGTGCACCGCCAGGCCACCACGCGGCACCAGGATATGGGTGCCGGCAAACGTGCCTTTTTTACCCAATGGCAGCGCCGGGCCTTCGTGGACGATATTGCCCGAGGGCAACTCCCGCGAGCCCAGGCTGGCGTAGGTGAATAGGGTGCTGTTGCCGCCTTCGATATCGATCCAGCTGTCGGCGCGGGTGGCGCCGCTGTGGTGGGAGAGGGCGTAGAGCTGTTCCTTGCGCTCGCTCAGGTACAGCGCCAAGGCCTTGAGGCGTTGCGCCCGTTGCTGGAAGTCCAGCGCCATCAAGCCGCTGACACCCAGGCTGCGGCCATGGGCGACGGCTTCGGCGAAGTCCGGGTGCTCCTCATGAGTGCGGGCGAGTTCGTGGCCGTCGATGGCGCTGCGCAGCACTTGGGCACCGTGTTGGCCGATCCAGCGACCGGCGATAAAACTTTGCAGGGTAGGGGCGTGAGACATCACGGTTCCTCCAGGGTAGAAAAAAGGGATTAGTGTTTGCTGGCGCCCGCTGCGCCGATGCCGGTCATGGAGCGGATGAACTGCGCCAGGTAGCGGCCACGTTCAAGGGCGGCGCGGGGTGAGGTGTCGGTGACGGAAAACACCCAAGCGCTGAAAAACGCCAGGCTCATGGAAAACAACGCCGGGTTGGAATACGGAAACAGCGCCTTGTCGTGATGCAGCACGTTGACCCACACCGCCGGGCTCAGCACCAGCAGCACAATCGCCGAGACCAGCCCGGCCAGGCTGCCGGCCACGGCGCCACGGGTGGTCAGGCCCTTCCAGTACATCGAAAGGAACAGCACCGGGAAATTCACCGACGCGGCAATCGCCAGCACCAGGCCGGACAGGAACGCGATGTTCTGCGACTCAAACAGCAAGCCAAGGATGATCGCCAGCACGCCGATGCACAGCGTGGCGATGCGCGATACGCGGATCTCCTGCTGTTCAGTGGCCTGGCCCTTGCGCATGACGCAGGCATACAGGTCGTGAGACACCGCCGACGCGCCGGACAGCGCCAGCCCCGCCACCACCGCTAGGATCGTGGCAAACGCCACCGCCGAAATGAACCCGAGGAACAGGTTGCCGCCCACCGCTTGCGCCAGGTGCACGGCGATCATGTTGCCGCCGCCGATGATCGCGCCGTTGGCATCACGGAAGGTTGGGTCGGTGCCCACCATGACAATGGCGCCAAAGCCGACCACGATCAGCAGCAGGTAGAAGTAGCCGATAAAACCGGTGGCGTAGAACACGCTCTTGCGCGCTTCCTTGGCGTCGCTGACGGTAAAGAAACGCATCAGGATATGCGGCAGCCCGGCGGTGCCGAACATCATGCCCACCCCCAAGGAAATCGCGTCGATGGGGTTGGACAGCAAGCCACCCGGCGCCATGATCGCGCTGCCCTTGGCATGCACGGCGGCGGCCCCGGCAAACATCGCCTCGGTGCTGAAACCGAAATGCTTGAGCACCATGAACGCCATGAAGGTGGTGCCGAACAGCAGCATCACTGCCTTGATGATCTGCACCCAGGTGGTCGCGAGCATACCGCCAAAGGTCACGTAGAACACCATCAGCACGCCCACCAGCATCACCGCGTACAGGTAGTCGATGCCAAACAGCAGCTCGATCAACTTGCCCGCGCCGACCATCTGCGCCACCAGGTACATCAACGCCACGGTGAGGGTGCCGAAGGCCGAAGTCAGGCGCACCGGGGTTTGCTCCAGGCGGTACGACACCACGTCGGCAAAGGTGTACTTGCCCAGATTGCGCAGGCGCTCGGCGATCAGGAACAAAATGATCGGCCAGCCTGCCAGTACGCCCAAGGCATACAGCAAACCGTCATAACCATTGAGGAACATCATCGCCGAGATGCCCAGGAAGGACGCCGCCGAGATCATGTCGCCAGCAATCGCCAGGCCGTTCTGAAAGCCCGTCATACCGCCGCCAGCGGTGTAGAAGTCACTCGCCGAACGGGTGCGTAATGCCGCCCAGCGCGTCACGCCAAAGGTGAACAGTACAAACACCAGGAACATGCCGATGGCGTTCCAGTTCAGCGGCCGCGACACGTCATCGGCAGCGATGGCCAGGTCGGTGGCCAACGCCAGCGGCAACAGAAACCACGCGATCAACCGGCTCATGCTGCGCACTCCTGCTTGAGCTTGTCGTTGAGCGGGTCGATCACATGGTTGGCGCGGTACACGTAAAAGCCGGTCAGCGCGAACGCCAGCAACACGATCACCACACCCACCAGCATGCCCACCGTGGTCACGCCGCCGCTCAGGGACTGCCCGAGGGTGGCGGGGGAGAACGCCACCAACAGCACAAAGCCGAAATACACCACCAACATGATCAGCGACAGGGACCAGTACAGGCGCTGTTTGCGCCGTACCAACTGGATAAAGTCGGGATGCCGGTGGATACGTTCGATAGCGTCGGGGGTCATGGCGGTGGTCCTTTTTATTGTTGTGTTGGGGGGGGGGGCGGCACGCGTCAGAGTTGGTCGAAGTCCAGCACCACCTTGTCGCTGATGGGGAAGGCCTGGCACGACAGCACGTAGCCGGCCGCCACTTCGTAGTCTTCCAGGGCGTGGTTGCTGTCCATTTCCACTTCGCCTTCGATGACCTTGCATTTGCAGGTCGAGCACACGCCGGCCTTGCACGAGTACGGCAACTCGGCGCCCTGGGCGTTACCCGCATCGAGGATGCTCTGGCTGTTGCGCGGCAGGTCGAAGGCCAGGGCGCGGCCGTCGCTGATCACGGTGATCTGGCTGACGGCGGCGTCCAACTCGCGGGCGGCTTCGCGGGCTTCACGTTTTTGCTGGCTGCCAGCGGCGGCGAACAGTTCGAAGTGGATGCGTTCAGGCTGCATGCCGCGGGCCTTGAGGCTGTCGCGCACGGTTTCGGTCATTTCCTGCGGGCCGCAGATGAACGCAGCGTCGAGGGTTTTGACGTCCAGCCAGCGGGAGAACAGTTGCGCGCATTTGTCGGCGTTGATGCGGCCGTTGTAGAGGTCCACATCCTGCTGTTCACGGCTGAACAAAAAGATCAGGTTCAGGCGCTGCAAATAGCGGTTTTTCAAATCTTCCAGCTGCTCGCGAAACAGCGCGCCGGAGCTGGAGCGATTGCCGTATAGCAGCGTCACGCGGCTGTGGGGCTCGGTTTGCAGGGTGGTCTTGATGATCGACAGGATCGGCGTAATGCCGCTGCCGGCCGCGACGGCCAAATAGTTGCCGTGGCGCGCAGGGTCCAGTTCAACATGGAAATGCCCGGCAGGCGGCATCACTTCCAGGCTGTGCCCGGTCTTGAGCTGTTCATTGGCAAACGCGGAAAAACGCCCGCCGGCCACGCGCTTGATGGCGATGCGCAGTTCGCCGTCATTCACGCCGGTGCAGATCGAATAGGAGCGGCGCACTTCTTCGCCGTCCAGTTGGGTGCGCATCACCAGGTGCTGGCCCTGGGTGAAGTGGAAACTGTCTTGCAGGTGCTGGGGGATCTCGAAGGCGATGGACACCGCGTCACGGGTTTCGCTGCGTACGTCCTTGATCACCAGGCTGTGAAATTTGCTCATTGTTATTCTCCCACCGAGACGGCCAGTGGCCCCTCAGATGCACTTGAAATAGTCGAACGGTTCCAGGCACTCACGGCAGCGGTACAGCGCCTTGCAGGCGGTGGAGCCGAACTCGCTGAGCACTTCGGTGTGGCTGCTTGCGCAGTGCGGGCATACCACCACCGGGCTTTCGCCCAGCAGGCTGCGCTTGTTGGCGCTGCCCTGGGGCGGTGCGATGCCGTAGGCGCGCAGGCGCTCGCGGCCACCTTCGGTGATCCAGTCGGTGGACCAGGCCGGGGTCAATTTGCGCTCCAGGTGCGGCGTGCGAAAACCAGCCTGCTCCAGCGCATTGCGGATATCGCTCTCGATCACTTCGGTGGCCGGGCAACCGGAGTACGTGGGCGTGACCACCACATGCAGGTGGCCCGCCTGCCAGTCCAGATCGCGCACGATGCCCAGGTCGACCACGCTGACCACTGGTACTTCCGGGTCCATCACTTGGGCGAGGGTGGCCCAGGCGGCGGCTAGCTCCGTGGGCTGCGCCGGGCGGTCGCTGGCGATCAGCTCACCAGGTCGCATCGGGGTACGCTCGGGGCAAAAACTGCATTTCGGCCAACAGGATGCCCAGGTGCTCGGTGTGCAGACCGCGCCGGGCATTCAGGTAGAAGTAGCTCGGCGCGGGCGGCACGGGCAGGGTCGCGCTGGCGAAAATCGCGCCCACGGTGTGCTGCCAGGCGGCGGCGACCTGCGCGGTGTCCGGGGTGATGCCGGCGGCGCATAGGCGCTGTTCGCTGTCATCGGCGCTGGTCAGTTCGACGGTGAAGCGCCACACCTCGGGGATCGCCGCGAGCATGCGTGCATGGCTTTCGTCGGTGCCGTCACCCAGGCGTTCGACCCATTCACCGGAGCGGCGCAGGTGATAGGTGACTTCCTTGACCGCTTTGGCGGCGATCCCGGCAATACGTTCGTCGCTGGACTGGCTCAGGCCCGTCAACACCGGCAAGTGCCAGGCGTCGTACAAAAATTGCTTGAGAATGGTCACTGCATAGTCGCCGTTGGGTTGCTCCACCAGCAGCAGGTTGCGGTAGGCGCGCTCATCGCGGCGGAAGGCCAGGTCGTCGGCGTCGCGGCCGTCGTCCAGCAGTTCGGCGGCGTAGTCTAGCCAGTTGCGGGCCTGGCCCACCAGGTCGAGGCCGACGTTCATCAGCGCCAGTTCTTCTTCCAGCGCCGGTGCGTGGCCGCACCATTGGCACAGGCGCTGGCCTTGGATCAGGGCGCTGTCGCCCAGGCGCAGCAGGTATTCGATCAAATCGGTTGGCGTGTTCATGGTCGACCTCACATGTGCCCGACTTCGGCCGGCAACTCGTAGAAGCTGGCGTGGCGGTAGACCTTGTCGTCGGACGGGTCGAACAGCGGGTCTTTTTCATCCGGCGACGAGGCGGTGATCAAGGCCGAGGGCACCACCCACAGGCTCACGCCTTCGCTGCGACGGGTGTACAGCTCGCGGGCGTTCTCGATGGCCATGGTGGTGTCGGCGGCATGCACGCTGCCCACGTGTTTGTGGTTCAGGCCGTGCTTGCTGCGCACGAAGACTTCAAAAAGGGTCCATTCAGACATAGCGGCAACTCCAGATCAGGCAGCGTTCTTATTGTGTTTTTTACGGGCGTGGGCCACGGCGGCTTCGCGCACCCAGGCCCCGTCTTCAATGGCTTTGCGGCGGGTGGCTACGCGTTCCTGGTTGCACGGGCCATTGCCCTTGAGCACTTCGTAGAACTCGTTCCACTGGATCTCGCCGAAGTCGTAGTGGCCGCGCTCGGCGTTCCACTTCAAGTCCGGGTCGGGGCAGGTGCAGCCCAGCAGTTCCAGTTGCGGGATGGTTTGGTCGATAAAGCGCTGGCGCAGCTCGTCATTGCTCTGGCGCTTGATCTTCCAGGCCATGGACTGGGCGCTGTTGGGCGAGTGCTCGTCGCTGGGGCCGAACATCATCAGCGACGGCCACCACAGGCGGTTGATCGCGTCCTGCACCATGTCTTTTTGCGCCTGGGTGCCGTGACGCATCATGGTCAGCAAGATCTCGTAGCCCTGGCGCTGGTGGAAACTCTCTTCCTTGCAAATACGCACCATGGCCCGGGAGTAGGGGCCGTAGGAGGTGCGTTGCAGCACCACCTGGTTGACGATCGCAGCACCATCCACCAGCCAGCCCACGGCACCCATGTCGGCCCAGTTCAGGGTCGGGTAATTGAAGATGCTCGAATACTTGGCCTTGCCGCTGTGCAGCTTGGCGATTTCTTCATCGCGGTCGGCGCCCAGGGTTTCCATAGCGCTGTACAGGTACAGCCCGTGGCCGGCTTCGTCCTGGATCTTGGCCATCAGTTGCAGCTTGCGCTTGAGGGTCGGCGCACGGGTCACCCAGTTGCCTTCGGGCAGCATGCCGACGATCTCGGAGTGGGCGTGCTGGGAGATCTGCCGGATCAGGGTTTGACGGTAGGCGTCGGGCATCCAGTTCTTGGCTTCGATCTTGATTTCGGCATCGATCTTTTCTTGGAAGTGGCGCTCCTGCTCGGACATCTCCGACAGGTCCTTGATGCGCTTCACTCCGGTTTCTACAAGCTGTGCGTACATGGTGAGTCTCCCGCCGTGAATCTGGTTAAAGGCATGGAGAACTTTATAAGTGATACAGAAATATTTATCAAACACAAAATAACGTGTCATTAATATTTTTGTATCGCTTTGCGCTGGATAGGTTTTCTGCAGGCAAAAAAAAAGCCCCTGCTGGGGCTAATGCTGTCCATTTGGATTGAGTGATTACCTGTGGCGAGGGAGCTTGCTCCCGCTGGAGTGCGCAGCGCTCCCATTTTTTTGGGGCCGCTTCGCGCCCCAGCGGGAGCAAGCTCCCTCGCCACAGTTGTCCTTAAGTGGGCAGCGTTAGCGCCGGAGCGGGGCTGTAAAGTGCAGCAGTCATGCTTTTGGGCGGTTGTCGATCACGTGGCAGGCCTTGCCTTCGGAGCGCTTGATCGAGTGCATGGGCTGCAACACGATACGGGTGCTGATACCGATGTAGGTCTTGATGTGACGGCTTAGCTCGCCCGCAATGGCTTTTTGCTGTTCGTCGCCCAGGTGTTGGTGCTCGGCCTTGAGTTCCACATGCACGTCGACGCTGTCCAGGTTGCCATTGCGATACAAATGGATCTCGTAGCACTCGCACAGCTGTTTGACTTTGAGCACCTGTTCCTCGACCTGGGTGGGGAACACGTTGACCCCACGAATGATCAGCATGTCGTCGCTGCGGCCGGTGATCTTGTCGATGCGCCGCATGGGCCTGGCGGTGCCGGGCAGCAGGCGCGTGAGGTCGCGGGTGCGATAGCGGATCATCGGCAGCGCTTCTTTGCTCAGGGAGGTGAACACCAGCTCGCCCATCTGCCCGTCCGGCAGTACCTCACCGGTGACCGGGTCGATGATTTCGGGGTAGAAGTGGTCTTCCCAGATGGTCGGGCCGTCCTTGGTTTCGGCGCATTCCATGGCCACTCCAGGCCCCATGATTTCCGACAGGCCGTAGATGTCCAGGGCGGTGATGCCCAGGCGCTGTTCGATGGCACTGCGCAGCTCGCCGGTCCAGGGCTCGGCGCCGAAGATGCCCAGGCGCAACGCAAGCTTGTGCGGGTCGAGGCCCTGGCGTTCGATCTCGTCGGCGATGTTGAGCATGTAGGACGGCGTGACCATGATGATGTCAGGCTGGAAATCCTTGATCAGTTGCACCTGTTTCTCGGTCTGCCCGCCGGACATCGGAATCACCGTGCAGCCCAGGCGTTCGGCGCCGTAGTGGGCGCCGAGGCCACCGGTGAACAGGCCATAACCATAGGAGATATGCACCTTGTCGCCACGGCGGCCGCCGGCAGCGCGGATCGAACGGGCGACCACGTTGGCCCAGGTGTCGATGTCGTTCTGGGTATAGCCGACCACGGTGGGTTTGCCGGTGGTGCCGCTGGACGCGTGCAGGCGCACCACGTCGTGCATCGGCACGGCAAACATGCCGTAGGGGTAGCTGTCGCGCAGGTCGGACTTGGTGGTGAAGGGAAACTTGGCCAGGTCTTCCAGGCAGGTGATGTCACGCGGGTGCACGCCCAGCGCATCGAAGCGCTGACGGTACAGCGGCACATTGTTGTAGGCGAGGTTGAGGCTCCAGCGCAGACGGTCCAGTTGGTGCTGGCGCAGCTCGTCGATGCTGGCGGTCTCCAGCGGGTCCAGCACAGGTTCAAGCACGGTTTGGGCAATTGGCATGTTCATGACTTCACTCGAATTATTGTTGTGTTCCAGCCCTGTTGCACCAGGGCTTTGAGTGCATGCCCCAAGGATACCGCTCGGCTCCTTGGGCATTGGGATTATTTGGTCCTATAGACGCTCGATGATCAGCGCGATGCCCTGGCCGACACCGATGCACATGGTGCACAGCGCGTAACGGCCTTGGCGTTCCTCCAGCTCGTGCAGGGCGGTGGTCACCAGGCGTGCGCCGCTCATGCCCAGCGGATGGCCGAGGGCAATCGCACCGCCGTTGGGGTTGACCCGTGGGTCGTTGTCGCCCAACCCAAGTTCACGCAGCACTGCCAGGCCTTGGGCGGCGAAGGCTTCGTTGAGCTCAATCACGTCCATGTCCGCCAGGCTCAGGTTGGCCAGCTCCAGCACCTTGCGCGTGGCCGGCACTGGGCCGATGCCCATGATGCGCGGCTCCACGCCAGCGGTGGCCATCGCCACTACCCGGCCACGGGCCTTCAGGCCGTAGCGTTTGGCGGTTTCGGCATTGGCGAGCAACAGTGCGCAGGCACCGTCGTTGACCCCGGACGCATTACCGGCGGTGATGCTGCCGCCTTCGCGAAAGGGCGTGCCGAGTTTCTGCAATTGCTCAAGGGTGGTGTCGCCGCGTGGGTGCTCGTCATGCTCCACCACCTTGGCTGGGCCTTTGCGCTGAGGGATCTGTACCGCGACGATTTCCTTGGCCAGGCGCCCGCTGGCCTGGGCTGCACCAGCCCGTTGCTGGCTGCGCAGGGCAAACGCATCCTGGTCGGCGCGGGAGATGTTGAATTGCGCGGCGACGTTCTCGGCGGTCTCCGGCATGGAGTCGATGCCGTAGGCCGTTTTCATCAGCGGATTGACGAAACGCCAGCCGATAGTGGTGTCGTACAGCTCGGCCTGGCGCGCAAACGCCTGCTCGGCCTTGCCCATTACCAGCGGTGCGCGGGACATGGATTCCACGCCGCCCACTAACATCAAACCGGCCTCACCGCAGCGAATGGCGCGGGCGGCGCTGCCGATGGCGTCCAGCCCGGAGCCGCACAGGCGATTGAGGGTGGTGCCTGGCACGCTTACCGGCAGTCCCGCCAGCAGGGCCGACATGCGGGCCACGTTGCGGTTGTCTTCACCGGCCTGGTTGGCGCAGCCGTAGATCACATCGTCCACCGTGCTCCAGTCCACGTGCGGGTGGCGGCGCAGCAGTTCGCGCAGCGGCACCGCGCCAAGGTCGTCGGCGCGCACACTGCTCAGGGCGCCAGCGTAGCGGCCGATGGGGGTGCGCACGGCGTCGATGATCAAGGCGTCATTCATGTGGGGTCTCCTGCGCCAGCACCGGGCCGCGCACTTTGTAGGATTTGCCATGGAACAAGGCGATCAGCTCGCCCCGTTGGTTTTCGATACGCACGTCGTAGTTGCCGGTGCGGCCGGAACGGCTTTGCTCGATGCAGTCTGCGTTCAAGGTGTCGCCCAAGCGGGCCGGAGCGATGTAGTCGATGCTGCAGCCCATGGCCACCGTGGCCTCGTTGTAACTGTTGCAGGCCAGCGCGAAGGCCGAGTCGGCCAGGGCAAACAGGTAGCCGCCATGGCAGGTGCCGTGGCCCTGGAGCATGTCGGCGCGCACGCTCATGCCCACGCGGGCGCTGCCCGGTGCGGCCGAGAGCAGGCGCATGCCCATGCCCTGGCTGGCGGCGTCGCGCTCGAACAGGGCTTGGGCGCAGGCGCTGGCCAGGCGGTTGGCGTCGTGGTTAGTCATGCAAGTGCCTCCCTTCGGCCACGCGGCGGCGCAACAGCAGCGACGGCCGGTAGCGTTCTTCGCCATAGCTGGCTTGCAGGTGTTCCAGCACACGCAGCACATGCTTGAGCCCAATAGCATCGGCCCAGGCCAGCGGACCTTGGGGGTAATTGACCCCGGCGCGCATCGCCAGGTCGATGTCGGCGGCCGAGGCCACGCCGTGCAGCAAGGCGTCGGCGGCTTCGTTGGCCAGCATCGCCACAGTGCGCAGTACGGCGAGAGCCGGGCTGTCGCTGAGCAGGCTTACGGCGAACCCGGCGTGTTGCAGCAGGGCTATGCCGTCTTCAAGTGCATTTGGGGTGATGTTGGCTGCGTAACTGATGGCGATGCGGCGGGCGCTGGCGTAGTCGAAGGCCAGGTCCAGCAGGATCAGGTTGCGCAGGCCATCTTCCTGGGCGCGCTGGCACGCCATTCGCCCGTCGCTCAGGGCCAATACGGCATCGCCGACCCGCAGCAAGCCTTGGCCGTCGCGGTTGATCACGTCGATGGCGTGCTCGCGCAGGCGTGGAAGCAGTGTGTTGGCGATGCCCAGGTCACCCTCGACCACACAGGTGGTGACGGTGCGCGCGCTGCGGGTGGTTTTTGCTGGTGCGCGCTCTGCGCCGTCTGCATAGCGGTAGAAACCCTGGCCGCTCTTGCGCCCTAGACGGCCTGCGTCTACCAAGTCTTTCTGGATCAGCGAGGGTTGGAAGCGGTTGTCGCCGTAATAGGCGTCAAACACCGAGCAGGTCACCGCATAGTTGACGTCATGGCCGATCAGGTCCATGAGCTCGAAAGCACCCATGGCAAAGCCACCGGCGTCGCGCATCAGCGCGTCCAGGGTTGGGACGTCGGCAACGTGTTCCTGCAACAGGCGCAGGCTTTCAGCGTAGAACGGGCGGGCCACCCGGTTGACGATAAAACCCGGCGTCGAGCGGGTGTGCACCGGCTTTTTGCCCCAGGCCTTGGCGGTGGCGTACAGGCAGTCGGCCAAGGCCGGGTCGCTGGCAAGGCCCGAGACGATTTCCACCAGCGCCATCACCGGCGCCGGGTTGAAAAAATGCAAGCCCAGCAGACGCTGCGGGCGTTCCAGTTGGGCGGCAATACGGGTGATCGATAACGAAGAAGTGTTGCTGGCCAGGATGCACTGCGCGCTGCAGATGCCTTCCAGCTGGCGGAAGAGGGCGCGCTTGACCTCCAGGTTCTCGACGATGGCTTCAATGACCAGCGCGCAATCGGCCAAGGCATCGATGGATTCCACCGCCTGCAAGCGGGCGAGGGTAGCGGTGCGGGCCTCGGCCGAGAGCTTGCCGTTTTCGACGCGCTTGCCCAGTTGCCGGTCAATACCGTCGATGGCTTGGGCGGCGGCACCGGGGCGATTGTCCAACAGCAACACAGGGTGCCCGGCCTGCGCTGCCACTTGGGCGATACCGGCGCCCATGGCCCCGGCGCCGATCACGGCGATGCGCGCAGTGGTATTCAGTGCAGTCATGGCTCAGCGCCCCTTGAAACTTGGCGTGCGTTTTTCCATAAAGGCGCTGACGCCTTCGCGATAATCCTCGCTGCGCCCGGCCAGGCGTTGCAGGTCTTTTTCCAGTTCCAGCTGTTCGTCAAAGGTGTTGCTCAGGCTGGCGTTGAGACTGCGCTTGATCAGCGCCAGGCCGTAGGTCGGCTGGGTGGCCAGGTGACGGGCCAGGGTCAGGGCTTCATTGCGCAGTTCGGCATCGTCAACGCAGCGGTAGATCAAGCCCCATTGCTCGGCCTGTTCGGCGCTCAAGCGGTTACCCAGCAACGCCAGCGCCTTGGCCCGGGCCATGCCTACCAGGCGCGGCAAAGTCCAGGTACCACCGGAGTCGGGGATCAGGCCGATCTTGCAGAACGCTTGGATAAAACTCGCCGAACGCGCAGCCAGCACCAAGTCGCAGGCCAGGGGGATGTTGGCGCCGGCCCCGGCGGCCACGCCGTTCACCGCGCAAATCACTGGCAGCGGCAGGTCACGCAGCTGGCGGATCAGCGGGTTGTAGAACTGCTCGATGGACTGGCCCAGGTCGGGCGCGCTGCTGCCCGGCGCGACGTTACGGTCGCTGAGGTCTTGGCCGGCGCAGAAGCCGCGGCCTTCACCGGTCAGCAGCAACACACGCACATCGGGGTTCTGGCGTACTTGCTGGAGGGCTTCTTTGACTTCGCCGTGCATCTGCGCGTTGAAGCTATTGAGCTGCTCCGGCCGGTTGAGGCTCAGCAGGGCGACGCCGGCGTCGATGGAAAACAGGATGTGTTTAAAGGCCATAGGCATGGCGGCTGCCCTCGGTGCACGCACGGCTTGAGTGCCGGCTCATTATTGGATCGGCCACAGGTGGCCGGTTTTGCCCGAGTATAGCTTTAACGTGATACACAAAATCAAGTATGAAATTGATTTAACGTGTCCTATTTGTGGGTTGTAGCTGTCGGGTTTTGAGGTTTTTTATAATTAAACGCCATATTTTATTGGTGTTTATGACATTTTTTAGCGTTTTGAAGCACGTTGATAAAAGCGATACGATTTTTTGTTCTTTGTGTGTGTCAATCGATGTGATACAAAATAAGTCTGCATGCGCATCGCTTTGCGCCCCCAAGGAATTCTCTATGACGTGCTACAGCCTCAATGGCCTTACTCCGGTGGTTGACCCCACTGCCTATGTGCACCCTTCGGCCGTGCTGATTGGCGATGTGATCATCGGCCCCCATTGCTATGTCGGGCCGCTGGCCAGCTTGCGGGGCGATTTCGGCCGTATCGTGCTGGAGGAGGGCGCCAATATTCAGGACACCTGTGTGATGCACGGTTTTCCGGAGAGCGATACGGTGGTCGAGCGCAACGGCCATATCGGCCACGGCGCGGTGTTGCATGGCTGCCGCATTGGCGAAGATGCGTTGGTGGGCATGAATGCCGTGGTCATGGACGGTGCGCGGATTGGCCCGCGTTCATTCGTCTCGGCCACGGCGTTCGTCAAGGCCGGGTTTGAATGCGCCGAGCAATCCCTGGTGATGGGCACGCCGGCCAGCGTCAAACGCAGCCTCAGCGATGGGGAAGTCACCTGGAAACAGACCGGCACCCGCGAGTACCAGCAACTGGCCAAGCGTTGCCTGGAACAGATGCAGGAGTGCGCGCCCCTGGATGCCGTCGAACCCGACCGGCCACGGGTCAGCGACAGCGGCCTGCGGCCCAAGGGGGCCGCGCTGTGAACCGGCATTGCATGTGCAGGATGGTCACAAGGCCCGCTCGCCGGGTATATTTCAGCCTTTTTTCCTGTCCGGTACGCCCATGTCGTCCCTAGCCCCGTTGAATTCCCTGATCACGCGCTTTCAGGAGCAGACGCCGATTCGCGCCAGTTCGCTGATCATCACCCTGTACGGGGATGCCATCGAACCCCATGGCGGTACCGTCTGGCTGGGTAGCCTGATCCAGTTGCTCGAACCCATTGGCATCAATGAGCGGCTGATCCGCACCTCGATTTTCCGCCTGACCAAAGAGGGCTGGCTGACCGCCGAGAAGGTCGGGCGGCGTAGCTATTACAGCCTCACCGGCACCGGTCGGCGCCGCTTTGATAAAGCCTTCAAGCGTGTGTACAGCTCCACTGTGCCGGCCTGGGACGGTTCCTGGTGCCTGGTGATGCTGACGCAGTTGCCCCAGGACAAGCGCAAACAAGTGCGCGAAGAGCTGGAGTGGCAAGGTTTTGGTGCAATTTCCCCAGTGTTACTGGCGTGCCCGCGCAGCGACCGCGCCGATGTGAACGCCACCTTGCAGGACCTGGGCGCCCTGGAAGAAACCATCGTCTTCGAAACCACCGCCCAGGACGTACTGGCCTCCAAGGCCCTGCGTTTGCAGGTGCGTGAAAGCTGGAACATCGAGGAGCTGGCCACCCATTACAGCGAGTTCATCCAACTGTTCCGCCCGCTCTGGCAAGCCCTGCGCGAGCAGGAAAATCTGCTGCCGTCCGACTGCTTCCTGGCACGGGTTCTGCTAGTGCATGAGTACCGCAAATTACTGCTGCGCGACCCGCAGCTGCCGGACGAGTTGTTGCCCGGCGACTGGGAAGGCCGCGCCGCACGACAGCTGTGCCGCAATATCTACCGTCTGATCTTCGCCAAGGCCGAAGAGTGGTTGAACAGCGCACTGGAAACCGCCGACGGGCCCTTGCCGGATGTCGGCGAGAGTTTTTACCGACGCTTTGGCGGGCTCAAATAACTCGCCATCAACCAAGCAACCTGCTGTGTGTTTTAGCGTGGATCGACGTAGATAATAAAAATAAGCCTGCGTGAGGCCTCACATGACTTCTACAACTGCACATCGCCGTGATGGGTTCGACCAATGGATCCATCAGATCAACCAGATCTGCGGCGCGTTCAACGCACAAACCCTGGGCGATGAATTTTCCGGGCACATCCGCGAATACCACAGCGGTGCGCTCAAGCTCAGTTTTGTCGATGCCTGCCAGGCCCGCTTGTACCGCACACCACGGGAAGTCGCGGCGGGCGAGGGCGGCAAGTACTTCGCGGTGTTCCAACTCGACGGCACCGCGTGCATGGCCCAGGGCGATAGCCGGGTGGCGTTGTCTGCCGGTGATGTCACCCTGATCGACGCGTCGCAACCCAGCGATTTCACTTACAGCGAAAGCTCACGACAGTTGTCGTTGATTTTGCCGTACTCGCTGGTTGAGCAGTCCCTGCGTTTCAACCCGGTCAAGTGTGGGCACCGGATCGCCGCGTCGTCACCCATCGCCACGCTGTCCCACCATTTGATACTGGACGCCACGCGCCAGGCCAACCTGAGCCAGCAGGAAAGCGAGGCCACCCTGGATGCGGTGGTCAGCCTGCTGCGCCCGGCCATCACCCAGTGCGAAGGCGCGGAGGATCCCCACGAGCGGATCTTTCGCAAGACCCTGGGCTATATCGATGAGCACATTCGTTCCGAAGACCTGTGCCCTGAGTTGCTGGCGCGGGAGGTCGGTGTGTCGATGCGTGGGTTGTACCGGATGTTTGCGCGCAAGGGGTTGGTGGTGGCGCGTTACATCAAGAATCGCCGCCTGGACCTGTGTGCTGAATCCCTGCGCCAATCCCGTGCCGAGCAGAAGCTGTCGGCGTTGGGGTATTCGTGGGGGTTTTCGGATTCGAGTTATTTCTCTACGGCGTTCAAGTCGCGCTTCGGTATTTCGCCGGGGGAGTATCGCAAGCAATATGCCTGACTCTCTGTAGGAGCGAGCTTGCTCGCGAAAAACGTCAACGATAACGCGTGAATCCTGGAAGAGCGCGGTGTCTATGAGTTTTTCGCGAGCAAGCTCGCTCCTACACAAAAGCCCTTATTGAGGTGAATTGAGGTTCAGCGTCGGCGTTTCATCAAAGAAGTTCCACGGCTTGAGCAGCACGTGCACCCACTCGGTCGGCATGATCGGCCACTCTTCGGCACGGGCGATGTGGGTGGTGCCGGTGGTCAGCCACACCACGTCGTCGCTGTTCTCGATGGACTGGTCATCCTTGGTGAACTGCCCAAGGCCGGTGTCGGTTTGCGAGCGGTTCGGGTATTTGCCTTCCGGGTACTTCTCATCCGGGTTGTAGCGTGTCACCCACAGCTGTTTGTCCATGAAGCTGAGGCGGTGATACAGCCATTCATCCTTGCCGAAATTGGCGCCCTTGGCCACCGGGTGCGTGCCACCGGCATACGGAATCAGTTGGTAGGAAACTGGGTTGCCGACTTTGTTTTCCTTACTGAAGTTGGTCAGCAAGCGCACGGTGGACGGGTCGAATTTCTGCGCGGCTTGTTGCTCGGTGCTGACCACCCGTTGTTCGGTCTGCATGGTGCTGGTGCGCGGGCCGCCACGCTCGTTCGGTGCAATCACCGGGTTCACTTCCACCAGCGAGTTGCTCTCGCCATCCACGTCCATGTCCAGGCGGAAGTTGTAGATGTGCTGGTGGGTGGTGCCGACGATGTTGTGGTCCAGCAGGGTGCCGTAGCGCGTGTCTTCCTTGGCGCTGGCTTCGTGCATGGTCTTGGTCTTGACGCCCTTGACCGCTTCGATGCCGGTGGCGCCGGCGTCGATACCGATGGTGCCGTTTTGCTGGAAGACCCAGTCGAAGATGTAGTCGTAGTTGCCCACGGTGCTGATCCAGCGAATCACCAGTTCACGGCGCTCGGCGCTGAGGTTGGGCTGGCCCATTTCCTGGTGCTTGTATTCCGGCCCTGCGTAGCGCTCGAACACCGCGATGGCGTGGGGGATGGTGGTGGGTGCGCCGGTGTAGTCGGCGATGGTCGCGTCCAGCAGCACGGCGTTTTCCGGGGCGTCTTTGCCACGGGCAATCGGCGAGGTGAGGGTGCCCATGCCGTAGTCGCCCGAGTCCAGGTAGGCTTTGAAGTACCAGCCAGCGTCCGGGTCGCCGTAGGGTACGATCATGCCGCCCAGGTTGCCTTCGTACATGATCTTGCGTTTCTTGCCTTTGTCGTCATAGGTGACGGTGGACAGGATCGGCCCCACGCGTGAGTCCAGGCGCACGTGGAAGTCCCAGTTCTGCCAGTGGATGCTGTTGCCGGTGATGGTGTAGTTCTTGCCTTCGGGCTCGATGATCTCCAGCGGCTTGAGCGCCACGCCCTTGCGGCCACGACCGTCATAGGGGGTGGGCTTCATTGGCACCGGGACCACAGCGCCGTCTTCGATCTTGATCAGCTTTTTCTGTTCAAGGTCGACCACCGCCACCAAGCCTTCAATCGGGTGCGCCCAGTAGTTGCCGTCGCCGGTGTCGAGGTAGCTGACGATCTTCAGCAGGCGCTTGTCCTGGGTCAGCCCATCCTTGCCATCGAAGTAGCCGACGGTCAGCGGCGTGGCCACCACCTTCTTGATATCGGTAATGCCGCGCTTGGCCAGCGCCTGGGCGTAGTCGGCGCTGGTTTCGATCACCGATTGCACGGTGGCGAAATCATCCAGCAATACCATGCCGTGGGCGCCTTCAATCGGCTTCCAAGACAGCAGGGTCTTGCTGTCCAGGTCGACCTGCCCTTCGATCACATGCTTGCCATCGAGCACCACGATATTGGCCTGGCGCGACTGGGTGGGTTTTTGCCCGCTGTAGATGAAGTTCCACACCTGGTCCTTGGGCGGCGTGTGTACCGAGACTTCGGTGAAACGGAAACCCGGTTTGTAGTGCTCGGACTTTTTAATGATCTCGACAGCACTGTTGATCTCATCCGCGCTCAGCGGGTTGAGCGGGCTGGGGCGGGTCTCGATGACAAAGGTCTTGTCCAGGCCAGACTGGAACACCTGGTTGATAAAGTCCTTGGACATGTAGGCCGTCTTGCCCTTGAACACCACCGGCACCGGCAACTCCATGCGCTTGCCATTGAGCACGGCCACCTTGCTGTCGGGCTTGACCTTGACGTAGGCCCCGTCCTTGGCAATCACGAACACGTTGGCGTAGTCGTCCCACTTGACCGAGGCGCCGAATGCTTCGAGTGTCGATTGCAACGGCACCATTTCAGCGGCACCACCATGGGCCTGCGCGGTTGACTGCAAGCCAGGCAGGCCGAAGGTGCCCAGGGCGATGGCCAGCGCGAGTCGGGCCAGGGGCGTTCTTTTGAGCAAAGCGGTGGGCGAGAGCATTTCTGAGTTCCTTGAGGTGAACCGAGGACAGGTCAGGTAGCACTTTGCTACAGCGGATAGATTGATGCTTTTGGATTCTCGCCAAAATCCTTGTGCTGCGTGCCTGAATGGCACATAGGGGGTGAATAGGCGCTGACAGGTACGCCACTCCAGCGGACCTGAACCGGATCACTAGATATCTGAGGTGTTTGGGGAGGGGTGGAGGGGCGCGAGGGGGCAAGTGCCGGGCAAAACCTCCCACCGCCACCTCTGCAGCTGAATGTAACCGCGGTGACTCGTCGATCAGCAGAAAAGCTGAGCCACCGAAAGCAGGCAAATCACTTGGACAATCACTTGGGCCCGAATGGGATGTTTCATCGCAACTACCCTCTTTTACAACTGCGGGTGGGAGTGCCGTGAGCGATGTAAAGAACCGCGCCAGACAGTTCCAGAATGGCAATGCCGTCCTGGATCGCCTGCAACACATGCAGCTGTTCCAAAGAGTATAGGTGCTGCAACGAATTCGTCACGATTGCGCTGTTCAGCGGTACTTGCGGCTGCCGTTACAACTATCTGCCCTGCACCATTGCACTTTTTTTCATTTGCCTGATCTATCTTTGTCCCAGTCCCGCCGATCTCCCGCGTGGGCAGATGAACCAGATCGGGTGCCGATGGATCGCACGTTTCCTTTTTTGAACGTTATACGCATGCACCGGCCACTGCTGCTGGCTGCGGTGTTGATGCTGTGTGCCGGCGGTTGTACCCAGCAGCAGGGGCGGGATATCGCCAAGCAGTTCAGCAATGGCAAGCCTGATGAGTTCTTTCAGACCAGCGTCGATCGCATGGCCACCCTGGGCATGCGCGACAACCTACAAAGCTTGTATCTGCTGATGAACAAGCTCTATCTGCGCAACCCCAGCCAGTGGCGTCAGTCCGGTTATCCGGATGCAGTGACGGCTGCACGAGAGATTCGCCAAGCCATCGAACAACGTCGATCCCTGCCGGCCCTGGGAGACCGCCGTGACCTTGCGGCGTTGAGTTACTCCCTGAGCCCGGAATTCAAGGGCGATCGGGTCGGGGCGTTTATCTACGCGATTGGCAGCATGCTGGTGACCGCCCACGGGGGGCGCACCGAGTTCTACATGACCGATTCAATCAACCCGCAATTTGTCAGTAACGCCGCGCGCAATATCGAGAAGGCCACCTGGCTGCTCAGTAAACGCCAGGATGCCAACGGCGTGTTGTTGCTGTTCTCCAACGAGATCTCGGAGGAGGGCAGCAACTTAAGTTTTGCGGTCGAGTTCGGCAAAATTGTTGCGCGCCTCGACCTGTTGACCCAGATGCTGGATGAGCGCTACCGGCGCATTGGGCTCAACTATGCGCAAAGTTTATTGCTGATGAATTTCTTGCCGGTGCAGTGACAGGTCGAGCCGCTAGGACCTTCTGGTGCGCTGTTTCTCTTTCCCGTGTAGGACGCGGCCTATCTTGTATTCCGACGCTTGAAACACCCTTCGGTGCGCAATAGCCTCGGATTTTTCCGAAGAAAGGAGGCTTCTACCATGGGTAAGCGAAAAACGGTTTGGCCCACTGATCACGAAGTCCGCCTGCGCTTTATCCTTCTCGCCGTGATCGACACTGCGAGTGTTGAAGGTGTGTGCTCGGAGTTGGTGTTATCGGCGCACAAACTGCTGGCTGATTCACCCACGCAGGCGCAATTGCTCAAGGCGCTGGGCTGTATCCTGGCCACCGATGAAATGCAAGGTTTCCGGTTCCCCCTAGGGTCGGAAGCAGAAGAATTCATGCAGGCGCTGGAAAAAACTACCCCTTAGTTTCACGGCTTGTTCCTGTTTTTTTGCGCGTACCCGAAGACAGTCTCGAGTCTATTCTTTACGGAATACGCGCTTCCCCCCTCCCGGCTTATGCCATTTCCGTCTACGGCGGAGCATTCCAAAAACGACGCGATACTTTTCTATAACCGACCTGTCGGTTTTACGTCGACTCTTTATAACTCACTGAATTTAAACGAAAAAATATTATTCATATTGTGTTTTATCTGAATTCTATATGTATACAGAGAAAATACATTCTATTGACCGGCACTTTTGACCATGCGAGTCTCAGTTGCACAGGCAGCCTTTACCGGGGCTTGAAACTAAAAAAACAACGTAGAACGAGGCGCGCCATGAAGAAATTTTGGAAGACCGTTTGTGCGGTTGCGTTAGTAGGTATGGTCGTACTTCCGGTCCAGGCTGAAGAAAAAACCATCACCGTCGGCACCATGTCGTGGGAAGACTTGACGCCGATTACCGGCATCACCAAGAAAGTTTTGGAAAACGCCGGTTACACCGTGAAAGTTGTGGAATTCTCCGAGATCGGCATCGCGTACGCCGCGTTGACCAAGGGCGATGTGCAAGTCCTGGCCTCGCAAACCGATTACGCCACCCAGGATTACTGGAACAAGAACAAAAACCGTCTGGAAAAACTCTCCCCAGTGTCCTACGGCTTGTACCAGGCCATTGCGGTGCCCAAGTACGTTGATATCGATTCCCTTGAGCAACTCAACGACAACGCCGACAAGTTCAGCGGCAAGATCATCGGCATCGAACCCGGTTCAGGCTTGATGAGCGACGCCAACAAAGCCGTGAAGGACTATGGTTTCAAGCTGCAATTGCTTGAAGGCAGTACCGCTGCCATGACCGCCGCCCTCAAATCCGCCGTCGACCGTAAAGAATGGGTGGCCGTGACTATCTGGGAGCCGTCGTGGATGGCTCAGAAGTTCGACCTCAAGTTTCTCAAAGATCCAAAAGGCTCCTTTGCACCGCCGCAGGCTTACTACTGGATCGGGCACAAAGGCTTCACCGCCGAATACCCCCACGCCCGTGAAGTCATCGCCAGCGTGTACGTGCCATTGGCCGATATCACCGCCATCAACGGTGTGGTCAAGGACGGCAAGACCATGGATGAAGCCGTCGCCGGCTGGGCCGACAACCACGCTGACTTGATGAAGCGCTGGGCCAATATCAAACAATAAGCTTCGATGTTTTTTTGCCACTGCCAGGTACGGATAACGCGTTCTGATCAATTAGAAAAACCAGTCCAACTGGTTCAATAGGCTTAAGAATGACAACGGTCAAAATAGACACCAACGAAGTGCTTGTGGATTGCCAGTCGGTCTGGAAAATCTTCGGTCAGAATGCCAAGGCGGCGATGGAAGCGGTGGTCCATAAGGGCCTCGGCAAAACCCAGGTCCTGCAGGATTTCAGCTGTGTGGTCGGGGTATCGGATGTGAGCCTGCAGGTTCGCCGCGGTGAAATCTTTTGCATCATGGGCTTGTCCGGCAGTGGCAAATCAACCCTGATCAGGTTGCTCAACAAATTGATCACCCCCAGCGCCGGCAAGGTGCTGGTCAAGGGTAAGGACTTGTCCGCCTTGTCCCCCGCGCAATTGCGCGATGTACGGGCAAAAAATATTGGCATGGTATTCCAGAGCGTGGCACTGCTGCCTAACCGCACTGTGCTGGAAAACACCGCCTTCGGCCTGGAAGTACAGGGCGTCGGCAAGGCTGAACGCTACGCAGTGGCAGAACGTGCGTTGGCCAAGGTCGGTTTGACCGACTGGGCCTCACGCTACCCCAGCGAATTGTCGGGCGGCATGCAGCAAAGGGTTGGACTGGCGCGGGCACTCACCGCCGACCCCGAAATTATCTTGATGGACGAGCCGTTCAGCGCCCTCGATCCATTGATCCGCCGTCAATTGCAGGACGAATTCCGCCAGCTCACTAAGGAGCTGGGCAAATCCGCCGTGTTCATCACCCACGACCTGGAAGAGGCGATCCGCATCGGCGATCGAATTGCCATCATGAAGGACGGGGTGATTATCCAGGTAGGCACCGCCGAAGAGATCGTGTTGAACCCGGCGGATGACTATGTAGCCGAATTCGTCGCGGGCATTTCACGCCTGCACCTGGTCAAGGCCCATTCGGTGATGACGCCGATTGCGCGCTACACCCAGGCCTTCCCGCTGTGCGACTTTTCACGGTTGACCCAGACTTCGCCAGACACCGATATCGATGCACTGATCGGCCTGACCATGCACGCCGACCTTGAACCACTGGCCGTGGTCGAGCACGGTGTGGTGATCGGTGTGATCACCGCCAAGGACCTGCTGCGCGGCGTGCAGGGCATCCCCAACGAGGCCCAGGCCATCGCGCCCGTGCTGGAGACCTCGCCATGAGCACCCCGGACTTCTCGGTGCAATTCGATGCCGCCGTGGACTCGGGCCTGATGTGGCTGCAGGACAACGGCGAGGCGTTCTTCGAGGGGGCTAACGCCGCGTTGACCGCCGTGTTCAAGGGCGTGCAATGGTGCATTGCAGCGCCGCCGTTCTACGTGATTGCCCTGGTGATTGGCCTGTTGGGCTGGCGCATGGTGGGCGCGCGGTTTGCCGTGTTATCGGCGTTGGCGTTGTTGGTGTGCAGTTTTATCGGCCTGTGGCCTGAAACCGTCAGCACCTTGGCGCTGGTACTGACGGCGACCTTGCTGGCGCTGTTGGTGGCTGTGCCGTTGGGCGTACTGGCAGGGCTTACGCCAGCGTTCGACCGCGTCGTCGACCCGTGCCTGGACCTGATACAGACACTGCCGCCTTATATCTACCTGCTGCCGGCTATCGCCTTGCTGGGTTACGGCCCGGCCACCGCGTTGCTGGCCACCTTTATCGTCGCGGTGCCACCGGCATTGCGCCTGACCTCCCTGGGCATCCGCATGACCCCCAAGGAGTTCGTCGAACTGGGGGATGCCAGCGGCGTCACGGGCCTGCAGATGTTCTTCAAGATCCGCCTGCCATTCGCCATGCCTAGCATTATGGCGGGGGTCAACCAGAGCCTGATGATGGCGTTTGGCATGGTGGTCATCGCCGGCATCGTCGGCTCCGGTGGCCTGGGCGAAACCATCTATGGCGCAGTGCGCACCCTGGATATCGCCAAGTCGATCAATGCCGCCCTGGCCATCGTTATTCTCACCATGATCCTCGACCGCCTCGCACAAGCCGCCGCACAGTCGCGGATGGGAGCAAGCCAATGAACCTGACGGATTTCCGTTTTTCGCCGGGCGCATTCCTGGCACCCGCCATCGATTGGTTGAACGCCAACCTGCATGGTTTGTTTGTGGTCATCAGCAAGATCATCGAGACCACGCTGGGCGCCATCGAGACCACATTGCTCGCGCCCCATGCGTATGTGCTGATCGCCGTAGTGGTGCTGGCGGCGTGGGTGCTGGCCAACTGGCGCGTGGCGTTATTTGCTGGCGTGATGTTGGCGTTTTGCCTGTTTGCCGGGCTGTGGGTAGCGTCGATGCAGACCATCGCGCTGGTGTCGGTGGCGGTGCTGATTTCGGTCAGCGTGGCGTTCCCGCTGGGCATCCTGGCGGCGCGGGTCAAACGTGTGGATGCGGCGCTGCTGCCGATCCTCAACATCATGCAAACCGTGCCGCCGTGGGTGTACCTGATTCCCGCCGTGATGCTGTTCAGCCTGGGCCGGGTGCCCGCGATCATCGCCACCATCGTGTATGGCATTCCGCCGATGCTGCGCCTGACCACCTTGGCGTTCAAGCAATTGCCCAAGGACTTGCTGGAGTTGGGTCAGGCCATGGGTGCCTCGCCACGGCACATCCTGTTCAAGATCGAGTTGCCCACGGCGGCTCCTACGCTGCTGGTGGGGTTGAACCAGTGCATCCTGCTGTCGCTGGCGATGGTGGTACTGGCTGGATTGGTCGGTGCAGGCGGGCTTGGCGCCGAAGTGACCCGTGGCTTGACCCGCATGGAAATGGGCCTCGGTTTGCGTGCCGGCCTGGCGATTGTGGCAGTGGCGTTGTTGCTTGATCGCCTGTCACGCGGCGCGTTGCAGCGCCAGGCACGGCGAACATAACGTGGTAGCACGACGTCAATTCAGCGATGCCATGCAGTGCAAGAACCTGCGCTACCTCAACGATCATCACGGCCAGGAGGTGCGCAAGGCGCGGGCGGGGTTTGTGCTGTTGGAGCATTTTTCCCTACCGGCCTTCACCCAGGCGTTGGACACCATCGTCACCGCCAACCTGCTGCGGCCCGAGTTGTTCGCCACCCAGACCTTTGGCCTGACGGCAGACGAAATTACCAGCGACCTGGGCTTGGTGATCCGCCCCGATGCGCGCTTGACCCTTTCGGCAGTGCTCGACCTCGACCTGTTGGTGATCTGCGGCGGTTACCGCACGCCGCTGCGCTACAACGATGAGCTGAGCGTATTGCTGGGCGCGGCGGCGGAGCAGGGCGTGGCCTTGGCCGGAGTGTGGAACGGCGCGTGGTTCCTGGGGCGGGCAGGGTTGCTGGAAGGGTATCGCTGCGCGGTTCACCCGGAGCACCGTCCTGCCTTGGCCGAGATCGCCCGGCTGACCCATGTGACGAGTGAAGCCTACGTGGTGGACCGCAATCGCCTGACGGCATCGAGTCCCACCGGGGCCTTCTATATGGCCCTGGAATGGATCCGCAGCCTGCATGGCAAAAGCCTTACCGATGGCATCGAAGACATCCTCGCGTTTGAAGCCTCGCGGTTTCGGCGCGTCAAACCGATGTTGAACGTGTCGGTGAGCGGCCCGCTGCGGGAGGTGATCAACCTGATGGACGTGAACCTCGAAGAGCCGCTGCAAATGCACGACCTGTGCCTATACGCCGGCCGCTCGCGGCGCCAGATCGAGCGCTTGTTCAAGGAGCAACTGGGCACCTCGCCGCAGCGCTACTACATGGACCTGCGCATCACCGAAGCACGGCGCCTGTTGCAGCACACCTCGCTGACCATCGTCGAGGTGTCGGTGGCCTGCGGGTTTGTTTCCCCCAGCCACTTCAGCAAGTGCTACAGCGCCTATTTCGGGCATCGACCCTCGAAGGAAATCCGCCTGGTCAAATAGCCCAAAGGCCACGTGGGCAAAGGGCTATAGCTGATGTTTATGTTGTGTATTTTAATTGTAGACACAAAGTATTTTGTTGTTTTATAGTGCGAATACAGGTAGTAGACCGTGTGCACTTACTACTAGGAAGGTTTCACCATGGCTACCAAAGAACTCAGCACCCCGGCTCCTGTCGAGCCAACCCTGGACCGCAAGGCTGTTTTGGGTGAAGCGCTACGGCGCCGCATCCTCAGCATGGAGCTGGCACCGGGGGCCGTGGTGGACGAGTTGGCGCTGTGTGATGAGTTCGGTTTGTCGCGCCCACCGGTGCGTGAACTGATGCGGCAGATGGCGGCGGAGGGGTACATCGACCTCGAAGCCAACCGCGCTGCACGGGTGTCGGCAATGAGTTACCAGTCGCTGCGCAGTTTCTTTTTGGCGGCGCCATTGATCTACATCGCCACCACCCAGTTGGCCTGCTCCCACGCAACGCCGGCCGAGATTGTGGAGCTGAAGCGGATACAGGCTTTGTTTCGTACGGCCATCGACGAAACCGATGTCGAGAACCGTGTGTTGTACAACGACGAGTTTCACCTGCAGATCGGCAAAATGGCCCACAACGCCTACCTGATGCCCAGCTTGCAGCGCTTGCTGATCGACCACGCCCGCTTGGGCAAGATCTTCTACCGCCACCCGACCACGGTGGATATGCAAGAAGACCTGGAAGTGGCCGCCCAGCAGCACGACGACATGATCAGCGCAATTGAACACCACGATCCGGTCTTGGCCGGGGAAATCGTGCGGGCCCACCTCGAACTGTCCCGTCGGCGGATGTCCGAGTACGCGGCGCCCGAAGGCCTGGATGTACCGCTCACCTTCTGACCTGTCGAGACCGGCCAGTGTGACGCGATACAACCGGGTAGCTGTTAGCTCTAACAACTATAAAAGAACCCAGGTCGCGAACATGGCACTCATTAGAAACACCCCGGCAGACGATTCAACCTGTGGCTGGTTTCACCTCAGCCCACCACGCGTGGCCCGGCCACCGCACATGGGTACGCGAACCGCGCGCTGGGCCGTGGTAGGGGCGGGGTTCACCGGCCTTGCGGCGGCGCGCCAGTTGGCGCTGAATTTCCCGGACGACGAGATCGTGCTGATCGAAGCGCAGGAAGTCGGCTACGGCGCTTCCGGGCGCAACGCCGGCTTTGCCATCGATTTGCCCCACGACATCGGCGCCGAAGACTATATCGGCGACATCGCCACCGCCAAGATCAGCATGGAACTCAACCTCGCCGGGCAATCCATGCTGCGTGCGCTGGTGGACCAACACGGCATCAACTGCCAGTGGCGCGATTGCGGCAAGTACCAGGCTGCCATCGAGGACCGTGGCATCGCTGTGCTGGATGCCTATCGTCGTGGTCTGGACAAACTTGGCCAGCCGTATCAAGTGATCGAAGGCGACGAATTGCCCAGCCGCATCGGCACCCGTTTCTATCGCAAGGCCCTGTTCACCCCCGGCACCGCGCTGGTGCAACCGGCGGCGCTGGTCAAAGGCCTGGCAGACACCTTGCCGGCCAACGTCACCCTCTACGAAAACACCCCGATTACCGAAGTGGAATACGGCGACAAAACCGTGCTGATCCACAAGCACGGCCGCATCGTCGCCGACAAGCTGGTGCTGACCAACAATGCGTTCGCCATGAGCTTCGGCTTTCTCAAAAGCCGCATGCTGCCGATCTTCACCTACGCCAGCCTGACCCGCCCGCTGGACGAAGAAGAGCAAGCGCGCCTGGGTGGCGACCCGTTCTGGGGCGTGATCCCCGCCGACCCGTTTGGCACCACCTTGCGCCGCACCGTCGACAACCGCTTGCTGGTGCGCAACAGCTTCAGTTTTAACGCCGATGGCCGCAGCAATCCCAAATACCTGCAGCGGTTTGTGAAGCGCCACAAAGCGTCTTTCGACCGGCGCTTTCCGCTGCACCGCGAGGTCAATTTCGACTACACCTGGGGCGGTTCCCTGAGCCTGTCGCGCAACCACATGGCGCACTTCGGCGAGTTGGCCAAAAACGTCTACGGCGCCCTGTGCTGCAACGGCCTGGGCGTCACCCGCGGCACCGTCACCGGCACCTTGCTGGCTGAATGGCTGGCGGGCAAAAGCAATCACCTGGTGGACTTCCTGTTGACGTCCCCAGGCCCGAGCAGAAACCCACCGGAGCCGCTGCTATCAGCGGGTGTAAACATGAACTTGCTATGGGGGCAAAGCCGCGCCGGCCAGGAAAGCTGATTCGCACCACTCAAGAGACGTAATACCGAACTTAATCTATTGATCGGAAAACAGCAGGCGTATTAGCGACTGCGGTTTCTGATTGAGACGGCTTTCATTCGCCTGGATTTCAAGTGTGCGTTGTACCCGGCGAATGAACGAAGCGAAGTAGGAGATAATAATGACAAGTCCGAATGCCTCAGTTGAGGATGTACCTCTTAATAACTTTCACCGTTTGCTCACGGCCCGTTCGGGCGGTGGTTCTTTCGTCGATGGTTATGTTTTAAGCATTATCGGCATTGCGATGCTGCAAGTAACCGGCGCACTGGAACTGACCGAGTTCTGGCAGGGGCTTATTGCCGCGTCTGCCTTGATCGGTGTGTTCTTCGGCGGTTTCATCGGTGGTTGGTTGACCGATAAGTTGGGGCGCAAGAAAGTGTATTTCATCGGCCCCTCGTTATTTATCCTGTGTTCCCTGGCGCAGTTCTGGGTCGAGTCGGCGTGGGTGTTATTCGCCTTGCGATTCATCATTGGTTTGGCGGTGGGTATTGAATACCCGGTGGCCACTTCGTTGTTGGTCGAGTTCCTGCCGAAGAAACAACGCGGGCCACGGCTCGCCGCACTGACCATCCTGTGGTTTGCCGGTGCTGCGTTCGCCTATGTGGTGGGCAACGCCATTATCAATACCGGTGCCGACGACGCTTGGCGTTATGCCTTGGCCAGCGCTTCGGTGATTGGCCTGGTGTTGTTCGTATTGCGCCTGGGCACCCCGGAATCGGCCCGCTGGTTGCTCAGCAAAGGCCGCGATGCCGAAGCCGAACACGTGATCAAACGCGTCTACGGCCCGCACTACTCGCTGCGTGACCTGCCGGAGCAACCGGACGAACGCAAGATGACCTTCCGCGACCTGCTGCGCTCGGGTTACGGCAAGCGCCTGTTTTTTGTCTCGGTGTTCTGGTCCTGCTCGATTATCCCGGTTTTCGCCGTGTATGCCTTCGCGCCCAAAGTGCTGCAAGCCCTGAACCTCAAAGGCGAGTGGGCCTCCTACGGCTCGATGTTTATCACCTTGCTGTTTGTGGTCGGTTGCGTGCTCGCCACGCGGCTGATCAACACCATCGGCCGACGCAGCATGCTGATCCACAGCTTCCTGTGGTCGGGCCTGGCGCTGTTGTTGCTGGCGGCCTTCTCCAACAGCCATGAGCTGCTGGTGCTGTGCCTGTTCGGCGCCTACGCCGTGTTCATCGGTGGCGCGCAAGTGCTGCAACTGGTCTACCCCAACGAATTGTTCCCCACCGAAATCCGCGCCTTTGCCGTGGGTATCGGCACCTCGCTGTCGCGGGTCGGCGCTGCGGTGGGCACTTACCTGGTGCCGCTGTCGCTGACCTCCATCGGTATCGGCAACACCATGTACGTCGCGGCTGGCGTGACCTTTGTCGGCCTGGCAGCCGCCTGGGCCATGGCCCCTGAAACACGCTCATTGAACTTGCGGGACGCAGCGGCATTGAGCAGCTGAACGAAAAAAACCACCCCTTTTATTGTTGGAGAAACACCCATGAAATTTGAAGGCATCTACACCCCGGCAATCACCCCGTTGACCGCCACCGGCCAGATCGACACTGCAGCCTTCGCCGAAGTGCTGGAATACCTGATCGAATCCAAGGTGCACGGCATCATCATCGGCGGCTCCACCGGTGAGTACTACGCGCACACCTCCCAGGAGCGCATTGACCTGGCCGCCCACGCCAAGGAAGTCATCGGCAACCGCGTGGCGCTGATCGTCGGCACTGGCGCCATCCGCACCGAAGACTCGGTGGAATACGCCAAGGCTGCCCGCGCCATCAAGGCCGATGCGATCTTGGTGGGTTCGCCGCCGTACGCACTGCCCACCGAAGAGGAAAACGCCATCCACGCCCTGGCTGTAGACAAGGCGGCTGACCTGCCGATCATGCTCTACAACTACCCGGGCCGCATGAGCGTGAGCATGGGCAACGAATACTTCAAAGCCGTATCGGCCTCGAAAAACGTCGTGGCCATCAAAGAAAGCTCCGGCGACATGGGCCAAGTGCACCGCCTGGCCACCCAGTTCCCGAACATCGCGCTGTCCTGCGGTTGGGATGACCAAGCCTTGGAATTCTTCGCCTGGGGCGCCCGCAGCTGGGTGTGTGCCGGTTCCAACTTCGTACCGCGTGAACACGTGGCCCTGTATGAAGCCTGCGTGATCGAAAAAGACTTCGACAAAGGCCGCAAGATCATGGGCGCGTTCATGCCGCTGATGGACTACCTCGAAGGCGGCAAATTCGTCCAGGCCATCAAGGCCGGCTGCGCCTTCAACGGCCTGCGCACCGGTAGCGTTCGCGCACCGCTGCAACCGCTGACCGAAAGCGAAAACCAAGCGCTGCAAACCGTTATCACCAACCTCAAGCGTGACGTTGCGCACATTGTCGGAGGTGCATGATGACTCACCTGCTCACCGCCGCCGAATACGCCGCCATAGCCAAGGACATCCAGTTTCCCACCCAGTCCTTCATCAATGGCGCGTTGCACACCTCTGCCTCGGGCAAGACCTTCGCCACCACCAACCCGGCCACTGGCGAGTTGCTGGCTGAAATCACCGCGTGCAACAGCGCTGATGTGGATTACGCCGTGGCTTCGGCCAAGCAGGCCTTCGACGATGGCCGCTGGCACAAACTCAGCCCCGGCACGCGCAAAAAAGTCCTGCTGCGCTTTGCCGACCTGCTGGAACAGCACTCCCACGAACTGTCCGTGCTTGAGAGCCTGGACAGCGGCAAGCCAGTGCGCGAGTGCCAGCTGACCGACGTGCCGGAAACCATCCACATGATCCGCTGGCACGCCGAGCTGATCGACAAGATCTACGACAACACCGCGCCGGTGGGCCACGACGCCCTGACCCTGGTGGTGCGCGAAGCCATCGGCGTGGTCGGCCTGGTGCTGCCGTGGAACTTCCCGCTGCTGATGCTGGCCTGGAAAATCGCGCCGTCCCTGGCGGCCGGTTGCTCCATCGTGGTCAAGCCTGCCAAGGAAACCACCCTGACCGCGCTGCGCGTGGCCGAGCTGGCGTCCCAGGCGGGCATTCCCGACGGCGTGTTCAACGTGGTCTCCGGTGGCGGTCGCGAAGTGGGTGAGCCGTTGGGTCGCCATATGGACGTGACCATGGTCAGCTTCACCGGCTCCACCGACACCGGTCGCCTGTTCCTGCAATACGCGGCCGAGTCCAACCTTAAGCGCATCGTGCTGGAACTGGGCGGCAAGAACCCGGCCGTGGTCATGAACGATGTGGCCGACCTGGACCTGGTGGCCGGGCATATCGTCAACGGTTCGTTCTGGAACATGGGCGAGAACTGCTCGGCGTCGTCGCGCCTGATCGTGCACGCCGATATCAAGGACGAGTTGCTCAAGCGCATTGGCGTGCAGTTGCAAGATTGGAAAATGGGCAGCCCGTTGGACCCGGACAACCGCCTGGGCTCTATGGTGAGCAAGGCGCACTTCGACAAAGTCAGCTCGTACCTGGTAAACGCCAGCGAAGGCAACCAGCGCGTAGTGTTCGGTGGCAAGACCGAAGACGGCATCTACGTGCAACCGACCGTGGTCGATGGCGTGAGCGCCGACAGCCTGTTGTTCAAGGAAGAGATCTTCGGCCCGGTGCTGACCGTCACCACCTTCAACACCCTGGAAGAAGCCGTCAGCCTGGCCAACGACACCATCTACGGCCTGGCCGCCTCGGTGTACACCGACAACCTGCGCAACGCGATCAAGCTGTCCCGCGAGATCCGCGCCGGTATCGTCACCGTCAACTGCTTCGGCGAAGGCGATGCCTCGACACCGTTCGGTGGCTACAAGCAGTCCGGTTTCGGCGGGCGTGACAAGTCCATCTGGGCCCATGACCAGTACACTGAAATCAAGACCATCTGGATCGACACGTCCGAAGGTTAACCACACCAGGCGCCCCTCTACAAAGCTCCACGCAAGCGGCGATTGGGGCGCCTCTCTCTCAACCGGGTCAACAATAAGAAAGCCACGGCCCAGCTCGTTTTCGCGAAGCTCTTTTCATGACTGCCTATCGTACTGCCCTTACTTCTGCCCACGTCACCGCAATACTGTTTGGCTTGACCGGAATTTTTGGCGCGCTGATCCATGCCAGCGCCAGTGTGATCACCTTCGGCCGTGCGGCGTTTGCCATGCTGGCTTTGGCGGTGTTCGCGCTTCTACAGGGGCGCGCGTTGCTGCGCGGCCTGAACCGCAAGAAACTCGTTGTCTACTTCATCTCGGGGCTGATGCTGGCCGCGCACTGGGTCACGTTTTTTATCGCAATCAAAGTGGGCGGGGTGGCCGTGGCAACCCTGGGGTTTGCCAGTTTCCCAGCCTTTATCACCTTGCTCGACATGGCAGTGTTCCGCGACCGGCCGCACCTGGCCGAATCGCTGTTGCTGCTGCTGGTGACCCTTGGCCTGGTGTTGGTCACGCCGTCGTTCGAACTGGCCAACCAAGGCACTGTGGGATTGCTATGGGGTATCGCCTCCGGCTTGTCGTTCGCCTTGCTAGCAATGACCAACCGCCGCGCCACCGATGGCCGTAACGGCGTGCAAGTGGTGTTCTGGCAGAACGCGACCGTGGCATTGATCATGGCGCCCTTTGCCCTGTTCGACCTGGTGGAGCTGGGGCCTATGGACTGGACCAACCTGGCCATCCTCGGCGTGCTCTGCACCGCAGTGTCCCAGGCGTTGTTCGTCAAAAGCCTCAAGGGCCTGAATGCGCGCAGCGCCGGCATGATCATTTCGCTGGAGCCGGTATACGCCATTGCCTGCGCCTGGTGGCTGTTCCACGAGGCGCCGTCGTACCGGATGTTGGCGGGTGCGGCGTTGATTGTGTTGGCGATTGTGCTGTCGGCTCAGGGCAAAGGCCACGGACCGCAACCGGCCACGGGTTGAGTCGCGGTTTTTTTGCCGATGGTTAGATCGATTATTTCCTTCTGATTGGTCGGCATAATTCTTTCGAATATCCATAACGCCGGTTATCACCTTTGAATGGACGGGGAGGGCGTTATCGCGACGGAATACCTGTTATCGCATCCGTTTGGGCTGTTTTGTTCGACTAAGCTCTCCCCCGAGCATCCAATCCTGCTGCTCTGTCGCCGTCTTGCGCCGCCGCCGGGCGTCTCTAGAATCGGCGCCAGAACTTAGCCATTTCCTGTCGATTACGGAGTTTCGAACATGATGAATGCAATGCAGATGCCGATGAACACCACCATGCCGATGATGCCAATGATGGGCATGCCGATGATGATGGCCACCATGACCTGCAACATGGCCGGCGACGCCATGATGTGCACCATGAAACCTGCCGCTGGCATGGACATGGCTCAGTTCAAGACCAACGCCGAAATGATGGCGATGATGATGAACTGCGGCATGCCGATGATGATGCAGTGCGCCAACCTGTCGATGATGTGCATGTCGGCCGACGCCATGAAGATGATGAAGGACATGAACATGCCGATGATGGCCATGGGCATGCCCATGAACTGCATGATGGAATGCACCCTGATGGGTGACAGCATGCAGTGCAAAATGATGCCAATGCCCGGCATGAGCATGGCCATGATGGAAAACTGCTGCATGCTCATGAACAAACTGATGAACGACTGCGCCATGCCGATGATGATGAGCTGCAACGGCATGCCGATGATGTGCTGCACCTGCTAACAGGACGCACACAAAACAACCTGTTGTGGCGAGGGAGCTTGCTCCCGCTGGGCTGCGCAGCGGCCCCAAAATATTGGGAGCGCTTCGCACTGGAGCGCCAGCCCGTTCCAGCGGGAGCAAGCTCCCTCGCCACAAGTAGTGGTTAGTCCAGGCGTTCGGGGTAGGTGATCACCAAGAACGCCACGGCCTCGCTGTCTGCGGGGTTGCGGTAGCGGTGGGGCTGGTCGGCGTAGAACAGAATCGAATCGCCGGTGGAGAGCAGGTAGCGTTCGTCATTGACGCTCACCTCCAGCACGCCTTGGGCCACCACCAGGTTTTCCTGGATGCCAGGGCCGTGGCCTTCGGAGACTTCTTCGCCCAGCGCCCGCAGGCGAATCTCATAAAATTCCGATTGGCGCGCCGTGTCATAGGGGAACAGCGCACGGCTGATAAACGCGCCATCGGCACTCACCAGGCGCTTGCTCTGTTGCGCCGGCAACACCTCCACACCTTCAAAGGCGCGGTCCTCCAGAAACGCCGCCACCGACACCTTCAACCCCTTGGCAATCTTGCACAGCACCTTGATCGACGGCACGCTGCGCCCGGACTCGATCTGCGCCAGCATTGCCCGGCTTACGCCGCAGGCCCGTGCCAAGCCGTCCAGTGACAGATGGCGCTTGCTGCGCAGGCGTTGCAGGTTGTGGGCGACGCACAGGCTGATCACATCGTCGTCGGTGTTGGGTTTGGGCAGTGGTTCGGGTGGTTCAGGCAGCACATGCAGGAAGTTCATCGGCCTTAAGCCCGGCGCGTGTCACTGGACGCTGCGGCCTGTGCGGTAAACACCGCAAGCCCGGCACGCGCCGCGTACATCGCCCACATCAGCTCAGCCGCGGCGCGCGCCTGGCGGCGTTTACGGTGGAGCGTGAAGTCGATGACGGTGGCGGATGTTTGCATGGGGGCGGTCTCGTGGGGCGTGGTGAACTCAGTGGCTCCACAGTAATCGTTGGCGGTTATTTCTTTAAATACTGAGTTTGCATGTGGTCATTCGATTTTGGACTTAGAAATAATCCTGGTCCGACGTTGTTGTGGGAAAGCTCTGGTCCGTTAATAAGGAGTGACTTGGCGTGCCTCGCTGCCATCCCATCCCATGCCCCCCGAATCCCAAGGACCTGCCCGATGCTGTTGCGCCAACCTCCGCTGCTGTTTGCCGCCCTGACTTTGAGTTCACTGGTCCACGCCGAAGACCTGCAGCTGGCCCCGGTGGAAGTCACCAGCAGCGAAGCCAGCGCCGCCGAAGTCGCCCAGGCCCAACTCAAGAGCGTGCCCGGCGCCACCAACTACATCGACATGAACAGCGTGCAGCAGGGGCGGGTCAGTACCAACGAAGACGTGTTCAAGTACCAGGCCGGGGTCTACGCCAAGGCGGCGAACAACGAAGGCATCAAGCTCTCCATTCGCGGTTCGGGCCTCAACCGCAGCCCCGGCGCCCACGGTTCCGGTTTGTACGAGATGTTCGACGGCCTGCCGCTGACCGGCCCCGGCGGCACGCCCTACGAATTGAAAGTGCCGCTGTGGCAAAGCCGCGTCGAGGTGCTGCGCGGCGCCAACGGCTTTGACCAGGGCGCACTGGCCCTGGGTGGCGCGGTCAACTACGTGACCCGCACCGGCTTTGACGCACCCAAGCTGCAACTGCGCTACGAAGCGGGCAGCAAGGGCTATGCCCAGCGTGAGATCAGCTCGGGCCAGGTGTTGGGGGATGCCGATTACTACATCAGCCTCACCGACTCCGAATCCGATGGCTACCAGCGCCAGAGCGCCGCTACCGGCAAGGGCTTCGCGGCTAACTTCGGCTACCGCTTCAGCCCCGAACTGGAAACCCGTTTCTATATCCGCTACCGCGAAACCACCAACGACACCCCTGGCAAACTCACCCGCGACCAGATCAGCCACGATCCACGCGCCGCCAACAGCCTCAACGCGGCCCGCGATTCCAAGCGCCTGGAACCGGGCTCCACCTGGATCGCCAACAAGACCACCTTGCGGCTGGACGACAATTCCCGCCTGGAATTCGGCCTGGCGTACCACGACTACCCGATGGACCTGCGCGAAGGGACTATTCGCCTGAAAGTCGCCTATACCGACATCAGCAGCACCCTCAACTACATCCGCGAGGACACGCTGTTCGGGCATGACAGCAAGACCACCGTTGGCTTACGCACTACCCAGGCGATGCCCAATAACGGCGGTTCGGAATACGTGCGCATTCCGGGCGCCTACGCCCCCGGCACCAAGACCCGCGACTACAGCTACCTGGGCTCCGACACCGTGCTGCATATCGGCAACGACCTGGAACTGGTGCCTGACCTGTGGCTGACCACGGGGCTTGCGGCGATCTACACCCGCCGCGAAACCGAAGTGAGTTACCCAGAGACGGATGCAAAGGTGAGCCAACATGCCTGGGACTACGCGCCGCGCATCGGCCTGCGCTATGACTTCACCCCGCAATTGCAGGTGTACGGCAACCTGAGCCGAGCGGTTGAGCCGCCGCACGCGTGGTCGATGATCTGGGGTTCCAACAAGTACTTCACGAGCGGCCCGGCCAAAGGGATGGCACGTGAAGGCATCAAGCTAAAAAACCAGACCGCCACCACCCTGGAAATCGGCGGCCGTGGCGAACAATGGTTCGGCCAATGGGACCTGGCGCTGTACCGCTCCGAAGTGCGCCACGAACTGCTCACCGTGGAAACCCAGGCCCAAACCTCCACCACCAACGCCATCACCGCCGAAAACAACGCCAGCCCCACCGTGCACCAAGGCGTCGAACTGAGCCTGCTCAGCCCACTGTGGGAGGGCGGCCGCAACGGTCGGGTGGCCTTGCGTCAGGCCTACACCTACAGCGACTTCCACTACCGCGACGACGACCGCTTTGGCGGCAACACCTTGCCGGGCATCCCCAAGCACTACTACCAGGCGCAAGTGCGCTATAGCCATCCGACCGGGTTCTACACCAGCCTCAATACCGAACACGCGTCCAAGGTGGCGGTGGACTACGCCAACTCCTTCTACGCCGCGTCGTACACCCTGCTGGGTGCGACCTTTGGTTATGACGCGCCCAAGCAGGATTGGCAGGCATGGGTTGACCTGCGCAACCTGACCAACAAGCGCTATGCCAACACCGTCACACCGGGTTACGACGACAAGGGTGTGGACATGGCGCGTTCCACCCCAGGCGATGGCCGAGGCATCTACACCGGCGTGTCCTGGGCCTGGCGCTAACAGAAATGTGGGAGGGGGCTTGCCCCCGAAGCTCTGGCTCTGGCTCTGGCTCTGGCCCCCCGGTGTCAGGGTAGTTGTCGTGTCCTCCCCTTTTTAAAAGCAATTCGGGGGCGGCAAGAGTATGGTCATGCCTTTCTACTCAGAAGAACGTAAAGCTGCG